>NZ_JBFUFS010000001.1:0-459359 GCF_056403335.1 Rhodobacter sp. P2_H5 | reverse complement strand
TAGTCAGCGTGGCCGGGGCAGTCGACGTGGGCGTAGTGGCGGGCTTCGGTCTCGTATTCGACGTGGGCGGTCGAGATCGTGATGCCACGGGCCCGCTCTTCCGGCGCGCCGTCGATTTGGTCGTAAGCGCGGAATTCGCCGAAATACTTGGTGATCGCAGCGGTCAGCGTCGTCTTGCCGTGGTCAACGTGGCCGATCGTGCCGATGTTGACGTGCGGCTTGTTCCGTTCAAACTTTGCCTTACCCATGGGGTGCCCTCGGATTGGGGGGGCCGCAGGGACCCCGATTTCCACGCGCGGCGACTTAAGCCGGAAGCGAAGGAAAATCAAGGCCAGAAGGCACCAGCCGCCGTTACGGCAGGCTGGGGCCCAGAAGCAGGAGCGGCGAGATCTCTGCCGGTTTCGGCGGCAGTTTCGAGGGCGGCAGCTTCGGCGGGGCCGGCGGGACCGGTGCCGGGGCGGCCACGGTGGCCGGTGCCGGCGTGGCGGGCGGGGTTGCCGCGGGATTTGCAATCTGTTCCGCCGTCAGGCCCAGCCACTCGGGATGTTCCAGCATGTAGTTCTGCACCATCTTGGCGGCATTGAAGGCCAGCTTCTTCATCTGCTGGTCCTTGCTTTGCGTCCAGCCCGAGCCGATCACGCTTTCCGCCGAGATACCCTCGACATAAGTCATCCGCTTGCCGCCCTTGACCAGCAACTGCTGCTTGGCGTCATCCCAGACGTTGACCGTGAAGATCAACGCCGAATGCGGGCTGGCCACGATGGGCACGCCGGGCGGGGCCAGAACATAACCGTCGATCGAGATGCCGAAGTCAAAGAGCTTGTCGCCCGAATAGCTGCCGAAGCGGTCTGCCATGGCCTGGGTCATGACAGCCTTCCATTCCTCGGGCTTGGCCTGGCGCGAGATCGGCAGGGTCTGCGCCGTATCGGCGACCACGATGTTCAGGCCGAGGGCGAAATTCCCCATCGGGCGCGGCGGTTCACCGGCATCATGGGCATCGCAGGCCGCCAACAGGAACAGTCCGCACAGGACCAGAAGAGGGCGCAACATGCGAGGCAGGGTCATGATCGGGCAAGGCTCCTTGGCGCCGGGGTCCCGCGGGAAGTCCGTTGGGGGTCCATCCCGAGATAGCGGCGGCGTGGCGCCTTGGCAACTGGCGCGCGGCTGGACGGGGGCAAGATCGGCACTATATCGTCATCAGGGAAAAGCCTTGGAACAGGAGGCGCTATGGGCAAGCTGGACAAGGTCGAGGCACGGCTTCCGGTCCGCGTGCCGCTGCACACCCAACCCCTGGGCATCTGGGGCTCGCTGCAGGCCGGGCGGCGCAATGTGCTGGAGCTGATCCCCGAGATCGCCACCCGCGTCCCGATCCTGTCGGGCACCACCGGCAAACGCTGGCATATGGTGATGGACCCCGCCGCACTCCACATCATCTTGCGGGAAAGGGTGGAGGATTACCCCAAATCCATGGTCACCAAGCTGATCCTCGGCCCGGCCATCGGGGATTCGATGTTCGTGGCCGAGGGGGCGGAATGGCGCTGGCAAAGGCGCACCGCAGCACCGGTCTTCTCGCATCGCAACATCGCGGCCCTGGCGCCGGTGATGTCGGCCGCCGCATCCCGCGCCGTGGCCCGCTTCGATGCCGCCGCCGGCCGCGCTATCGACGCCTTCGACGAGATGGTCGCCGCCACTTTCGAGGTGATCTCTGACGTGACCTTCTCGGGCGGCGAGGGCTTTGACCGCGCCGGGGTGCATCAGGCGATCGAGGATTACATCAGCAAGACGGCGCGGATTTCGCTTCTGGACATCCTCGGCGCGCCCGCCTGGGTGCCGCGTCCGGGGCGGATGTTCTCCGGGCCGGCGCTGCGCCAGATGAAGGCGATGGCCGACACCGCGATCGACCAGCGCCGCCACCGCCCCTCGACCGGGGTGCCGGATCTTCTTGATCTGCTGATGGCCGGTGAAGACCCGAACACCGGCCGCAAGATGGATGTGGACGAGTTGCGCGACAACCTTCTGACCTTCATCGTCGCAGGCCACGAGACCACGGCTCTGACCCTCGCCTGGTCGCTCTACCTCTGCGCCTTTGACCCCAAGGTGCAGGAAGACGCCCGGGACGAGGCGAAAGCGGTGCTCGGCGCCCGCCCCGCCACCGCTGCCGACCTGGCCGCCCTGCCCCTGATCCGCCGCATCGTGGACGAGGCTTTGCGGCTGTATCCGCCCGCGGCCTTCCTGTCGCGCACAGCGCAAAAGGCCGATGAGCTTTGCGGGCGCGAAATCCGGGCCGAGGACACGGTGATACTGCCGATCTACGCGATGCACCGGCACCAGTTGCACTGGAAGAACCCGGATGCCTTTGACCCGGAACGGTTTTCCGACCCCAAAGCCATCCCGCGCCTGACCTATCTTCCCTTTGGCGATGGCCCCCGCGTCTGCATCGGCGCCTCTTTCGCGCTGCAGGAGGCGGTGATCATCCTGGCAACCTTGCTCGCCCGGTTCCGCTTTGCCCCGGTGCCGGGCAAGGCGCCCAAACCCGTGATGATCCTGACCCTGCGCCCGGAAGGTGGCGTCTGGCTGCAGGTGCAGCGGGCCTGAAAGGGGCCGGCAAGGCGTCACGGATGATTGCCCAAGTAAAACGCTTGGGCAATCTTGACCTTGCCGCGCGGGGCGGTCTATTCTGACAATAATACTTGGTAATAGGATCCGCCATGACCCGCCGCCCTTCCGAACCCCGTGCCACCAAACCGCGCCGCTGGACCAGCCTTGCGGTCGCCTCGGTCACGCTTGCCGTCACACCCGCCATGGCCGAAGTCCATCGCCCGGCGCCCATCACGCTCGCCATGCCCGGGCAGGCCGCCGGCGCCGCGCGCCTTTGGTTGGCGCAGGCCGAGGGCGGCGAGTCGGGCGAGGCTGGTTTGACGGCGGATGCCACCCCCGCGGCGGCCGTTCTGGCCGAGGTGATGATCGTCGAGGGCCATATGCTGGCCGCGCGCGATCTGTACGAAAAGGGTCAGAAGGACCTGGCGGTCGAGCTCGCACGCCATCCGCAAGAGGAAGGCACGCTCGACACCCTGGGCAAGGAAATGACGGCCAAGAACGCCGCCGACATGGCGGCCGTTGTGACGGCCTTCACCGAAACCATGGCCAAGGGCGCAGCACAAAACGAGGTGGATCAATCCCTTACCGCCCTGACCCAGACCTTCGGTGCCATCGCCGCCACCCCCGCTCCCGACGCCCGCGCCCGGTTTGACGCGGTGACGCTGCTGCTGAAAGCTGCCGCCGGGGAATATGAAGGCAGCCTCAAGGATGGCGCGGTCGATGACGTGATGGCCTGGCACGAGGCGCGCTCTTTCGTCACCCTTGCGCGCGAAACCTTGCAGGATCTGGCCGCGACGCCGAAATGGACCGCCGCCGCCAACAAGGCTCTGGCCGCAACGCGCGAGGCCGATGCCGCCTTTGGCGACCCGATGGCGGAGAAGCCGCTGGCGGGCGACCCGCAGATCCTGCTGGGGGTTGCGGCAAGGGTGGAGCTTGTCACCTCCTCCGTCAGGTAACTCTATGATCGTCATAGAGAATATCCTGTCCGCCGCCGAGGTCTTTGCCCTGCGCGAGGCCGCTGCCGGGCTGGTGTTTGGCGATGGGCGGGCGACGGCGGGGCGGCATGCGGCCCTGGTCAAGGCCAATGATCAGGCCCTGCCTTGCCCCGCTTTGGACGGTATCCTCGCCAAGGTCGAACAGGCGCTCGCGGCGAACCCGCTGTTCCGCTCGGCTGCCAGGCCCAAGGCGATGACGCGGCTGATCCTGTCGCGCTACCGCAGCGGGCAGACTTACGGCCTCCATGTCGATGACGCCGTGATGCAGGGCTTGCGCACCGATCTGTCCTTTACGCTTTTCTTATCAGATCCAGAGACTTACGACGGCGGCGCCCTGATCATCGAGGACCGTTTCGAGGCCCGTGCCATCAAGCTCGACCCCGGCGAGTTGATCCTTTACCCCGCCACGTCCCTCCACCGGGTGGAGGAGGTGACGCGGGGCGAGCGGCTGGCCGTGGTCGGCTGGGTGCAAAGCCAGATCCGCGATCCGGGCCAGCGCGAGATCCTGTTTGACCTCGATCAGGCGGTGGAGACCTGCTTTGCCAGTGAGGGCAAGACGGCGCAGTTCGACCTTCTGACCAAGACCCGCAGCAACCTGCTGCGCATGTGGGCCGAGGTCTAAACCCTTCAGAACGCTGGCTTAACGAGAGAGACGCAGGGCAATTCCCGCGTCTTCTTTCCGTCTTGCCTCTGTCTTCCTTCCGTCTCTACGCGCGGCGCTTGCAGGGCTTGTTAACCATGAACCGCCGAACACGGGGCGGTATCACAGCACCAGAAAATCCGTCGCGTGAAGGTCGAGGCCAACCTTGATCTGGACCAGTGCGATGGCTGCCGCAGCGCCGTTGCCGTCGCTGTCATAGGAGACCCAGCCCGAGTTCGCGTCGTAGAGGATCACCTGATCGGCGCGGGTCGCACCCCCGGCGACGAAATGGCTGGCATCCAGCACGCCGGCGGCGCCCAGACCGCCGATCACCTTGGAGGATAGCGCGATATGGTCCTGACCGCGGGTGAAGTCGGTGATCACGTCGGAATCCTCGGCCCGCACCGCCATGTTGAAGACGAACTGGTCGCGCCCGCTGCCGCCGGTCAGCACGTCATGGCCGACGCCGCCAAACAGCGTGTCGGTGCCGACGCCGCCATCGAGGCTGTCCTGGCCATAGCCGCCCGACAGCCGGTCGTCGCCGTAGTTGCCCAACAGGATGTCATTGCCGCCATTGCCGAACAAGGCATCCTTGCCACCACCACCGGCCAGAACGTCGCCGGCGCGCGAGCCCAACATCTGATCGCTGCCGCGCGTCAGATAGCTCAGAAGATAGTCCCAACGCGCCTCCCTCACATAGGTGAAGAATGTGCTCATGTCCGAATTGAGATTGGTGAAGGTGACGGAAATGACCCTGCCCGAGGTATCGACGATCTGCTCAGTCATGCCGGACAGGGAACCGCTGGTCACGTCGACGATCAGATCTCCCGACTTTTGCACCACGATTCCGGAACCGCTCAGGCTAAGGGTGTCGGTGATGGTGCCGTTGCTGACGCTCCAGACGATCTTGGTCGCGCTAATCGAGGCGGGAACGAAGCCCAGCAGACCGCCGAGGTCGAAGCCGTCAGCCCAATAGGCGCCCCCGCTGTCCCTCGGGAGGTCAAATACAAATTTCGCCATGAAATCACCCTGCACACACTGAACCCGCCCGATCGTGCAGGAGGCATCCGGCGCGGTCAAGTCAAAGTCGCACTGGACAAAGTCGGGTTGGCCAAAGTCGGGTTGGCGTCAGTTGAAGCGGTTGTCGCGCGGGAAGCCGCGGGGCGCCATCGAGCCGGTGCCGGCGCGGTTGCCCAGCCACATCAGAAGCTCGGTCTCGGTCCTTGTGCGACCGGCGGGGTCTTTCCACGACAGGCCCTGGGCGAGGGTGAAGGTCGTGGCGTCGGACAACCCGCCGTCCCTGTACTTTTGCAGGCGCACGCCCTTGCCCTTGGTCATTTCCGGCACCTGGGTTAGCGGGAAGATCAGGACCTTGCGGTTTTCCCCCACCACGGCGACATGATCGCCATTGACCCGGCGGCAGACGGCGGTTTTCACGCCCTCGGCCACGGTCAGCACCTGTTTGCCGGCCTTGGTCTGGGCCAGAACCTCATCCGAGTTCACCACGAAGCCGTCACCGGCGGTGGAAGCGAGCAGAAGCTTCTCGCCGGGGCGGAAGATCATCAGATCGACGATGGCGGTGTCGTTGGGCAGATCGACCATCAGGCGCACCGGTTCGCCCATGCCGCGCCCGCCGGGCAGGTTCACGCCCATCAGGGTGTAGAAGCGGCCATTGGCGGCGACGATCAGGATCTTGTCGGTCGTCTCGGCATGGAAGGCGAAGCGGGCGGCGTCGCCGTCCTTGAACTTCTGTTCGAGGCTGAGGTCGGCATGGCCTTTCAGCGCGCGGATCCAGCCCATTTGCGAACAGATCACGGTGATCGGCTCGCGCTCGATCATCGATTCGGCGGTGATTTCAATGGTCTCGCCCGCTTCGGCAAAGGTGGTGCGGCGGCGGCCGGCCTTGGTGTCCTTGCCGAAGGCCTTGCGGATCTCCTCCAGTTCGGTCCCGATGCGCTGCCACTGCGCGACATCGGAGGCGAGGAGTGTCGCCAGTTCGGCGCGTTCGGCGATCAGGGCGTCGCGTTCGGCGATCAGCTCCATCTCTTCCAGGCGGCGCAAGCTGCGCAGGCGCATGTTGAGGATGGCTTCGGCCTGCACCTCGTTCAGCTGGCCCTGGCCTGCGGCCGGCGGGACGTAGTCGCGCTCTGACGTGGCGCGCTTGTGCTTCTTGTCCCAGTTTTCCGCCATCAGGGCGCGCTTGGGGTCGTCATCATAGCGGATGATGTCGATCACGCGGTCGAGGTTGAGGAAGGTGATCAGGAAACCGGCGAGAATCTCCAGACGTGCGTCGATCTTGTCCACGCGGTGCTGGCTGCGGCGCTTCAGCACGTCGCGGCGGTGGTCGAGGAAGGCGCGCAGCACCTCTTTCAGCGAGCAGACTTTCGGCACCTTGCCGTCGATCAGCACGTTCATGTTGAGCGAGAAGCGCGATTCCAGTTCGGAATTGCGGAACAGGGCGGCCATCAGCTGGTCAGGCTCGACCGTGCGGGAGCGCGGTTCCAGGATGATGCGGATATCGTCGGCGCTCTCGTCGCGGACATCGGCGAGTAGGGGGACCTTTTTGAGGTTCACCAGCTCGGCCAGACGCTCGATCAGCTTGGATTTGGCGACCTGATAGGGGATCTCGGTGACGACGATCTGCCACATGCCACGGCCGAGATCCTCGATCTCCCACCTCGCCCGGGTGCGGAAGGAGCCGCGGCCGGTGCGGTAGCTGTCGAGGATGGTGGCGCGGTCTTCGACGATGACGCCGCCGGTCGGGAAATCGGGGCCGGGGATGAGGGCGACCAGCTGGTCATCGGTGGTGTCGGGGTCACGCAACAGGGCGTGGCAGCCGAGGATCAGTTCATCCAGGTTATGCGGCGGGATATTGGTCGCCATGCCGACGGCGATGCCCGAGGAGCCATTGGCCAGAAGGTTCGGGAAGGCGGCGGGCATCACCACCGGCTCTTCCAGCGTGCCGTCGTAGTTCGGGCGGAAGTCGACGGCGTTTTCGGCCAGACCTTCCATCAGCGCCTCGGCCACGGCGGTCAGGCGGGCTTCGGTGTAGCGGGCGGCGGCGGGGTTGTCGCCGTCGATATTGCCGAAATTGCCCTGGCCATCGACCAGCGGGTAACGCACGTTGAAGTCCTGGGCGAGGCGCGCCATCGCATCATAAATTGCAGCATCGCCGTGCGGGTGATAGTTTCCCATCACATCGCCAGAAATTTTTGCCGACTTGCGGAACCCACCGGTCGATGAAAGCCTTAACTCCCGCATGGCATAGAGAATGCGGCGGTGAACGGGCTTCAGCCCGTCGCGCGCATCGGGGAGCGCACGGTGCATGATCGTCGACAGGGCATAGGTCAGATAACGTTCGCCAATCGCGCGGGCCAGAGGCTCGCTGCGCAGGGCGGGGACGGGAGCCTCGGGGGGCGCGCCGTCAGGGAGATCGTCGTCGTGCGTATCGGACATGAGGCTTTCTGTAGTGCGCTGCGGCCAAGGGGTCCAGTGCGATTTCGCGGGCGGGGGCGGGCTGTGGCCCGTGCCTTGCCTACAATGCCCGCTTGCGGGCACCGGGTGCGCAAAGTGCGGCACACCCAGATTCAAGGTCTTTGAATGATTCGACTTCTGACCGCCCTGGCTGTGTTCCTGTTCTCCGCCCTGTGGTTTCTGGGCGAGGATCATGGCCAGTATATCCACCCGCCGCGCCCGCAGGAGGACGCCGCCGCAGCCCCCGCCGCGCGGCCGGTCTTCGTGCCGGCCAAATCCACCACCGGCCTGCCGGCTGGTGCCACGCCGGCCAAACCCGCCGCCTTGCCAGCGGTGGTTCCTGCGGCGCAACCTGCTGTCCAGCCCGCCGTGCAACCGGCTTCCGAGACGCCGCAGATCGGGGCGCAAACTGGGGAGGAGCAAAGCGCCGCCCCCGCCACCGGCGTGTCGCTTTCCCTGCCCCAGCCCGCGCCCGAGGCGCAAGTGATCCGCCTGATGCGCGCGCCCGCCGGGGCGACGGTGCGCGAGGGGCCGGGGACGCGTTTTGCAAAGCTCGGCACATTGAAAGCCGGGTTTGTGGTGATGGTGCTCGACGAGACCTCGGCCCCCGGCTGGACCCGGATCCGGACCGATGATGGCGGCGAAGCCTGGGTTGCGGCGAGCCTGTTGCGGGAATAGCGGTTGGCGGCGCGGCGGCTTCTGCTAGACCTGCCCGGCACAAGGCCAAGGCAAGGACCCCTGATGACGCGCACGATCCTGATCACCGGATGCTCCTCGGGCATCGGTTACGACGCAGCCCATGGCCTGAAGGCGCGGGGCTGGCGGGTCTTTGCCACCTGCCGCAAGCCCGAAGATTGCGTGCGGCTGCAGGGTGAGGGGTTGGAAAGCTTCGTCTTGGATTATGCCGATGAGGCGAGTGTGACGGCGGCGGTGGCCGAGGTCGCCACCTGCACGGGTGGCAAGCTGGACGTCCTGTTCAACAACGGCGCTTTCGCCTGCCCCGGTCTGGTCGAGGATCTGCCGCGCGGTGCCTTGCGGGCGATCTTCGAGGTCAATCTGTTCGGCCAGCATGACCTGACGCGGCAGGTCATTCCCCTGTTGCGGGCGGCAGGCGGCGGGCGGATCGTCAACTGCTCCTCGGTGCTGGGGATCGTGGGGGCGGAGTGGCGCGGCGCCTATGTGGCGACGAAATTCGCGCTGGAGGGCTTGAGCGATGTGATGCGGCTGGAGATGCGCGATCAGGGGATCAAGGTGATCCTGATCGAGCCGGGGCCGATCGGCACCAAGATCCGCGAAAACGCCATACCGCATTTCGAACGCTGGATCGACTGGCAAGGCTCGGTCCGCAGCGCACATTACACCAAGCTGCGCGACAGGCTTTATGCCGCAGGCGGGCCGGACCGGTTCCAGCTGCCGCCTTCCGCCGTGACCAAGGCGCTGATCCATGCGGTGGAGGCGCGCAGACCCAAGGCGCGCTATGCCGTGACAGTGCCGACCCGGATTGCCGGCCTGGCGCGGCGGCTCCTGCCGACGCGGATGCTGGACTGGGTGGTGGCCAAGGGCTGAGGTCTGGAAGATGGGCAAATTGCCCATCCTACCGGACAGGGCGCGCCTTGGGGTTGGCGGGGTCAGCGGTTGAGAAAATCCGACAGGATCGCGGCGAAGAGGGCCGGGTGTTCGAGATGGACGTTATGGGCGGCGTTCGGCACCACGGCGAGGTCGGCGCCCTTGATGCCCTGCCACAGCGCCTCGGGCTGGGACCAGGCGTAGGAACGGTCCCGGCTGCCCCAGATCACCAGGGTGCGGGCGCGGATATCGGAGAGGGCCGCACGGCCATCCCAGCTTTCCCAGGCTTTGAGGCTGGCGAGCGCGGCTTGCAGGCTGGTCTGGCGGCCCAGCGCCTCGCAGAGGGGGAAGCCCTCGGCCGCCTCGCCTTGCAGGAACCAGGTGGCGGCGATGCGGCTTGCGGTGGGTGCGATGCCTTCGGACAGAAGGCGGGCGCGGGATTGGGCGATGGTTTCGAACCTGCCGGGGAGCAGGCCTTGAGGGCCGGTGCCGTAGAGGGTGAGGCTGCGGAGGCGCTCCGGCGCGAGGCGGGCGATCTCCTGCACCACCATGCCGCCCATCGAATGGCCGAGGAGGTTGAATGCGGGGACGCCGAGGTGGTCGAGCAGGTCGAGCACCAGCCGCGCATGGCCGGTGATCGTCTCGGGTGCCTCAAGCCCCGCACTGGCGCCGAAGCCGGCGAGGTCGGGGCAGATCACGTCATGGGTGGCGCTGAAGGTTTCAAGCTCGCGGGTCCAGATGGCGCTGCCGGCGAGGTAGCCGTGGACCAGGACGAGGGGCGGGCCGCTGCCGCGCCTCTGGAAGGCAAGACCGGTCATGATGCGAGATCTGGGGCGGCCAGATCGCCGGCGGTGAGGTCGAAGACCTCGCCCGGGAAGAACTTGGCCAGGCGGATGTCGGCGGAGCGGGCGTGGCCCTCCATCCCCTCCAGCCGGGAGATGCGGGCGGTGGCCTCGGCGAGCGGGCGTGCGGCGGCGCGGGTGGCGCGTTGCCAGGTCACGGTCTTCATGAATTTATGGATCGAGAGGCCGCCGGTGTAGCGGGCCGCACCGGAGGTTGGCAGGACGTGGTTGGGTCCCGAGGTCTTGTCGCCGAAGGCCACGGTCGTCTCCTCGCCCAGGAACAGCGAGCCATAGGCGCGCAGGCGGCCCAGCCACCAGTCGAGGTCGCGGGCCTGGATATGGAGGTGTTCGGGGGCGAAATGGTCGGCGACCTCGGCCATTTCCTCGGCGCTGTCGCAGAGGATGACTTCGGCGAAATCTGCCCAGGCGGCGCGGGCGCTGTCGCGGTTGAGCGCAGGGAGCGATTCGATCAGCTTGGGCACCAGCGCCATGACGGCGGCGGCCAATGCGGCATCCGAGGTCACCAGCCAGACCGGGGAGTTGTAGCCATGTTCGGCCTGGCCGACGAGGTCATAGGCCACCATCTCGGCATCCGCCTCGGCATCGGCCACGACCATGCTGTCGGTCGGGCCGGCGAACATGTCGATGCCGACCTGACCGTAAAGGATGCGCTTGGCTTCGGCGACATATTGGTTGCCGGGGCCGACGAGGATATCGGCCTTGGGCAGACCGAAAAGCCCGTTGGCCATGGCGGCGACGCCCTGCACGCCGCCCATGTTCAGGATCACGTCGGCGCCGCAGAGGTCCATCGCATAGAGGATCGCGGGCGGAATGCCGACGCCGGGGCGCGGGGGAGAGCAGGCGGCGATATGGGGGACGCCGGCCACCTTGGCGGTGGTGATGGTCATGATGGCGCTGGCCACATGGCTGTAGCGGCCACCGGGCACATAGCAGCCGGCGGCGGAGACCGGGATCTGCTTTTGCCCCGCCATCAGGCCTGGCAGAATCTCCACCGTGCAGTCGGTGACGGTGGCGCGCTGCGCCTCGGCAAAGCGGCGGACGTTGTCATGGGCAAAGCGGATGTCGGCCTTCAGCCTTTCGGGCACAAGGGCTGCGGCGGCGCGCAGGACCTCGGGCGAGACGATGATCTCACCCTGCCAGCCGTCCAGCTCGCGGGCGAAGCGCCGGGCGGCGTCTTCGCCCTCCGCCGCGATCTGGGCCAGCATATGGGCCACGACGGCGCGCACGTCTTCCTGGTCCGTCTCGGCAGTCCGAACGGCTTTCTTCAAATATATCATCGACTTGTCTTTCCGGTTACATGCGCCCCTTCCAGGGCACGAGGCGGCGCTCGACAAAGCGCATCAAGAGGTCAAAGGCGAAGGCGATGATGGCGATCACGAAAATCCCCATGATCACCACCGGGGTTTGCAGGAACTGGCTGGCCGAGAGCACCATGTAGCCAAGGCCCTTGGTGGCGGCGACCATCTCGGCGGCGACGAGGGTGGTCCAGCCAAAGCCGATGCCAATGCGCATGGCGGTCAGGATCTCGGGCAGGGCGGAGGGCAGGATGACATGGCGCATCACCTGCCAGCGGGTGGCGCCGAAGGAATAGGCGGCGTGGATCTGTTCGATGGCCGCCGATTTCACGCCGGAGCGGGCGCCGAGGACGACGGGGGCGAAGACCGAGAGGAAGATCAGCAGGACCTTCGAGGTTTCGCCGATGCCGAACCAGATGATCATCAGGGGCAGATAGGCGAGCGGCGGGATCGGGCGGTAGAACTCGATCGGCGGGTCGAAAAGGCCGCGCATCAGGGGGCTCATCCCCATCGCGAGGCCAAGGGGCAGGCCGATGACGCAGGCCAGAAGGAAGGCGCCGAAGACGCGCAGGGTCGAGATGGTCAGATGGTCGAGGAAGGGCGTGCCGGTGAAGCCGGTGTTCCAGATCGCGATGAACTTGGTCACGATGCTCATGGGCGACGGCACGAACAGGGGTTTGACCCAGCCCATGTAGGTGACCAGCCACCAGACGAAGAAGAACAGCCCGATCGAGAAGGCCGAGAGCCAGAGCGAGCTGCCCTGCCCCGGCACGCCGTAGATCTCGCCCGGCTTGGTGGGTCTGGCACGCGACAGGCGCGACCAGAGGCCGGGGGCTTTTTGCAGGATGGGTTGGTCGGTCATGCCACGGCCTCCTCATCGGCGAAGATGATCTTCAGCACCTCTTCGCGCATCGCGATGAACTCGGGCGAGGCTTTGACCTGCCGGGCCGGCATGCCATCGAGGAACTGGCGCGAGAAGGGCAGATCGAAGAGATGGGTGATCCGGCCCGGGCGCGGTGACATGACCACGAGTTTGGTGCCCATGAACAGCGCCTCTTCGACGCTGTGGGTGATGAAGAAGATCGACTTCGCGGTGTCGTTCCAGATGTGCAGGATCAGCTCCTGCGCCTTTTCGCGGGTCAGGGCGTCGAGCGCGCCAAGGGGTTCATCCATCAGAAGGATCTTCGGGTCGCAGGTCAGGGCGCGGGCGATGCCGACGCGTTGCTGCATGCCGCCGGAAAGCTTGTAGACGGGCGAGTTCTGGAAGCCGTCGAGCCCCAGAAGGCCCACAAATTTGTTGGCGACCTCGTGGCGCTTTGCCTTGCCAATTCCTTGAATTTGCAGGCCGAAAGCCACGTTATCCAGGACGTTCAGCCAGGGCAGCAGCGCGTGTTTCTGGAACACCACGGCGCGGTCGGCACCGGGGCCTGCGACGCGCTGGCCGTCCAGCCGCAAATCGCCGGAGGAGGGCGAGAGGAACCCCGCGATCAGGTTCAGCAGGGTCGATTTCCCGCAGCCCGAGGCGCCCAGCGCCACGACAAATTCGCCCTCGGCAATCTCCAGGTCAATCTTGCTCAGCGCGGCCACCGGCGGGCGGCCATCCGCTGCCGGGTAGACAACCGAAACACTGTCGATCTTCAGCGCCATGAGCCGCTTTCCCTTTCAGATGGTCTCCCTGCCCGGGCGGTCCCGGGCAGGGCAAATGGCTTACTTCGCGGCGGCTTCGGCATAGGCCGGGGTCACGAAGGCGGAATAATCATCCGCCGTCGCGTCGATCCGGCCCGCACCTTTCAGGAACTCGGCGGTGGCCTTGACCTTGGCGGCAGCGCCACCGAGCCAGGTCTCGCTCGCTTGCGTCGCCATCGGCAGGAAGGTGAAGCCTTGCAGGATGTCCGGCACCTGGGAGGCATCGGCACCGGTGGCCTTGGCCAGCGCTATGACCTCGGGGGCGGTGGCGGTCCAGGCGGCGGGGTCTTTCAGGTAGCTGGCGTTGGCCTTGTCGATCTCTTTGAGGAACATGACGATCTTGTCCTTGTTGGCCTCGCCGAACTTGCGGTCGACGACCCAGCCGTCAAAGGTCGGATAGCCCCATTCGGCGGTCTGGTCGGCGCCGATGATCAGCTTGCCCGACTTCAGGATCTGCGATTGCACCGGCTGCCAGATCCAGGCGGCGTCGATGACGCCCTGGTCCCAGGAGGCGGCGATCTGGTCGGGCTTCATGCTGACAATCGTCACGTCGGTTTCGGCGATGCCTTCATGCTTCAAGGCGCCCATCAGCGAGAAATGCGCGGTGGAGCCGACCGGCACGGCGATGCGCTTGCCCTTGAGGTCGGCCACCTTTTCGATGCCCGAACCGTTGTGGGCAATCAGCGATTCCGCTTTGCCGATCACGTCGGAATAGGCGATCAGCTGCAGATCGACGCCCTGGCTGGCGGCAATTGCCAGCGGCGAAGAGCCAAGCTCGGACAGCACCACATCGCCCGAGGCCATGGCCGCGATGACATCGGTGCCGGAGGCGAACTTGCGCCATTCGATGTCCCAGCCGGTTTCCTTAGCCAGCGCGTCGGAGGTGGAGAGCAGTTGCATCGGCGTCGGGTTGCCGAAGTGGCCGATGATGATCTTTTCGGCCGAAGCAGCCCCTGCGAACAACATGGCAGAGGCGGCGAGGCCCAGGGCGAGAAGTCGGGTCGGGAGTTTCATGGGCAGGGCTCCTTGTTGGGTCGGTTTTGTGTTTTTATGGGTCTTACGTGGCGGTGGGTCCGGGAAGGGCAAATCTTGCGATCCCGGCCACCAGAATGTCCAGAGTATCAAAAGCCTGGCTCTCCGGCGCGACCGAATCTGCGATCAGCGAAAATTCGGTGCAGGCGATCATCTGGACCCGGGCGCCGCGCCGCAACAGATCGGCGGAGGCGGCTTGCAGGGTCTGGCGGGCGGTGTCGGTGGCGCCCCTGGCCTTGATCTCGCGGATGGCGGAGAGGAGCGCCGCCTCGTCCTCGGCGTAAAGCGGGGTCAGTCCGGCGGCGGCGAGCGGGGCATCGAAGAGGGCCACCTTGCGGACGGCGGGCGAGGCGAGGATGCCGACCGTGCCCCCGGCCCCGGCGAGGCTTGCCGCATGGGCGACCGAGAGGGCGACCATGTCGAGGAAGGGCACTGTCACCGCGCCGCGGATCGCATCGGCGTAATGGTGGGCGGTGTTGCAGGGCATGGCCAGCGCCTCGGCCCCGGCGTCTTGCAGCCTGCGGGCCATGGCGGCCAGAACCGGGGCGGGATCGACGCTGCCGCCGCCCAGAAGATGGTTGATCCGCGACGGGACTTGCGGGTTCTGGTCGACGATCAGCGGGATATGGTCGGCATCATCGGCCGCCTGCACCGCGCCCAGGATCTTCTGCATGATCAGGATCGTCGCCGCCGGCCCCATGCCGCCCAGAATCCCGACTCGCCGCGGGGCGGCTGGGCTATGGGGCGGCAGGGTGGCGGAGGTTTGCGTCATCGGATCAGGCGACCACCAGCGCCTTGGAGCTTTCCTCGAACACCGCATCATAGCCGAACAGCGCCGCCGAACCGCCGGTGTGGAGGAAGACCACCCTTTCGCCCTTCTTGAAATGGCCCTTGCGGCAATAATCGATCAGTCCGGCGGCGCCTTTGCCGGAATAGACCGGGTCGAGGAGGATGCCTTCCAGCTGGGCGAACATCGTGATCGCCTCCAGAGTATCGGCGCGCGGGATGCCGTAGCCGGCGCCGACATAGCTGGAATCGGCCACCACATCCTCGCGCTTCACGACACCGGGGCAACCGAGCTTTTCGGCGGTCTTCTGGGCCAGGGCGAAGACGCTGGCCTCCTGCTTGTCTTTCGGGGCGCGGACGCCGATGCCGGTCAGGGGGATGCCGGCGTTGATCGCCTTCAGCCCGGTGATCAGGCCCGCTTGCGTGCCCGCGCTGCCGGTGGCGGTGACGATATGGTCGATGACAAGGCCACGGTCGTTGGCCTGGCCCACCAGTTCAAAAGCGCAGTTCACATAGCCGAGCGCGCCGGTGGCGTTCGAGCCGCCGCCGGGGATGAGATAGACCTTGCGCCCCTCGGCGCGCAGCTTGTCGGCCACAGCCTCCATCTCGGCCTGCATGTCCATGCCGCCGGCGCGCTTGGAGGTGGTGGCGCCGTGCAGATGGTCCAGAAGCACATTGCCGTTGCCGTTGTAATTGCCGTCGTTGGACCCGGTCCGGTCCTCCAAGAGCAGATGGCAGGCGAGGCCGAGCTTGGCCGCAAAGGCGGCGGTCTGGCGGGCGTGGTTGGACTGGGTGGCGCCTTGCGTCATCACCGTATCGGCGCCCATGGCCTGCGCCTCGGCCATCAGGAACTCCAGCTTGCGGGTCTTGTTGCCGCCGGTCGACAGCCCGGTGCAATCATCGCGCTTGATCCAGATTTCCGGGCCGCCCAGCTCTTTCGACAGGCGGTCCAGCTTTTCCAGCGGCGTTGGCAGATGGGCCAGGAAGACACGGGGAAAGCGGGCGAGATGCATGGCGGCGTCCTTGAATTAACTTGCGCAAGACGAGCATTGATCGACTAAATTCAAATAGCAAATGCGAAATTTTCCATATATCTTGCAAGAATTGCAAGTTGAGGGTCACCATGCAGCTGGAATGGCTTGAGGATATCCTGGCGATCGCCCAGACCGGTTCCTTCAGTGGCGCAGCCGAAAAACGCCGGCTGACTCAGTCGGCTTTTTCCCGTCGCGTGCGGCAGATAGAAGAGCATGTCGGCGTCGAATTGTTCGACCGCAGCCACAAGCCGGTGGTCCTGCGGCCCACAACCCTCGCCCAAAGCGAACAAATTGCGCAGCTTGCCGCTTCCTTGCGCCAATTGGTGGTGGACCTGCGGCGCGGCGACCGAATCGCCAACAACAAGATCGTCATTGCGAGCCAGCACTCGCTGGCGACCTCTTTCACGCCGGGAATCATCCAGGGCATCCAGCAGAGCGGGGAGGAGACCTATGTCCGCCTCCGCTCGGCCAACCTGGACGAATGCTTTGGCCTGCTTTTGTCGCGGCAGGCCGATGTGGCGATCTTCTATCAGGTGCCGGAGGAGAAGATCGATGTCAGCGACGCCTATCTGGATGTGGTGACCCTCGGCACCGATCGGCTGATTCCGGTCTTTGCCAGCGCCCCGGTGGCGCAGGGCGAGCTGCCCTATGTCGCCTATCCCGGCGATGTCTCCTTCGGCAAGGTGATGGAGGGGCGGATCCTGCCGCAGCTGCCGCCGCATCTGACCCCGGTGCCGATGGCCGAAACCGCCCTGACGCTGGCCGCTTTGGAAATGGCGACGGTGGGGGTGGCGGTCGCCTGGGTGCCGCAGTCGCTGGCGGCGGAACGACTGGCGAGTGGCCGGCTTTGCGATCTGTCGCCCAGCCTGCCCAGCTGCCCCCTGCTGGTGCGCGCCGCCCGGCTGCATGGCGCGGCAGGACCGGTGGAGATGGCCTTCTGGTCGCGCCTGCTCGCCCTGTCAGCCGAAGGTTGAACCCTGGCCTGCTTTCGGGTTTTCGACCACCACGGCGATGCCCTGCCCGCCACCGATGCACATGGTGGCCAGACCGTAGCGGCCGCCGCTGCGCTGCAATTCATGGATCAGCTTGATCAGGATGATCGCGCCGGATGCGCCGATCGGATGGCCCAGCGCCACTGCGCCGCCGTTCGGGTTGGTCTTTTCCGGCGGAAAGCCCAGTTCCTGTGCCACGGCGCAGGCCTGGGCGGCAAAGGCCTCGTTGGATTCGATGACATCCAGATCCGCCACCGTCAGACCCGCGCGGGCCAGGGCCTGTTTCACCGCAGGCACCGGGCCAAGCCCCATCACCTCCGGCGCGACGCCGCCGAGACCGGTGGCGACGATCCGCGCCAGCGGCGTCACACCGCGCGCCTCGGCCACGGCTGCCTCCATCAGAACCAGCGCCCCGGCCCCGTCGTTGAGGCCCGAGGCATTGCCTGCGGTGACCGAGCCGTCCTTGGCAAAGGCCGGGCGCAGCTTTTCCAGATCGGCGAGGGTCACACCGGGGCGCACATGTTCGTCGGTATCAAAAACCACCTCGGCGCGGCCTTTCTTCACCGTCATCGCCAGGATTTGCGCGGTGAAGCGACCCTCGGCGATGGCCTGCGCCGCCCGCCTGTGGCTTTCGACGGCGAAAGCGTCCTGGGTGGCGCGGTCGATCTGGCCGCGCGTCGCGACATTCTCCGCCGTGATGCCCATGTGGCCGTTGCCGAAGGGGTCGGTCAGGGCGCCGACCATCATGTCCACGGCCTTCATGTCGCCCATCTTCTGCCCCGTGCGGCCCTGGGTGATCAGATGGCCGGCGCGGCTCATGCTTTCGGTGCCGCCGGCCAGCGCAATGTCGGCATGGCCGAGTACGATCTGCTCTGCCGCCGTGACCACCGCCTGCAGGCCCGAACCGCAAAGCCGGTTCAGGGTCAGCGCTGGGGCGGTATGGGGGACCCCGGCCCGCATGGCGACGATGCGCGAGATATACATATCCTCGGGGGCGGTGTGGATCACGTGGCCCATGACGGTCTGTCCGATATCCGCCCCCACACATCCGGCGCGGGCGATGGCCTCACGCGCGACAGCCGCGCCCAGATCGCCGGGGCTGATGCCGGACAGGGCGCCGGAAAAGTCGCCGATGGCGGTGCGGACGCCGGAGGCGATGATGACGGAACGGGGCATGGCGATCTCCTGCGGTGAGCTGCCTCAAGCTGTTCCCCCGGCCCGCGCAGGGCAAGAGCGTGGGTCCGTGTTCCACCCGTGACGTTGCGGCACGAGGGCCCTAGATCTTGCGCGGCGGGCCGACCGAATTGCGCACCACGAGGTCGGGCAGCAGGAGGATCTCGGTCTCGGCCGGTTCGCCCTCGCCCAGAAGCTGGAGGAGGAGCGCCATTGCATGCTTGCCGATCATGCCGCGCGGCTGGCGGATCGTGGTCAGGCCGGGCGACATGTAAGAGGCTTGCGGCACGTCATCGAAACCGGTGACCGAGAAATCGCGCGGCACGTCGTAGCCGCGGGCGGCGAGGCCCAGCATGACGCCGATGGCGGTCTGGTCGTTGACGCACATGAAGGCAGTGGGGAGCGTGTCGCGCAAAAAGAGGCGGTCCACAGCGAGGCGGCCGCTTTCGATGGTGCCGTCGCCCTCCATTACGATGCGGCTTTCGGCGGGGATGCCGGCCGCGTCCAGACCCGACTCGCAGCCGATCAGCCGGCGCTGATAGGCCAGCCGGTTGCGGGCCGCGCCGATGAAGGCGATCTTGCGGTGGCCTTCGGAGATGAGAAGATCGACCGCCTTGCGCGCGCCGCCGATGTCATCGACGCCGACATAAGGAATGCCGCCGTTGAAGACAGGCTCGAAGACGCCGACCGTGGGCGGCAGCTTGGCGGTCATCGACTGGTGGCCGAAGGGCAGGATGCCGGTGAAAAGGATCATCCCGGCGGCCTGGTTGGAGGAGAAGAACTTCAGATACTCCACCCCCCTTTGTGCGTCGTTCTGGGTGTGACCGATCAGGACGCCATAGCCATGCGCACGGGCCTCATTCTCCAACCCCACCAGAATGCTGGAGAAATTCGGGTCGCCGATGTCTGGCGCCACCACAAGGATCATGTTGGATTTGCCAAGCCGCAGGCTGCGCGCCATCGCGTTGGTGGTATAGCCGGTCAGGGCAATGGCCTGATTGACCTTGAGCCGGGTCGAGACGGCCACCTTCTCGGGCAGGTGGATGGCGCGCGAAACGGTGGCGATCGACACCTCGGCAATGCGGGCGACGTCTTCAATGGTGGCGGGTGAAGTGTTCGTCACGGTGCGGCCTGTTCCTGCTGACCCCCCTTTCCTACACGCTCCTCGCTGCAGGTGCAAAGCTGGCGGTAAAAATCTCGGGCGGCACCGGCAATGTAAACCTTTACATGAAAAATGCAAAGGTTTACACCTGAGGGAGCGGGGGGAGCCGCGAGGGAGGAAGTCATGGAGTCAGCGCCTTTGGGCCGCGACGACATCGTGCTGTCTGCGGAGCGGATCAGCAAGACATTCAGCGGCGTTCAGGTGCTGTTCAGCGTCGATTTCACCCTGCGGCGGGGCGAGATTCATGCGCTGATGGGGGAGAACGGGGCGGGGAAATCCACCCTCGTGAAGATCCTCTCGGGCTTTGAACAGCCGACCTCGGGCGAGATCTTCCTGGATGGCGTCAGCGTCAAGCTGCCGCCCAACGGCGCGGCGGAAGCCTTGGGGATCGTGGTGATCCATCAGGAATTCAACCTCGCCGAACATCTGACCGTCACCGAAAGCCTGTTTCTGGGGCGCGAGGTCGCCCGCTATGGCGTGCTCGACCGCAAGCTGATGCGGGCCGAGACGAGGCGGGTGCTGGACCTTTTGGGCTCGCATATCAGCGAGACGGCGGTGATTTCCGCGCTGTCGGTGGCCGACAAGCAGATGGTCGAGATTGCCAAGGCGATCAGCCGCGATGCGCGGATTGTCTTCATGGATGAACCCACCGCCGTCCTGTCGCGCGATGAGACCGAGGCGCTGTTCCGCCAGGTGCGCAAGCTGCGCGACCGGGGGACGAGTTTCGTCTTCGTCTCGCACAAGCTGGACGAAGTGACGGAACTGTCCGACCGCGTGACGGTCCTGCGCGATGGGCAATGGGTGAAGACGGCGGCGACCTCGACCTTGGACGGCGAGTCCATTGCCCAGCTGATGGTGGGGCGAGAGCTGTCCAGCCTTTACCCGCAGAAATCCGAACCCGATGTCGATGAGGCGCGGGTCTTGTCGGTGGTGGGGCTGACAACGGCCCATGTCCGCGACGCGCATTTCGACCTGAGGAAGGGCGAGATTCTGGGCTTTTCCGGCATGATCGGATCAGGCCGGACCGAGCTGATGGAGGCGATTGTCGGGCTTTATCCGCGCCTTGCGGGTGAAGTGCGGATCGGCGAGGCGCTGATGCCTGCGGGCGACATTCAGGCGACCTCTGACGCGGGGCTGGTCTATATGACCAAGGACCGCAAGTCGAAGGGCTTGCTTCTGGGGTCTGACATGACCGCCAACCTGACGCTGCAATCGCTTGACCGGCATGGGCACTGGGGCTACCTCAGCCCGGCCAGCGAGGCCAAGGCATTGGAGCGGGCGCGGCGGCGCTTTGACATCAGGGTGCGCGATGCCAGCGTGGTGGCGGGGCGGATGTCGGGCGGCAACCAGCAGAAGCTTCTGCTCGCCAAGGTGATGGAGATCACGCCGAAAATCCTGATCATCGACGAGCCGACACGCGGTATCGACGTGGGCACCAAGCAGCAGATCTACCATTTCATCGCCGGCCTCGCGCGCGAGGGGTGTTCGATCATCATGGTGTCTTCCGAGATGCCGGAGGTGATTGGCCTTTGCAGCCGCGTCGTGGTGATGCGGGCCGGGCGGATCGTCGGGGTGCTGGAAGGCGACGAGATCAACGAACAGGAAATCATGCGCTATTCGGCGGGCCTGAAACAAAAAGCCGTGGCGTGAGGGGGGACGAGATGACGACAGGAACCGAGGCCGAGGCGCGCAAGTGGCGCTGGCAGGATGTGGATCTGCGCGCCGTGGCGCCCTTTGCGGCGCTGGCGCTGTTGTTGATCCTAGGGGCCTTGGTCAACCCGAATTTCATCGGGCTCAACAACCTCGCCAATGTGGCGACGCGCAGCGCCTTCATCGCGCTGATCGCGGTGGGGGCGACCTTTGTGATCTCCTCGGGTGATCTCGATCTGTCGGTGGGGTCGATGGTGGCTTTCGTGGCCAGCCTGATGATCCTGTTCCTGAACTCTGGCGTGATTGCCGATCCGGGGCTGGCGATTGCGGCGGCGATTGTGCTGGCCCTGGTGATTGGCGCCTTGTGCGGGCTGGCCAATGGGTTGATCACGACACTGGGCAAGATCGAGCCCTTCATCGCCACCCTGGGCACGATGGGGATATACCGGGGTCTGACCACCTGGCTGAGCCAGGGCGGGGCGATCACCCTGAAATCGGCGGAACAGCAGAACCTCTACCGGCCAGCCTATTTCGGCTACATCCTCGGCGTGCCGGTGCCGATCGTGGTGGTGCTGGTGGTGACCTCGATCGCGGCCTTTGTGCTTTACCGGATGCGGTACGGGCGGCATGTGGTGGCGGTGGGGTCGAACCCGAATGTGGCGCGCTATTCGGGCATCAAGGTGGACCGGGTCAGGACCACGGCCTTTGTCATCCAGGGCGTCTGTGTCGCGATTGCGGTCATGCTTTATGTGCCGCGTCTGGGGTCGACCTCGGCCACCACGGGCATCCTGTGGGAGTTGCAGGCCATCACCGCCGTGGTCATCGGGGGCACCGCCCTCAAAGGCGGGGCGAGCCGGGTCTGGGGGACGATCTGCGGCGCCTTCATCCTGGAATTGGTGGGCAATATCATGCTCTTGTCGAATTTTATCAGCGAATATCTGATCGGGGCCATTCAAGGCGCGATCATCATCATTGCGATGCTGGTGCAACGATCACTGGTGCGCAAGTCGTGACGACGGCGCCGGGGAGGGGTCGCCCCGGCATCGCAAGACCAGACCTGTCCAAAGGGAGAGAGAAAATGCGTAAAGGACTAATGAGCCTTGTCACCGTGGCGGCCATCGCCATGGGCAGCACAGCCGCCTTCGCTGAAGACAAGCCGATGACGGTGGGTGTATCGATTCCGGCAGCCGATCATGGCTGGACCTCGGGCGTGGTGTTCCATGCCAACCGGGTCGCCAAGATCCTGATGGATCAGCACCCGGGGCTGAACATCATCGTCAAGACCTCGCCCGATCCGGCGAGCCAGGCCAATGCGCTGCAGGACCTTGAAACGCAAGGCATCGACGCCTTGGTGATCCTGCCGAGCGACCCCGATCCCCTGGTCAACTCGATCAAGGAGATCAAGTCCAAGGGCACCTTCGTGACCATCGTGGACCGTGCGCCCTCGGTCAACGACGATTCCGTGCGCGACCTTTATATCGCGGGCAACAATTTCGCGCTGGGGGAGACGGCGGGGAATTACATCAAGGCAACCACGCCGGATGCCCAGGTCGTCGTGATCCGCGGTCTGCCGATCCCGATCGACCAGACCCGTCAGGATGGCTTTGACAAGGCGGTTGCCGGCTCTGGCGTCAAGGTGCTGGATCGTCAGTTCGGCAACTGGAACCGCGACGATGCCTTCAAGGTCATGCAGGATTACCTGACCAAGTTCCCCAAGATCGACGTGGTCTGGTGCCAGGATGACGACATGGCCGTGGGCGTCCTGCAGGCGATCGAGCAGGCTGGCCGCACCGACATCCAGTATGTCGTGGCCGGTGCCGGGTCGAAAGACATGATCAAGAAGGTCATGGACGGCGACAAGATGATCCCGGTGGACGTTCTGTACCCGCCGGCCATGGTCGGTACCGCGCTGGAGATGACGGTGGCCGGGCTTTACGGCCAGGTTCCGGTGCGCGGCACCTTCACGCTGGATGCGACGCTGATCACCAAGGACAATGCCAAGGCCTATTACTTCCCCGACTCGCCGTTCTGAGCCGGACATGACGCGGYCACCTGCCCCCATCGGGCGGGTGGCCCCCATCGGAAGGCCGCGCAAACCGCCCCCTTCGCCGTTCTTCAGCGTTGCTTTCGCAAGGGCAGGCCCATAGTCTCCGCAGCATTGTAAAGCGTAACCTGTACTCTGGCGGGTTGAATTCATGGGCATTAGGATTGGTGACCTCACCAACCGGTTCGAATTGATGAACTGGCACGAACCGGTCGCGGAACGTATTCCCCGCAGGTTCAACGACCATGCCGAAGCCTTGCGCTTCCTGCGGCGGCATCTATTGCCCGACGAGGTCTCTTCCGCCGTGCGCCGGTGGAGCCATGACCTCGGGATCAGTTCCGGCACCCACAGCATTTTCCTCAACCGTCTGGCCCATGCCATCATGGCCGGCGAGCTTTGGGTGGCCGAGCTGGAGCGCGGCACGCTGCAAGGCGGTGGCGGCGGCGGTGGTGGCGGCAAGGTCGATCCGCCCGGACCCGGCCCGGGACCCGGTCCTGGCCCTGGGCCAAAGCCGAAACCGGTGCCGGTGGCCGAGCTGGTGGTGACGGTGAAGGATCTGAACGGCAAGCCGGTCGAAGGCGTCACCGTGACGGCGGGCGCGCTCGGCACCAAGACCACCGACAAGTCCGGCGTCGCCGATTATGGCAAGGTCACCCCCGGCAGCTATGACATCACCGCCGCCAAGCCCGGCCATGGCAAGAAGCGCAATGGCAACGAGGAGAAGGACGAGAAGAAATCCGTCTCGGTCCCCGATGGCGCCAGGACCGCCGTTGACCTGATCCAGCATCCCGAATGCGCCAATGTGGCCTTCTTCGAAGGCTCCAAGATCCGGCCCAACTACTTCGGTTTCGACCACAAGACCAACATGCGGGCGGTGCCAAAACCCTCCTACTGGGACCCGATCCCGCCCAAGGGCTCCTTGAAGATGCCGACCGACCGCCTGACCCGCGACGAGGCGCGCTGGGTCTCGGTCGCGGTCGGGCAAGAGGCGGAGGTGGAGATCCACTTCCTGTTCAGCGACACGCCCTGCGTGCCCTGCCTTGCCAACACGACCTACGAGGTGATCCCCGCCACGGTGGCCGAGGTGGTGACGGCCCAGATCACGACGCAGCATTCCTGGTTCAAGATCAAGGGCAAGGCCGAGGGCGAGGCGACGCTGAAGGTGGTCTGCGACGGGAAAGAGATCGGCTGGTTCCACATCTGGTGCAAGGAAGAGGCCACCGTCAACCTCGACATCTGCATGGTGACGACCACCCGCGCGCGGGCGGCGGTCTATTCGGCGGCCGACATAGATACACGGCTGAACCGGATCTACCGGCAGGCGGCCTTGAAGGTCAGCACGCTGGATCTGGGGACCATCGACCTGTCCGGCAATGCCGGGATTTCCACGCTGGAATCGAAGGTCTACCCCTCCGATGGCAGCGCGCCCTTCAAGGACGACGATCCGGCGCTGAACAATTTGCTGGCCGGGCTTGAAGGCGCGATCAACGGGGCGCTGGCGATCCGGCCTACGGGCCCCAAACCACGCGACAAGACGCGCAAGCTGATCTTCTATGTGCCGACCCTGGGCTGCAACCTGAACGGCATGGCGCGCAACATCGGGTTCTCTTCGGTCTTCCTGTTTTATGACACCTCGCCCAACTACTTCTCGACCTGCGGGCACGAGCTGGGCCACAGCCTCAGCCTGCGCCACCCGAGCGACCCCAAGGGCTCCGGCCAATATGCCGAGCACAATTACAAATCCGCCGGCCAGAACCCGACGCCGGCCTGGGCCGCCACCAATACCGAACCGGCGGTCACGGCCTATCCCTACACGACGGCGGCCGAGATCCGGGAGTCGAAGAACGTCCAGGGCAATGACCCGCTGAACCTGATGGGCTACTGGCATGACAGGGCGGTGCGCAATCAGCTGCGCTATCACCAGTGGAAAGTGATGGATCGGAAATGACCATGGATTACGTCAACATCTGCCCGCCCGCCATCGTCTACCGCATTCAGGAGGCGGACCTGAAATCCTCGTCCAGCAGCGACCTTCTGCCATTCATCCAGGGCGCCGGGGACCGCCGCTGCGTTCTGGCCGCGACCGAGGCCGTGGCGCGGCGGATCTCGGCGCTGACCGATCCGCAGGTCTTCGGCGCCTTTGCCAATACCGTCGCCTCTTATGCCAGCGATTTCGAGCCCGACCAGATCCCGGTGATCCGCGAGGCCTATCTGCACTATCCCTACAACCGCAAGGTCGCCGGCGAATACTTCGCGGGCCTGCGCCGCACCGGGATTGACCTGCGCAAGGAGTTGCGGGGCAAGATCCGCCCGGACTGGTCCTTTGCCACACCCTATAGCGAGGGCGATACCTGGGATTACTACATGTACCTTGCGAGCCTGGGCGAGCCGGGCGCGCTGGAGGCTTTGGCCGCCAAGATCGCCGACACGCCGGATGGCAATGACGTGACCCTGTTCCTGACCAGCCTCGCCGATCTGCCCGGGCCCGAGGTGGAAGAGGTCTTGCAACGTTACGCCCATGACAGCCGCACCGCCGATGGGGTGGACGGACCGGGCATGTCGCTGGCCGATACGGTCGTGCATCTGATGTCGATGCGCCATCCGAACTGAGCGGCGAATTGACAGGCGCGGGGCGCGGGCCCTAGGTTTGGCCCTCAACAGGCGGGGGCAAGATGGATCTGCGGGCTTACACCGGTTTCGTGGCCGCCGCCGAGGCGATGAACATCACCGTGGCAGCCCAGCGCCTGAACCTGACCCAATCGGCCTTGTCCCGCCAGATCAAGACGCTGGAGGAATCGCTCGGTGTCGCCCTGTTCGAAAAGGCCGGGCGCAATGTCCGGCTGACCGCGGCCGGGCAGGCGCTGTTCTCGCGGGTCAATGCGGTGCTGATCGCCGACCGGACGCTGCGGACTTTTGCCGATGATATCGCGCGGAACCAGACCGGGCTTCTGAAGATCGGCTTCTGCTCGCAACTGATCGAGCGGTTCTTGCCGAACTTCCTGCCGCAATGGCGCAGCGCGAACCCCGATATCGACATCCATATCGAAGACGGCGGCGGGCCGGAGCTGGGGGAAAAGCTGCGCGCGGGCGAGCTGCACCTGATCCTCAGCGCGATGCCCGCGGCCCCGGTGGCGCAGTTCGAGGCGCTGCCGCTGGGCAAGCTCGGCTTTCTCGCGGTCGCCACCGCCGAACATCTGCCACCCAGCCCGCGCCCGGTGGAGATGGCCGATCTGATGGCCCTGCCGATCCTGACGCTGAACCGCCGCCACGCCTCACGCGAGGTGTTCGATGCCGCCTGTCGCCTGCTTGGCGCCGCGCCGCAGGTGGTTCTGGAAAGCAGCGCGCCCGCGACCCTGTTTGCGATGGCGGCGGGCGGGAATGGGGTGGCGGTTGTGCCCTCCTCGGCCATGGTGCCTGCCGGGACGCAGGGTCCGGCGCAAAACGGGGCCAGCCGGGCGCTGGTCTCGCGGCCGATCGCGCTGCGCGGCACGCCGATCGAATTTGCGATCGGGGCGATGTGGAACAGCCGCGCGCCGTTGCCCCTTTATGGCCGCCGCTTCCTGACCGACATTGCCGCCCATATCGGCCAGGTCGAGGCCGCCGCCCTGCTGCAAACCACGTTGCGCATTGCCTGAAAACCGCTTGTCTGGGCAAAACCCATGCACATTCCGCATGAATCAGCGGCGCGATTATTCATTGGACGTATGGTTTGCCGTCACACTAGGATCACGAAAGCGCGCGCCTCGGCCGGGTTGCGCGGCGCAAAGACAAGCAGGGATACCCCGACGATGGAACGCAGCTTCGGTTGGAAAAGCCTGAACCAGGAGCGCATCGTGCTGGCCATCGCGATTGGGTTGTTTGTGGTGGCCGCCGTCGGCCTGCCGGGGTTTCTGACCACGGGCAATCTGCTCGCCATCCTGCGCTCGGTCTCGGTTCTGGGGATCCTGTCGCTTGGCATGGCGGTGGTGATCATCGGGCGCGGGATTGATCTGTCGATCGTGGCCGTCATGGCCATGTCGGTGGCCTGGTATCTGCAGATGCTGGGCGCGGGCGTGCCGGATGCCTCGGCCTTTGCGCTGGCCCTGGGTGGCGTGGTCGCGATCGGGCTGATCAACGGGTTTCTGGTGGCCTATGCCGAGGTGCCGGCGATCTTCGTCACCCTCGCCTCGGGGTCCTTCGTCTTCGGCTATGTCCGCTCGCAGCTGATCGACCGTGATGCGGTGCCGGTGCCGCATGGCCATTGGGTCGAGACCCTTGGCCAGATGCGGCTGGCCACGGTGCCGCCGGAGGTCTTCCTCTTTGCTTTTTTGGCCTTTGTCGCCTTCATCTTCCTGCGCTTCACCCGCTGGGGCCGCTTTGTCTATTACGCCGGGGACAACCCGGTGGCGGCGCGCAACATCGGGATTCCGGTGCGGCCGATGCTGGTGCTGCGCTATGTCATCTCGGCCCTCGCGGCCTTTGTGGCAGGCATCCTGACGGCGGCTAGCCTGCAGAGCATCAACAGCCGGGTGGTCAATTCGACCCTGCTTTACGACATCGTGCTGGTCGCGGTGATCGGCGGGATCGGGCTGTCGGGCGGCAAGGGCGGCGTGCGCAACGTGCTTTATGGCGCGGCGCTGATCGGGATCATGCTGAACGCGATGACGATCATCGACATCCCGCTTTTGTACCAGAACCTGATCAAATCGACGATCCTTCTGGCCGCGATCATCTTTGACGGCGTGATCAACCCGCGTGACGAACAAACCGCCCAGCAGGGCGACATCTGACTTTTCCGCCCCCCGCCATTGCGAACCAGAAGGATATGACATGAAGCTCGCGAAACTTTTGATCAGCGCTGCGGCCCTGGCCGCCTCGCTTCTGACCACCGCTCCGGCGATGGCCGACGACCCGGGCCCTGCCGCCTATTCCACCGCCCTGACCGGCAAGCGCGTGCTTCTGGTGCCGCTGGCGATGGGGTTCGACCTGGCCCAGGGCTGGTCGGCGATCCTGAAGCGTGAGGTCGAGGCCTTTGGCGGCTCCTTCGACACCCGCGACCCGAACTGGAGCACCGAAGCCGGGGCGCAGGCGCTGACCGAGGCGATCTCCTCTGACCCGCATCCCGATGTGCTGGTGGTGATGTCGCCGGACCTGAACTCCTATTCCAAGATCCTGAAGAAGGCGCAGGACGCCGGTATCTATGTGATCCTGATCGACAATCCGGCCAACTTCCCGGCCGATGCCTATGTGGGCAGCGACTGGAACAAGCTGGGTCAGCTGGAGGCCGAAGCGGTCGTGAAGGGCTGCGGCGAGGGGTCTTCCAAGAAGATCGGGCTGGTGCAGGGCGATCAGGTCAATGCGACCTCGCTTTACCAATATGCCGGGATCATGGAGGTTCTGGCCAAGCACCCGGATTTCAGCGTCGTGGCCAAGCCTGACAGCAACTGGGATGCGACCACCGCGCGCAACGTGGCCACCACGATGATCCAGCAGAACCCCGACATGTGCGGCATCATCGACTTCTGGGATGGCGATGCGACCGGAACCTCGGCGGCGATCCGCGATGCGGGGTTGAGCGACAAGATCTTCCTTGTCACCACCGGCGGCGGCGAGAAGACGGCGGATTGCGCGACGCTGGAGGATGGCACCTATGGCGCGGTGGTGATGACCGATCTGGCGCGCGAATCCGGCGATATGGTCGCGATGATCAAATACCTGCTGCAAAGCGGGCAGAAGCCTGGCACCGCCTCGCCCTATATCTACACGCTGCTGAAGGCGACGACCAAGGCAGACCTGAAGCCCGACACCTGCTGGGATCTGAAGGCGCTGCAGGCTGCCGCTGGCAAATAAGTGATCGGGCGTCGCAGGATATGCGGCGCCCCCCTGCCCTTGCGGGCCTTCTCCTGACCTGATCGAGCATATCCGATGCACCTCCGCGAGCGGCTGCAAGCCTGGCGCTACAACCTTGTCCCCGATCATCTGATCGGCGAGATCCTGACCAAGCGCTGGACCGACAATGCCATTCCCTTTCTGGCTTTGGTCGTCACGGTGGCCACCTTCGGCAGCCTGATCCCGGGGTTCTTCAAGCCCCTGTCGCTGCAGGAAAGCACCCGCCAGCTGGGGGAGTTTTCGCTGGTCGTCACCGGGCTTACGGTGGTGATGCTGGGCGGTGGCATCGACCTTGCGGTGGGGTCGATCTTCGCCCTTTCGGCCTTTGCGGCGGTGGCGTGCTTTTTCATCTTTGAGCTGCCGGTCTGGGTGGCGTTTCTGGCCTCGCTTTCGGTGGGCGTGCTGTTCGGTGCCATCAACGGCTATCTGATCGGCTATCTGCGGCTGCGGGCTTTTCTGACGACGCTGGTGACCTTCATCATCGGACGGGCGGTCTATGACATTCTGGTAGTGAGCTTCGCCTCCAAGGTGCAGATGTCCTCGGCCCAGTCGGATATCTGGGATTTCATCGGCGATGGCACGGCTTTGGGCGTGTCGGTGCCGGTCTGGGCGGCCTTGGCCTTGGGGCTGGTCACCCATGTGGCGCTGACCCGATCACGCCCCGGCTGGCATGTGCTGGCGGTGGGCGGCTCGCGCCGGTCGGCCTATAACGCGGGCATCAAGGTGCGGCGGACGGTGTTTCTGACTTATGTTTTTTCAGGGCTTTGTGCCTCGGCCGCCGGGTTCCTGATCGCCACGCGGCTGTCAGGTGCGGGACCCGGCACGGGTCAGGGGTTGGAGATCGCGGCCCTGACCGCCGCTGTGGTGGGGGGCAATTCGCTGGGTGGCGGGCGCGGGTCGGTGGCCAAGGGGATGATGGGCGCGATCATCGTGCTGGTGATGACCAATGGCCTGATCCGGCTGGGTTATGGCACCGGGACCAACCAGATGGTGCTGGGGCTTTTGCTCGCGGTGGCGGTCACCATCGACATCCGCTGGCTGAAGAACCGCCACAAGGTGCTGAACGAGGTCTATGTGGCCCCCGTCTACCTCGCCATGGGGCCGACGCAATCGGCCGAGCCTGCCTCGGGCACGCCTTACGCGTTGAACAACCGCCTGTCGCAGGCCGATGCCATCGGGCTGGGAGAGTTGGAGGGGCCGGAGGATGTGATCCTGGACGCCAACGACCACCTCTACTGCGGCACAAGGCATGGCGAGATCGTGCGGTTTTTCGCCCCCGATTATACACGGTCCGAGGTCTTCGCCCATGTCGGCGGCTTTCCCCTTGGGCTGGCGTTTGACGCCAAGGGCAACCTGATCTCCTGCGTCGGCGCGATGGGGCTTTATGCGATTTCGCCCGACCGCAAGGTGACCAAGCTTTCGGCGGAAACCGCGCGTTCGATGACCTCGATCGTCGATGACGCAAGGCTGCGCGACCCCAACGATCTGGATATCGCCCCGGATGGGAAGATTTACTTCACCGACTCGACCAAGCGCTACGATGCGCATGAATGGACGCTGGACAGCATCGAGAACCGGGCGACCGGGCGGCTTCTGGTCTATGATCCCAAGGATGGCAGCACGAAAACCCTGCTGGACGGCTATCGCTATACCAATGGCGTCTGCATGGCGCATGACAACAAGTCCTTGTTCTTTGCCGAAAGCTGGGCCTGCCGGATCCACCGCTATTGGCTGGAGGGGCCGAAGGTCGGCACTGCGGAGTGTGTCATCCGCGACATGCCGGGCTATCCGGACAACATCAACCGCGCCTCGGATGGCAGCTACTGGATGGCCTGGCTGGGGATGCGGACGCCCTCGTTCGACCTTTCCCTGCGGCATCCGGCGATGCGGAAGAGGATGGCGCGGCGGTTGCCGCAGGACGACTGGTTGTTCCCCAACATCAACACCGGCGGCGTGGTGAAGTTTGACGACAGCGGGCGGATTATCGGCACGCTGGGCGACCTCACCGGCGCCTCGCATGCGATGGTGACCTCCATGCGCGAGCATAAGGGGCAACTGTTGATCGGCGGCATCTTCAACAACCGGATCGGGCGCTTTGCCATCGAAGGCGCCGACAAGGGGTGGAGCGGGATGCGGTCTTATTGGGGGGTGGGGCAATGATCTTCGATCCGATCCTTGATATCTTCCGCGGCAAGGCCGTGACGATCCCGCCTTTGGACGGGGCGTTTCGCCCCAATACCGCGCTGGAGGATGCCCCGGTTTTAGCCGCCATGACCGCGCCGGACAATCTGGTACACTGGCAGGGCGAGGTTCTGGCCAGTTCAGGCGCGACGCTGCTGCGGCCCGATGGGTCTGTGGTGCAAAGCTTTGGCTCAGATGTGACGGCGCTGGCCGTTTCCCACTCAGACGATCTGGTCGTTGCGCTGGAGGATGGCAGCCTAACGGTGGCAGGCCAGCCGCTACCCCTGCCCCCGGGCGTCGCCTGCATCACGGCGCTGGCTTATGGGGCGGATGGACGGCTTTGGCTCGCCAATGGTTCGGCCACGTTGAAGCCGTCGCAATGGGCGACGGATCTGATGATGAAAAACGCCTCGGGCTCGGTCTGGGTGTTTGAGGGCGGTTGGAAGAAGGTGGCGGGCGGGCTCGCCTGGCCCTATGGGCTTTTGCCGGAGGGGGCGGGGGTTCTGGTCAGCGAAAGCTGGCGGCATCGGGTGTTGCGGCTGGGTGCCGGACGGCCGCAGCCGGTGCTGGAAAGCTTGCCCGGTTATCCGGCGCGGCTGGTGCCTGCGGCAGGGGGCGGGGCGTGGTTGGCACTCTTCGCGCCGCGCAACCGGTTGATCGAGTTCGTCTTGCAGGAAACCCATTACCGTCTGGCCATGATGGCCGAGGTGAAGCCGGAGTTCTGGATCGCCCCGGCGCTCGCCTCGGGCCAAAGCTTTCTGGAGCCGCTGCAATGCGGCGGCATCCGGATGATGGGCGTCCACAAGGCTTGGTCGCCGACCCGCTCGCAGGGGCTGGTGGTGCGGCTGGGCAAGGATATGGCGCCGCTTTATTCCTTCCACAGCCGGGCCAACGGCAGGCGGCATGGCGTGACCTCGGTTCTGGAGCATCAGGGGCGGCTTCTGGTGGCCGCCAAGGGTGGAGATTGCATCGTGACCTGCGAGGGAGAGGGCTGAATGGAACCGATCCTGAGGCTGGAAGCCATTTCCAAATCCTATCGCAGCGTGCCGGCGGTCAGCGGGGTGAATTTCACCCTGATGCCGGGCGAGATCCATGCCCTTCTGGGCGAGAATGGCGCGGGGAAATCGACCCTGACCAAGATGATGGCCGGGGTGGTGCAGGCGAGTTCGGGCAAGATCTTCCACAAGGGGGTGGAGACGAGTTTTGCCACGCCGAACGAGGCCCTCGCGGCAGGGATCGCGATGGTGTTTCAGGAAACCTCGCTGGTGCCCTCGATGACCGTGGCGCAGAACCTGTATCTGGGGTCGGAGAAGTTCCTCAACCGCTTGCGCGGGATCACGATTTCGACGCAGCAGTTCCTGCAATCTCTGAACTTCAGTGTCGATCCAACGGCGATGGTGGAGACTTTGGGCGCGGCCAAGCGCCAGATGGCCGAGATCGCCCGTGCGGTGCATCACAACGCCGAGGTGATCATCTTTGACGAGCCGACCGCCACGCTGACGCCCGAGGAGAAGCGGCATTTCTTTGCACTCCTGGGGCGGTTGAAAGCCTCGGGCGTGTCGATCATTTTCATTTCCCATGCGCTGGAGGAGGCTTTGGCCATTTCCGACCGGATCACCATTCTGCGGGACGGCGAGCTGGTGGTGACGGCGGAGACTTCGACCTTCACCCGCGACAGCATCATCGCGGCGATGGTGGGGCGGAGCCTTTCAGCCTCGATCTACAAGGCGCGGGATGATGCGTCCTTGCGCAAGCCGGGGCGCAAGGTCTTGTCGGTGCAGGATATCTCGATGGGCGCGATGGTGCGCAACACCTCGTTCTCGGTGTTCGAGGGCCAGATCACCGGGGTTTTCGGGCTGATCGGATCAGGCCGGACCGAGACCTTCAAGATCGTCGCCGGAATCGCCAAGCGCGACTTTCTGCGCGGCGGGACGATCCTTCTGGACGACAGGCCGGTGCGCTACCTGACCCCCGCCCCGGCGATGCGCGACGGGATCGTCTATGTGACCGAGGACCGCAAGACCGAAGGCATCTTCGAGACGATGAGCATTGGTGAAAACCTGTTCGGCGGCGCTTTGGCGGCGGGCAAGACGGGCGCCACGGTGGTACGGCTGGCCGATATCAAGGCGCTGGCTTCGGAATGGATCGCCAAGCTGAACATCCGCGCCATCAATGACAATGCCCGTGTGGTCGAACTTTCGGGCGGCAACCAGCAGAAGGTGGTGATCGGCAAGGGCCTGGTGCAGGCGCCACGTCTGGTGATCTTTGACGAGCCGACGCGGGGCGTCGATGTGGCGGCGATTGCCGAGATTCACCAGATCATCAACGGGTTGGCGGATGCGGGCCTCGCCGTGGTGGTGATCTCCAGCTACCTGCCCGAGGTTTTGAACCTGTCGGACCGCATCCTCGTCTGCCGGCAGGGACGCATCGTGGAAGAGCTGTCGCCGACCCAGGCAACCGAGGAAAAGATCATGTATGCTGCGGTCCACTGACCGCCAGAGGAGGACAGAATGGCAACCGTGAAACTGCTGACCGACGCCGAGGCCGAAGCGATCCCGCGGGTCAAGGCGGTGTTCGACGATATCCGCGCGACGCGGAAGTCGGATTTCATCAACAATTTCTGGCGGGCGGCGGCCAATGACCCCGCGCTGCTGGAGCGGACCTGGGGCGGGTTGAAAGAGGTCATGGCGGGCGAGACGGTTCTGGGCCGGGTGGTGCAGGAGATGATCTATATCGCGGTTTCGACCGCCAATGGCTGCAGCTACTGTGTCCATTCCCACACCGCTGCCGCACGGGCCAAGGGCATGACCGAGGCGCAGCATGCCGAGATGGTCGCGATCATCGGGCTCGCCGCGCAGACCAACCATCTGGTGACCGCGATGCAGGTGCCGGTCGATCCCGAATTCCAGATCGAAAGCTGACGTCATGGACAAGGCCCTGATCGCCCATCAGCCCGGCGGCCCGGAGGTCATGCTCTGGCAGGACATCGCAACCCCCTCCCCCGCTGCGGGGGAGGTTCTGGTGCGGCAGACGGCCATCGGGGTCAACTTCCTCGATATCTACAACCGCTCTGGCCTTTACCCCTGGACCACGCCCACCATGATCCCCGGGGCGGAGGCTGCGGGCGTCGTCGAGGCGGTGGGGCCAGGTGTCACCGGTTTGGCCCCCGGTGACCGCGTGGCCTATGTCCTGCCGCATGGCGCCTACCGCCAGCGAAGGGTGGTGCCGGCGGAACGGCTTCTGGCCCTGCCGGAGGCGATTTCGGATGTGCAGATCGCGGGCGTGCTGCTGAAGGGGCTGACGGCGCAATATCTGGTGACCGCCTGCCACGCGGTCCAGCCCGGGGATCGCGTGCTGGTCCATGCGGCGGCGGGTGGGGTTGGGTTGCTGCTTGGCCAGTGGCTGAAGGCGCTGGGGGCCATGGCGATCGGCACTGCGGGTTCGGCGGAGAAGGTCGCTCTGGCCCGCCAGCATGGCTATGCCCATGTCATCAACTACCGGAGCGAGGATTTCGTCAGCGTTGTCCGCGAAGTGACCGAGGGCAAAGGTGTTGCGGTGGTCTACGACTCGGTCGGGCAGGACACCTGGGCGGGCTCGCTGAAATGCCTGCAGCGGCGGGGCATGTTCGTGAATTTCGGCCAGTCCTCGGGGATGATCACCGGCTTTACCCTGGCCGACCTGGCGCGGGGCGGCTCGCTTTCGGCCAATCGTCCGGTGCTGTTCGACTACATCGCCAGCCGGGAGGAGCTTCTGGCCCGCAGCGGCGATCTGTTCGCCCGTCTCGCCAGCGGCGTCCTGCAGACCCCGGCGCCGCACACGCGCCCGCTGCAAGAGGCCGCTCTTGCCCATGACGATCTGGAGAACCGACGCACCACCGGGGCGACCGTCCTTTTGCCCTGACGTCACAGCGGGTTCGGGGCGGCTGCATACCTTCGCATAGTTGCAATGCAGGGCGCGGCTGCGCAGGCTGGGACCAGACCTTGCGCCCATTGCCCGCACCTTCCCTCCCCCTGCCGGGCGTTTCAGGATCTGAGGAAGAAACCCATGTTCGGCGACATCTCGGCGATTGATCTGGCGCGGCTACAGTTTGCCTTCACCATCTCGGCCCATATCATCTTTCCGGCCTTCACCATCGGCCTGGCAAGCTTTCTGGCGGTGCTGAACGCACTTTGGCTTTGGCGCAGGGACGCGGTTTACCTGCGGCTCTTTGAATATTGGAAGACCATCTTCGCGGTGATCTTCGGGATGGGCGTCGTCTCGGGCATCGTGATGTCCTATCAGTTCGGCACCAACTGGTCGGTCTTTTCCGACAAGGTCGGCCCGGTGATCGGGCCCTTGATGGGATACGAGGTGATGTCGGCCTTCTTCCTCGAGGCGGGTTTCCTGGGCATCATGCTGTTTGGCCGCGAGAGGGTGGGTGAGCGGCTGCATATGGCGGCCACGGCGATCGTGGCGATTGGCACGCTGTTCTCGGCCTTCTGGATCCTGAGCGCGAACAGCTGGATGCAGACGCCGCAGGGTTACACCATGAACGATCTGGGCCAGTTCGTCCCGGCGGATTGGGGAGCGGTGATCTTCAACCCGTCTTTCCCCTATCGTCTGGTGCATATGGTGCTGGCGGCCTATCTGACCACGGCCTTCATGGTCGGCGGGGTCGGCGCCTGGCACCTGATCCGCTCCCCCGACAGCCGGGGGGCGGAGATCATGTTCTCGATGGCGATGTGGATGGCGCTGATCGTCACACCGATCCAGATCTTTGCCGGCGATGCGCATGGGCTCAACACGCTGGAATATCAGCCCGCCAAGATCGCCGCGATGGAGGGCCATTTCGAGGGTTACCCCGAGGGCGGCGTGCCCCTGATCCTGTTCGGCCTGCCCGACGACAAGGGCGAGGTCACGCGTTACAAGGTCGAGATCCCCTATCTCGGCTCGCTGATCCTGACCCATAGCTTGAGCGTGCCGATGAAGGGGCTGAAGGACTTCCCCGCCGACGAGCGCCCGAAATCGGCAGTGATCTTCTGGACCTTCCGGGTCATGGTGGCGATCGGCTTTGCGATGCTGGGGATCGGGCTCTGGTCGGCCTGGGCGCGCTGGAAGGGGCGGCTTTACACCGAGGTCTGGCTGCACCGCGCCGCCGTGCTGATGGCGCCGGCAGGGTTCGCCGCCGTCCTGGCCGGCTGGATCACGACCGAGGCCGGGCGGCAGCCCTATACCGTCTATGGCCTGTTGCGCACCTCGGACAGCGTGGCGCCCCTGCATGCTTCGGCTGTCGGCACCTCGCTTCTGGCCTTTGTCGTGGTCTATTTCTTCGTCTTCGGCTCAGGCACCTTTTACGCCCTGCGCCTGATGTCCAAACGCCCGCGCGACCGGATCGAGATCGACGAGATCGGCCCGACCCGCACCGCCGGGATCACGCCCGTCGCGGCCGATCCCGCAGCGCCGCACACCGCGGCAAAGGAGTAGCGCCATGATCTTCGACCTTTCCTTCATCTGGGCCGGGCTGATCGCCTTCGCCGTGCTGGCCTATGTGCTGCTGGATGGCTTCGATCTGGGCATCGGGCTCCTTTACCCCTTCCTGAACAACCGCGAGGAGCGCCAGCTGGCGATGAACACCGTAGCCCCGATCTGGGACGGCAACGAGACCTGGCTTGTCTTGGGCGGCGGCGGGTTGTTCGCGGTGTTTCCGCTGGCCTATGCCATCGTGATGCCCGCACTTTACCCCCTGATCATCGCCATGCTTCTGGGGCTGATCTTCCGCGGCGTGGCCTTTGAATTCGTCCACCGCACCACAAGGATGCGCGGGTTCTGGGAGTTCGGCTTCTTTGCGGGATCGCTGGTGGCGGCCATTGCCCAGGGCATGGCGCTGGGGGCTTTGGTGCAGGGCATCAAGGTGACCGGGCGGGCCTATGGCGGTGGAAACTGGGATTGGCTGACGCCCTTCTCCGGCCTGACGGCACTGGCCTTGGTGGTGGGCTATGCGCTGTTGGGCGCGACCTGGCTGATCCTGAAGACCGAAGGGGCGACCCTGGTGCGGGCGCAGGCCTTTGCCCGGCCCCTGGCCGTGGCGCTGGTGGCCCTGATCGGCGCGGTCAGCCTCGCCACGCCCTTCCTGCGGCCGGAATATCTGGCGCGCTGGTTCGGCTGGCCCTCGGGGATCTGGAGCGCGGTGGTGCCGGTCCCGCTGGCCCTGACGGTCTGGCAGCTGTGGAAGGGGTTGCGCGACGGCGACGCCCTGCGGCCGTTTCTGGCGACGGCGGCGCTGTTCGTTTTGTCCTATGCCGGGTTGGGCGTCAGCTTTTACCCCAATCTGGTGCCGCCCAGCCTGACCATCGCCGAGGCGGCGGCGCCCGACGCCTCGCTGGCCTTCCTGCTGGTGGGGGCGGCGGTGCTGATCCCGATGATCCTGGCCTATACCGGCTATTCCTACTGGGTCTTCCGCGGCAAGGTGAAGCCCGAGGATGGATACCACTGATGCGCCGGGCCTTGTGGTTCCTCGGCCTTTATGTCGCCGGCATCCTGGTGGTCGGCGTCCTCGCCCTCGTGATCCGCGCGGCGCTCGTCTAGGGTGCGACGGGCCGGACGTCCTCCCGCCGGGGCAGACAAAACCCAGTCACTTTTTCTTCAAACCGCGCGGAAAACCGCCGATTTAGCAGGCGAAGCGAAAAGGAATCAGGCTAGACTACCCTTGAGGCAAACCTCGCGGCGCAGCCAAGGCCGCAGGACCAACGGGGAAAACCGGTGAACGCGCAGGCCAATGGGCACAGTTTCGCCCCCGCCGTGTCGGCCGAAACAGGCCCGCACACCGCGGTCGGGGGCATGCAGGACTTCTGGGGGCTGATCGCCGCCTACTGGCGCTCGCCCCTGTGGCGGCGGGCCTGGGCCCTGGGTCTGGCGGTGGCCGCGCTGTCCTGGTTCATCAGCCTGATCGGCGTCTGGGTCGCCATGGCGGCGGGTTCCTTTGAAAACGCCAAGGCGACCTATCAGACGCCCGGCAACATGTCGCCTTTCGCGGTGTTTCAAAGCGCCGCGCTGGTGCTGACCGGCGTCGTGGCGCTGTCGGTCACCATGATCGCCTTTCGCCACCTGCTGTCGCAAACCCTGCAGCGGCAATGGCGCAGCTGGCTGAATGCGCAATTCACCGAAGCCAGCCTGGACGAGGGCGGCACGCTCCTGAAACTGCAATCGATCCCGGGGCTGGATTCGATCGACCAACGCCAGGCGGAAAGCCTGAAAACCATGACCGGCAATGCGATCGGGCTGGCCATGGGCATCCTGTCGGTGATCGCCTCGACCTGGGAGGTCTCGCGCGCCTTGTGGCGGATCTCGACCCCGGTCCGCGGGCTGGAGGTTTTCGGCAACGGCGCAAGCTTTGCCCTGACGCTGGGCGGTATCGTCCCCTTCGCGCTGCTGGTCACCTGGGGCTTCACCCGCATCGGCGCCGTGATGCGCGATGTGAACAAGGATTTCCTCGAGGCCGAGGGCGCCTTCCGGTCCGAGCTCAACACCATGGTGCGCCGCGCCGGGCAGATCACCGCGCAGTCGGGCGAGGCGGTGCAAAAAAAGGTCAACCGCACGCTTTATGTCGAGATCGACAACGTCTGGCACCGCTCCAACATACTGCAGGCCGGGTTCATGGGGCTGCAGGGGTTCTACAGCACGCTGTCCTTTCAGGTTCTGGCCTCGGTCCTGGCGCTGCCGGCCTATGCCCAGGGCGAGATCGGCTTTCAGACCTATGTCACCACGGCGGCCCTGGTCGGTCAGCTGACCACCGGCTTTTCCTGGCTGATCGACGTGACCCCCGCCATCGCCTCGCTGAAGGCCGATACCGAGCGGATCACCGAATATGCCGCCGCAATCGAAAAGGTCCAGGACACCCGCGCCTTTTATCAGGCGACCGGGGTGCATGATTTCAGCTATCACCGCCATCCGGTCGAGGATGGCATCGTCGTCCTCGGGCTGGAACTGATGCACGAAGGGGCCACTTCGGAGCCGTTCCTGCGCGCCGAGGGCGAGCTGTACTTTCCCACCGGGTCGTGGACGGCACTGGTGGGGTCATCGGGCAGCGGCAAGTCCTCTTTCCTCAACGCCTTGATGCATCAGCAGGACTATGGCCGGGCCGAGATCTACCTGCCCTTGGGCCTGCGCCCGTTCTACGCGAGCCAGGCCGTGCGCACCCCCGATACCACGCTGAAACAGCTGGTGGCGGGCTCGGCCGATGCGGCGGATTTCAAGGATGCCGATGTGGCCGCCGTTCTGGTCGAGGCGGGGCTGGACAGCGCCCCGCTGCTGCGCTGCCTGAACGAGCGCAACTTCAACGGCCGGCAATGGGAACGCGCCCTGTCCGGCGGCCAGAAGAAGCGCCTGATCCTCGCCGGGCTTTTGCTGCACCAGCCCGAGATCGCCTTTCTGGACGAGGTGACGGCGGGTCTTGATCCGCAGGCGCAGTCCGAATTTTACGAAACGCTCAAGCGCACCTGCAAGGAGATGACGGTGATTTCCTCGATCCACAACCGGGCCATGCCCTATCTGCCCAGCGGCGAGCCGGTCTACGACTATATCGCCGAAATCGACAACGGGGTCATCGCCGTCCGGCCCTATGTCGAGGGTGCTCCGTTGCACCTGTCAGGCGCCGCAGAAAGCCTGCCCTCGCCGCGCCGCGATGACCGACGGGAGGTGATCCATGCCCGCCGCAACTGAACGGGACCACTTCCTCGACGCGCTGCTGGCGCGGATGACGCTGAAGGAAAAGATCGGCCAGCTGAACTACCCCTCCGGCGCCGGGATCGACACGACCGGCGTGGCGCAGGCGGTCGATGTGCCGGTGATGATCAAGCGGGGCGAGCTTTGCGGGATTTCAACCGGCGCCACGGTGGCCGACCGGCGCGAGTTGCAGCGGTTGGCGGTGGAAGAGGGGCCGAACGGCATTCCCCTTCTCTTCGGCAAGGACTGCATCCAGCGCTACAAGACCGGCGGGCCGATCCCGCTGGCGCTGTCTTGCTCCTGGGATCTGGACCTGATCCGGCGGATCAACGAGATGACCGCGCGCGAGGCGCGGGCCGATGGCATCACGATCAACTGGGCGCCGATGCTGGACATCTGCCACGATGCGCGCTGGGGCCGGATCGCCGAAGGCAATGGCGAGTTGCCCTATCTGGGCGCCCGCATCGCCGAGGTGATCGTGAAGGCCTATCAGGGCGCCGATGGCGACATGGCCCGCCCCGACCGCTTCATGGCGACGCTGAAGCACTTTCTGGGCTATGGCCTAGCCTTGGCCGGGCGGGATTATTCCAGCGTCGAGGCCTCGGTCGCGACCCTCGTCCGTGTGATGGAGCCCTTCCGCGCCGGGATCGAGGCCGGGGCCGGGGCGATCATGGTGGCCTTCAACACGATCAACGACATGCCGGTGACAGCACACCGCATTCTGCTGCAAGAGGTGCTGCGCCAGCGTCTGGGCTTTGACGGGCTGATCGTCACCGACTTCACCGCGATCGACCCCGAACTGGTCAACCACGGCATCGCCGCCACTTCGCGCGAGGCGGCCTATCTCGCCTTCAAGGCCGGGGTGAACATCGACCTCGTCTCCCAGGCCTTCCTGCGCCAACTGGCCGAACTTGCCGCCGATGGCACCGCCAACCCCGGGCATTATTACGCAGCTTACGGCGCCTACCGCGCCGGCCCGGTAACCGAGGCCGAGATCACCCAGCGCGCCCGCGAGGTGCTGGTGGCGAAGTGGAACCTCGGCCTGTTTCAGAACCCCTATATCGGCATGGACGAGGCCCTGCGCGACGCTGTGACCCGCACCCCGGCCCATGTGGCGCTTGTGCGCGAGGCTGCTGCCAAGTCGCTGGTCCTTCTGAAGAATGAAAACGCCGCCCTGCCCCTGCGCGATGAGGTCGGCACTTTGGCGGTCATCGGCCCTCTGGCCGACGATCGGATCGACATGCAGGGCACCTGGGCGATTGACGTGGACCCGACCCAATCGGTCACCCTGCTGGAGGGGATCACGGCTGCCGCCGGCAACCGGCTGGCGGTGCGCCATGCCAAGGGCTGCAACATCGTCGATGACCCCGCGCTTGCGGCGCGGCTGAACGTGCACAACCGCGACATGCCCTCGGTCATCCTCGGGCCGAACAGCCCCGGGGCAATGGTGGAGGAGGCCTTGGCCGTGGCGCGCACAGCGGATGCGATTTTGCTGTGTCTGGGTGAGGCCAAGGAGCATTCCGGCGAAAGCTCGACAAGGCTCGACATCGGCCTGCCAGAGGCGCAGCGCCCGCTGTTCGACGCGATTTCGGCCTATGCGGCCGAGGCGGGGAAACCCCTGATCCTTGTCGCCATGGCGGGCCGTCCCCTGGCGCTGGAACACGAGGCGGCGCGGGTCGATGCGCTGATCTGGGCCGGGCATCTGGGGACAGAGGCGGGCAATGGGCTGGCCGATGTGCTTTTTGGCCGGGTCAACCCCTCGGGAAGGTTGTCGCAGGCCCTGCCACGGCATCTGGGCCAGCTGCCCTACCGGACCGAGGGTCTGACGACCGGGCGGCCGATCACCGGGGCGGGGGTGACGGTTCTGGGCGATACCGCGACCGATGCCTCGGGCCGCCCGTGGTTTCGCAAGTTCACCACCGACTGCATCCTGGAAAGCCCCGCCACGCCGCTGTACCCGGCGGGCTTCGGCCTGACCTACACCAGTTTCGCCCATGGCCCATTGCAAGCCTCGGCCACCGAACTGCAGGATGACGACGAACTGACCGTCACGCTCACCGTGACCAACACCGGCGACAGGGCGGGCAGCGATCTGGTGCAGGCCTGGCTGCATGACGTGACCGGCCATTCCGCCCGGCCACGCCGCCAGTTGATCGGGTTTGAACGGGTCACGCTCGCCCCGGGAGAGGCCGCCACCCTGACATTCCACCTGACCCCGGAGACCCTGCGCTATCCGGTGGGCGAGAGCCTGACCCACTACACCACCGACTGGGAACCTGGCTCGTTCGATCTGATGATCGGGCGCTCGGCAGAGGACGTGGCCACCCTGCGCTTTGACTGGAAAAGGAGCTGAGATGCGGCTTTCCAATGACGCTTTGCTGGATCTGGTGCAGCGCCGCACCCTTGGCTATTTCTGGGACTTCGCCCATCCGGTCAGTGGCATGGCGCGAGAGCGGTCCTCGGGCGCGATCGGCTATGACACGCGGGAAACCGTGACGACCGGGGGCACCGGCTTTGGCATCATGGCGCTGATCGCCGGGGCAGAGCGGGGCTTTCTGCCGGTCGCCGATGTGCGCCAAAGGCTGGCCAAGATCGTTGACTTCCTCTCCGCCGCGCCGCGCTATGACGGGGCCTTCGCGCATTGGATGAACGGCACCACCGGGCAGACCATCGCCTTTTCGCCCAATGACGATGGCGGCGACGTGGTCGAGACGGCCTTCCTGATGCAGGGCCTGCTGACCGCCCGGCAATGGCTGAACGAAGGCGAGACCGCCCGCCAGATCGACGCGCTGTGGCGCGAGGTGGATTGGGCGGCCTTCTGCCCCTCGCCCTCCAAGATGATGTGGCATCGCACCGGCCACCATGTCATCCGCAGCGATTGGGGCGAGGGATTGCCGATCACCGGCTACCATGAGGGTCTGATGGCCTTCGTTCTGGCCGCCGCCTCGCCCACCCATCCGATTGATCCGGCGGCCTATCAGATCGGGTGGAAAACCTCGAAGACCTATGACAATGGCAAGAGCTTTCTTGGCATCCCGCTGCCGCTTGGCCCCGATTGGGGCGGGCCCCTGTTCTTCACCCATTACAGCTTTCTCGGCCTCGACCCGCGCGGACTGTGGGATGGCAAGGTGGAGTTCTTTGCCCAGAACCGCGCCCATGCGCAGATCCATGTCGCCTATGCCAAGGCCAATCCCAAGGGGTTCAAGGGCTATGGTCCGGCCTGGGGGCTGACGGCCTGCGATGGCAACAAGGGCTACAATGCCTTTTCCCCCACCAATGACCATGGGGTGATTGCGCCCACGGCGGCGCTGGCCTCGATGCCCTACACGCCCGTGGAATCGCTGGCGGCGCTCAGGCATTACCATGAGGATCTGGGCGACAGGCTGTGGGGCGAGTGGGGCTTTTACGACGGCTTCAACCAGACGGCGGATTGGGTCGCGGGCAGTCATCTGGCCATCGACCAGGGGCCGATCGTCGGGATGATCGAGAACGCCCGCAGCGGGCTTCTCTGGCGGCTGTTCATGTCCGCGCCCGAGATCGCCCCCGGCCTGGCCCGGCTGGGCCTGACCCACAGCACGACGGCGGATCAGGTCAGGCAGGTAGCTCTTGCATGATCAGAAGGATCGTCGCGGGCAAGGTGGTGTCGTTGCGCAACGCGCGCGCCTCGTCCGCGGCGAAATGGCAGGAATCCATCGGGCCGAGCACGACCTCCTCCGCGCCGTTGCTCAGGGTCACATGGCCGCTGATCACAAGGTACAGCTTCTCCTGCCGGGAGGCTTTGAGGCTGGTGTGCCCCCCCGGCAGAAGATGGGACAGGCCCATCCACATCGACCTGGCCCCTGTCGCCTCTTTACCTTGCAGGCGCAGGCAAGCCATGTCGAAATGCTCCGGGGCGGTGTAGCCCCGGGCCTCGCTGATGCGGGTGACCTCCATTACGGTTTCAGGATCACGCGGTCGGGGGTGGAGCGCAGGACCGAGGCATAGGCCTTGGCCGCATCCTCCAGACGGTAGACCGCGGCGGGGTTGATCGGGAAGGGCTTCAGGTGCCCGGTTTCGAACTTCGGCTTCAGCTTGTCGAAGATCTTGGCGCCGTAAACGCTGTCGAGCGCGAGCGTGTCCACGCCGATGTATTTGTGGCGGCCGCGGAAGAAGTTGAAGATGTCGAAGTCCACCGCCCGGTCAAAGGTCGAGATGAAGATCTGACGCGCCTGTTTCGCCATCGCCGCATTGGCCAGCGCGAAATAGGGGCTGCCCACGGTGTTGAAGACGATATCCACGCCATGCCCGCCGGTCTTTTCGCGGATCAGGGCCGCCACGTCCTGCGAGGAGCTGTCGAACATCTCGATCTCGGCATTGGCATGGCCGAGGTAGTCCATCGGCTTGTATTCCACGCCAAAGACCCGCGCTCCGGCGAGGGTTGCCAGTTGAATCGCCGCCTGCCCCACCTTGCCATTGGCGCCGCAGACCAGGACATTGTCCCAGGGCTGCACGCCGCCCGCCTCGCGCAGGCCCTCGAAGGCGGTGATGAAGGGCACGCCGATCGAGCCGGCCTCTTCAAAGCTGAAATTGGCGGGCTTGGCGCGGACGGCGGCTTGCGGCAGGACCATCCATTTGGCGTGGCTGCCGTTCTGGGTGATGCCCAGCTCGCCACCGCCGCCCCAGACCTCGGTCCCGATCAGGCTGGCCGGGCCCTCGCGGACGATGCCGCCAAAGTCGCGGCCCGGGGTGCGCGGCCAGATCGCGTGGGGCATGTGGCCGAGCGAGGCCTTGACGTCGGAGGGGTTGACGCCTGCCGCCACGATCTCGACCAGCACCTGACCCGGGCCGGGGCGCGGGGCGGGCGTGTCGGCCAGCAAAAGCTTCAGGTTGTCGAGATCGGCGGATTTCTCTTCGACGCGGATCGCGGGGCCGGAGAGGGGGGGATGTTGCATGTTCATGGGAATGTCTCCGTATGGGTATCCGGGTGAAGGTCAGGTGTTCAGGCCGAGGAGGGCGCGCGCCTCGTCGGGGGTGGCGAGCTGGCCGCCGAGTTTCTCGATCAGGTCGCGGGCGCGTTCCGTCAGCTCGCCATTGCCGGCGGTCAGCTGACCCTTGGCGATGAAGCTGGTGTCCTCCATCCCGATGCGGATATGGCCGCCGAGCAGCCAGGATTGCACCAGCATCGGGAAGGCCATCCGCCCGATGCCGAAGCCGGTCCAGACCGTGCCTTGCGGCAGCATCCGGGCCGCAACGGCCATCGCGTCGGGGGTGGAGGGCAGGCCGTATTTCACGCCTGTGACGATGGAGCACATCATCGGGCCGGCAATCGAGCCGTCTTTCAGCATGTCCTGCGCGAGGCCGATATCGCCGGTGTCGAACAGCTCGATCTCGGGCTTCACGCCGGCGCTCTTGATGATCTCGGCCATGATGCGGGCGTTGCGCGGGGTGTTGATCACCACCTGCCCGCCGGAGTTCATCGTGTTCAGGTCCAGCGTGCAGATCTCGGGCTTCAGGGCCGTGATATGTTCGACCCGCTTTTCGGGCGGCAGAAGCGTGGTGCCGGGGCCGGCGACCGCGGGGTTATCCAGCGAGGGGACGTAGCGGCCGCCCGGCCCGGTGGTCAGGTTCAGGATCAGGGACGTGTTGCGGGCCCGGATCAGCTCGATCACCTTGGCGTAAAGTGCGAGGTCCATCGAGGGTTTGGCGGTGACCGGATCGCGGACATGGATATGCGCGATGGCAGCGCCGGCATCGGCGGCCTCAAGGCAGGCGGTGGCGATTTCCTCGGGCGTCGCGGGCAGGCCGGGGTGGTTTTCGCGGGTGGCGAGGTTGCCGGTGACCGCACAGGTGAGAATGACTTTCGACTGCATCAGAGCGCCCTTCCGGCATCGACCGCGATCCTGATGCCGGTGGAGAGCGGCATATGGGCTACGGCGGCATAGATTGTATCGGCCACGTCTTCGGGTTGGGTCACGCGGCGCAGCGGCGCCGCCTCGCCCGCCTTGGCGATCTGTTCCGGCGTGCGCCCCGGCACGAAGCCGGTGGCGACCACGCCGGGAGAGACGGAGAGCACGCGGATGTCGGGGGCGAGGGCCAGCGCCAGCGTATGGGTCATGGAATCCAGCCCCGCCTTGGCCCCGCAATAGGCGACCGAGGACCCGAACCCCTTGTAGGCCGCGATGGAGGAGAGGTTGATGATCACCCCGCCGCCGGAAGCCTTCATCAAGGGCGCAAAGGCGCGGATCGTGGCGAAGACGCCGCGCCAGTTCGAGGCGAAGACCTCGTCGATGATCTGGTCGGTCAGGCGATCCAGATCGGCATGGGGAACGGGCGTGGTGGTGCCGGCGGCATTGATCAGGATATCGACCCTGCCGCAGGCCAGTACAACCGCCTCGCGGAAGGCCGTGATGCTGGCGCTGTCGGTGACGCTGACCGGCAGGGCGACGTGACCCTGCCCCGGCAGGGCCGCCGCCAGCGCCTCGGCCTTCTCGCGGCCGGAGCGGTAGCCCACGACCACGGTGGCCCCCGCCTCGGCCAGCCGCCGGCAGGTGGCGGCGCCGATGCCGCCAGAGCCGCCGACGACAACGGCGATCTTGTTCAGGAGCGTCTCAGACATGGGGATCGGCCTTGGCTTTGCCGGAGATCGGCGGGATCGGGAAGGAGGGCGTGCCGGGTTTCAGCACGAAGTCATATTCGCAGGTGAAGAAGGGCAGCTTGGCATTGGGGTAATCGGGGTGCAGTTCGGTATGTTCGACCAGCGTGCCGCAGATCTGCCGCTTGGCGCCAAAGACCACATCGGCGGCCATCATCTCTTCGGTGTCGGTGAAAATCTGGGTGATCAGCGTCTTGTGGCCCGGGGCCGAGACGATGAAGTGCACATGGGCCGGCCGCATCGGTTCCCGGTTCTGCGCCTTCAGAAGGTCACCGGCAGGGCCGAAGGTCGGCACCGGATAGCCCGCCGGCCGGACCGAGTGGAATTCATAGCGCCCATCCGCCCCGGTCATCTGCACGCCGCGCAGATTGTAATCGGCCTGATCGGGGTCCTGGTTCTCATAAAGCCCGTCGGGCGAGGCCTGCCAGATGTCCAGCGTCGCCCCGGCCAGCGGAGTGCCGTCCAGTTCGGTCACGCGGCCCTTGATGAAAAGCTCCGGCCCCGGGGTTTGCGAACGGGCGATGGTCTGGCCAAAGGGGCAGTGCGGGCTTTCGCCGCGGTAGAAGGGGCCGAGGAGGGCGGACATCGTCTCGCCCTGCATGCCGTCGTTGTTGATCAGGTCGATCAGGGTCGAGATGCCGAAGACATCCGCCGCCAGCACCGTCTCGTTATGGCTTTCGTCGGTCAGCTGGCCCAGCCGCGTGATCCAGCGCAGGCCGTATTCGAACTCCGCCTCGGTCGGGCGGGTTTCGCGGATGAAGGCGTGCATATGGGTGACAAGGCCGGTGATCAGCTCTTTCAGGCGCGCGTCATCGGTATTCTGCATCGCGTTCAGCACCTTGGGCGTCACCTCCTCCTCGCGGGAGATGATGAGGCGGGAAAGTGCGGGGTCTTGGGTGGCATGGAAATCCATGGGGAGCCTCGTAGGTTTGGGTTAGGTCCGGTTCGCGCGGTCCTGATGCTGCCCTCAGGCGAAGGCAGCCGCTTGTTTGGCCTTGGCAAGGTGGGGGTATTTCTCGGTCAGGAGAGAGCCGTGGTAATAGGTCGGCGCAAAGGCCGGGGTGGCGCGCAGCGCGGTGAGCCAGGCGGCGACCTGAGGTTTGCCGTCCCACATGTGGTCAAGGTTGATATCGGCCATCCGCACGATCACCGGCATCAGGGCGATGTCGGCGAGGGTGATACTGGATCCCATGAGCCAGGGCCCGCCGCTGGTGGCCAGCCACTGCGCCATGCGGTCGATGCCGCGTTGCAGGCGGCCCAGAGCCTCGTCCATCTCGGCCTTGGGGAAACCGGTGCGGCCCATCTTCAGAAGGAACTCGCGCCGCAGGGGTTTGCTGTCGGCGAGGGCCCGGAAGGCCTCCTCGCTCATGGTCTGGAAATGCGGCAGGAAGGCCAGGTTGTAGGAGGGCACGCGGATGGCGGGCGTCGGCACCTCGTCGATGAAGCGCATCATGGCGCGCATCTCGGCCGCCTTGACCGGGTCTTTCGGGCGCAAGGAAGCGGTGTCGGGCAGAATGTCTTCGAGGTATTCCAGGATCACCGCGCTGTCGATCACGGCGGCACCATCATGCACCAGCGCAGGCACCACGCCATTGGGGTTGATCGCGAGGTATTCCGGCTTCAGCTGGTCGCCCACGAAGAGGTCCAGCTTGTGTTCGGCAAAGTCCTGGCCCTTGGCGTGGAGCGTATAGCGGACGCGCTGCGAGCAGGTGGATTGCGGGGCGTTGTAGAGGGTGAAGGCCATGGCTTTAATCCCAGTTCAGGAAGCGGGGCAGCTTGTGCAGGCGGGCGAGGGTGCCGATGATGCCCAAGGGGAAGAACATCAGCACGATGACCATGAGGGCGCCGGAGGCGAGGATGTTCAGCTCTGACGCGCCGAGGGTGGCCACGAAAAGCTCGTTGAAGGCGATGATCAGGATGGCGCCGATGACCGGCCCGGCCACGGTGCCCTTGCCGCCCAGGATGCACATGAGGACCATGTTCACGCTGACCAGGATCACGAGGAAGATATTGGGGCGGATATAGGTGAGATACTCGCCCCAGATCGCCCCGGCCATGCCGACGAAAGCGCCCGAGATGGCGAAGGCCAGGACCTTGTAGGTGCGGGTGTCGATGCCGGCGCTTTCGGCCTTGATCTCGTCTTTCGAGATTGCGCGCAGGCCAAGGCCGAACTTCGAATGCTTGATCTTGTAGGAAGACCAGACCGCGAAGGCCGCGAGGAGGATGAAGGCGTAGTAATAGGGCAGCTTCGCCCACTGCGCCGACAGGTTGTTGGCCTTGAGCGTGACGCCATTGGTGCCACCGACAAACTCCCAGTTGTTGAAGAGGATGCCCGCGATCATCGTCAGCGCGACGGAGGAGATGATGAAGCTCGGCCCCCGCGTCTTCAGCGTGATCGACCCGATCAGATAGCCGACCCCGGCGCAAAGGAGCCCGGCCAGGGGGGCGAGGAGGATGGTCGAAATGCCGGTGCGGGCAAAGATCATCCCGGCGAAATAGCCGCCGATGGCGAAGAAGACGTTATGGCCGAGGCTGACATAGCCGGTGAAGCCGCCGAGGATGTTCCAGCCCGAGGCCATGGTGGCATAGCAGGCGGCGAACAGCACCAGATGCAGCAGGTAGTTGTAATTGCCGACGAATTGCAGGCCCGGCAACAGCAGAAGCACGGCCAGAAGAGTCACAGGAAACATGACGACCCTTGTCTTGTCGGCACTGGCGGCGAGTTTCGCGTTATGGGCGCGGCGGGCCTCCAGCACGGAGGAGGCGGCCTGGGTATCGGTGGTAATCGACATCATGCAAGCTCCGGTTTTTCGCCGAACAGGCCCTGGGGCCGCACGCGCAGGATCAGGAAAAGGGCGAGGAAGAAGGTCATCGTCGACCAGGTGGCGCCGATATAGGCCCCGACGAAGGCCGCGATCACACTGAGCAGGAAGGAGGCCACCACCGTCCCCATGATCGACCCCATGCCGCCGAGGACGACGAGGGACATCAGGATCGAAATCCACTCCCAATGCTTGGCCGGAAAGAAAGAGAAGACGAAGGAGACGAGCGAACCTGCGGCGCCTGCAAGGCCGATCCCGATGGCAAAGCTCATGATGCCGACGAGGTTGACGTTGACGCCCAGAAGCTCTGCCGCCTCGCGGTTCTGCGTGGTGGCGCGGATCGCATTGCCGAAGCGGGCGTATTTCAGGAACAGCGCCAGCGCGGTGATCAGCAGGATCGAGACGATCCCGGCGTAGAGCTGGCCTTTGGGGATGAAGATATCGCCCAGGAAGAAGGCATCGGTCGCATAGGCGGGCGAGGTGATGCGCTGGGTGTTGGTGAACATGCCGCCGAGCGCGCCTTCGACGATCATCGCGGTGGCGAAGGTCAGAAGCACGGTCATCTCGGAATATTTCGCCGATTTGGCCTGCCGCTCGAAGACGAGTTTATACAAGAGCACGCCGATGGCGGCCATGATGACGGTGGCGACCGGCAGCATGACCAGAGGGTCGATGCCCCAGAGCTTGAAGCCCCAATAGGTGATATAGGCGCCCCCGATGATCAGCGAGGGATGTGCAAGGTTCACGATCCGCATCACGCCAAAGACAAGGCTGAGCCCCGACCCCATCAGCGCGAAAACACCGCCGAGGGCCAAGCCGAGGATAAGGGTCTGGATGAAAAGGTCCATCTGTGTCTCCGGTTCAGGCGGCGCGTTTGCCGCCGAGGTACAGTTCCTGGATGCGCGGGTCGGCCAGCACATCGGCGGCGGGGCCTTCGAACAGCGTGCGGCCAAGGTCGAGGACCACGCCCCAGTCGGCATTGCGCAATCCCATCAGGGCGTTCTGTTCGACCAGAAGGATGGTGATGCCCTCGGCCGCCATCATCTTCATGATGTCGAACATCTCCTGGATGATCTTGGGGGCGAGGCCGAGCGAGGGTTCGTCCAGCATCACGATATCGGGCTTGATGATCAGGGTGCGGGCCATGGCCAAGGTCTGCTGCTGGCCGCCCGACATGGTGCCGGCCTGCTGATCGCGGCGCTGGCCAAGGATCGGGAAACGCTCCTCGATCTGGTCGATGGCCTTTTCCAGCCCGCTCTTGTCGGCGAGGGAGTAGCCGCCCATCCGCAGATTCTCGCGCACAGTCATCTTGGGGAAAAGCGCGCGTTCCTGCGGGACAAAGCAGATGCCCTTGCGCAGGATCTGGTCGGGACGCAGGCCCTTCAGGCTTTCGCCTTTGAATTTCACATCGCCCTGCCGGATTTTCAGCATGCCGCAGATGGCTTTGAGCAGGGTGGATTTGCCGGCCCCGTTCGGGCCGATGATGCAATGGACCTTGCCCGGCTGCACCGTCAGATGGGCGCCATCGAGGATCGAGGGCCCGTCGCCATAGCCTGCGGTCAGGCTGGTGACTTCCAGAAGTTCGGTCATTAGGCTGCCTCCTCCAGAACGCCGCCCAGATAGGCCTCCAGCACGGCGGGGTTTTCGCGGATCTCGGCGGGTTTGCCCTGGGCGATCACCCTGCCCTGCGCCATGACCACGATGTGGTGGCTGAGGCGCATGATCAGATCCATGTTGTGTTCGACGATCAGCACCGTCATGCCCTTGTCGTTCAGCTTGCGGATGTGGCCCGCGATCTCCTCCAGAAGGGTCGGGTTCACGCCGCCGGCGGGTTCGTCCAGCAGGATGATCTTCGGTTCGCTCATCAGAAGCGCCGCCAGATCCATCAGCTTTTTCTGCCCATAGGAGAGGTTGGCGCCGTCTTCATGGGCGATCCGCGTGATGCCCAGAAAGTCGAGGATGCCCATGGCCTTGTCGATTTCGGCGGTGGACATGGCGGGTTTGAACATGTCGCGCCAGCCGTTGATCTTGGTCTGGCAGATCACATTCTCCAAAACCGTCATGTCAGAGAGATTCCGGCTGATCTGGAAGGTGCGGCTGAGGCCGGCCCGCGTCACCTGATGCGGGCGCATGCCGTCGATGCGCTGGCCGTCCAGCCAGACCTCACCCTTGGTGGGGGCAGCGGTGCGGCTGATGCAGTTGAAGGCGGTGGTCTTGCCGGCGCCGTTCGGGCCGATCAATGCGGTGATCGAGCCGCGCTCGACCTGGAATGTGCAGCCGTCGACGGCCTTGATCCCACCGAAATGCTTGCCGAGCCCTTTGACGTCGAGCATGGACTGTCCTTTCGTTTGAAGGGGGGGTGGGCCCGGACCTGCCGGACCCAAAGGATCACGGGATCAGAACTTGCCCTTGGGATAGGTCAGGGCGGCCACGCCCTTGAACTCGTCCGTCGGGTAGACGAACTGCAGTTTGCCGTCCTTCCACTGGGTCATCAGGAAGGGCTTGTCCTTGGGCAGGCCGGTCTCGTCCCAGTTGAAACGGCCGAGGATGGTCTTGACCGGGTCTTCCTTGGTGCGGGCGCGGAGCCAGGCGCCCATCTTGGCATTGTCGGTGCTGCCCGCGCCGATCATCGCCTGTTCGATGCCCTGGCAGACGGCGAAGGGGATGGCGCTGTCTTCGTCCGGCACGGCGCCGTAAGCGGCCTGGTGGGCAGCGACGTAATCCGCGTTGGAGAAGGGCTTGCCGCCGAGGAGGGCGTCAAACGGCGCGTCCTTGTGCCAGGAGGTGTGGATCAACACGCCGTTGGCGCTTTCGCCGGTGCCCTCGGCATATTCGGACTGGGTGCCCTGGCTCAGGTAAACCATCTTCGCCTCGGCATGGACGGTCTTGAGTGCACGGGTCAGTTCCACCGCCTCATCCTCGGATGCGGTCAGGCCGATGATCAGGTCGGGCTTGGATTGCTTGACCTGATTGGCCAGGTTGAGCCAGTCGCTGAAACCCTCCTCCGGCCATTTCTGCTGGAAGACCACCTCGATCCCGGCATCGGCCAGATATCCCGGAGCCAGATCGGCCACTTCGGCGCCCGAGGCCGGGTCCATGACTTTTTCGCCCATCAGCCCCGACCACACGCCATTGGCGAAGAAGTCGTCGGCCGAGATGATCGCGGCTGTCAGGGGTTTGTCGGCGGGGACCAGATCCTTGATCACGCCTTCCAGCGAGGCACCGACATATTCCGCGGCATTGGGCTGAAAGTAGAAGAGGTTCTTGTAGCCCTGCTTGTAGATCCGCAGCGCGCCGCCCGCCGGGACCGCATGCACAAAACCGTTCTTTTCCAAAATGCTGGCCACCGGAAAGGTCAGGCGCGAGGAGAAGGTGCCATAGACCGCATCGACGCCATCGACATTGATGAAGCGTTCATACTGGTTGATCGCGGTGGCCGGGTCCGAGCGGTTGTCCGAGACGATCAGGTCGACCTTGCGGCCCAGAATGCCGCCACGCTCGTTGATCAGGTTGACGCAAAGCTCGTAGCCTTGCTTGTGCTTGGTCCCCGCCACGGCAAAGCTGCCGGTCAAGGGCAGCGAGGCGCCGATCTTGATCGGCGCTTCCTCGGCAAAGGCCTGCGCGGCGATCAATGCCGCCGCAGCCACAGCCCCGATCAGTGATTTGGTCTTCATGTCGTTCCTCCTCAAGGACATGCCACGCAATCGTTTGCGTGATCGGCGAAAGCTTTTCACCGGGAGGAGGGATCGCCACCGGCGGTCACGACACGCGCCTCGCCTGGCGGTGCGGAAACCGGTGAACGCCCCCTCCCCCGATGGCGCGACCGACCTCCTCAGCTCAGGCCGCGCAAACGATTGCACAAACCGTAGCGTCTTGGGCAATCTGCGTCAAGATGGCGCATGCAACCGTTTGCGCAGGGCGTTTCGAGGGCCTATAGTGGCGGAATTAAGCCCCGGGGGTCCCATGAATAAACGTGTCACTCTCAAAGACATAGCGCGGGCGACCGGGGTCCATGTCTCGACCGTGTCGCGGGCGCTGGACCCCAAGCGCGACACGCCTTTGACCGTGGATGTGGTGACGCGCATCCGCGAGACGGCGGAAAAGCTGGGCTACCGGCCGAATCAGATCGCCTCCAGCCTGCGGACCCAAAGGACCATGACCATCGGGGTGATGATCCCCGACATCACCAACCTGATCTTCCCGCCCATCCTGCGCGGCATCGAAAGCGTGATGGAACCTTTGGGCTACGCCTCGATCATCGTGAACACCGACAGTCAGCGCGGGCGCGAGCAGCGTCTGGTCGAGATCCTGCAGGACAGGGGGGTGGATGGCATCATCCACACCGCGGTCTTGCTGGACGATCCGACGATTGTGCGCGCCGCGGCGGCGGGCCTGCCGGTGGTGACCTTGAACCGCAAGATCGAGGGCACCCAGATCCCCTATATCATCAACGACGAGACGGCGGGCATCAACGCGGTCTTCTCGCTGCTGTATGACAAGGGCCATCGCCGCATCGCGCATCTCGCCGGGCCCCGCGCGCTATCGACTGGACAGCTGCGGCTCGATGCCTTCCGGGCGGCAGCACAAAGCCGGGGCATCGACCCGGACAGCCTGACGGTGATCGAGGCCAACCAGTTCGACGAAAGCGATGGGCGCTGCGCCGCCGCCGATATCCTGCACGCCGATCCCGGCACCACGGCGATTCTCTGCGCCAATGACCGGCTGGCGCTGGGGGCGATCGACCAGTGCCGCAGCCTGGGCCTGCGCTGCCCGGAGGATATTTCCGTCACCGGTTTCAACGACATGCCCTTCCTCGACATGATTCCGCCGCGCCTGACCACGGTCCGCATCCAGCAGTTTGACGCCGGGGTGGTTGCGGCCCGCCATATGGCTGCGATGCTGTCAGGGCGCGGTGCTTCGGTGCCGATCGAGACCATCCTGCCGGTTCAGCTGATCGAGCGTGACAGCGTGGCGGCCCCCAAAACCAAAGGACTTGACCCATGACCATCACCAAAAGCGGCACCGCCCCCTCTGCCAAGGGCGCCCCGGCCTATTTCACCGGCCAGGTGCGCCTGGACGCCCCTTTCAAGGCCGAGGCCCCGGCGAGGGTCTCTGGCGCCACGGTGACCTTTGAACCCGGCGCCCGCACCGCCTGGCACACCCATCCGCTGGGCCAGACCCTGCTGGTGACCGCCGGCCTCGGCTGGATGCAGATCGAGGGCGGACCGGTGGAGGAGATTCGCGCCGGCGATACCGTCTGGTTCGCCCCGGGCGTGCGGCACTGGCACGGCGCCAGCCCGACCATCGCCATGACCCATATCGCCATCGCCGAGATGCTCGACGGCTCTGCCGTGACCTGGCTCGAACATGTGACGGATGCGGAATATCAGCGCTGAGGGATTGAGACCTCCGAACACCAAGGGGTGCGCCGCTTTCGCGACGCAACCCTTAGTATTTCTGGAAGATTTGGTGAGCCGGTCGGGATCCGAACCCGAGACCTACTGATTAAAAGTCAGTTGCTCTACCGGCTGAGCTACCGGCCCACTGCGGCGCTGACTAAGCAAAGCTGCGGGGGACGTCAACCCCGATCATCGCACTTTTTTCGGAAGGGAGGTTTTGCATGGTGAGCCGTGCAGGATTCGAACCTGCGACAAGCTGATTAAGAGTCAGCTGCTCTACCAACTGAGCTAACGGCCCCATGCAAGGCGGGTCTTTAGTCCGATCATTTCCGGGCGGCAAGGCCCCGCAGCGCTTTTTCGCACCCGACTGGCAAAATCCTGTGGTGGGGCTTATATGGCCAACATGAACAGAACAGATTCTCCCCTCGCGACCGGCGGCCTTGGCTTCATGAAGATGCATGGGGCGGGCAATGATTTTGTCGTCATCGATTCGCGCGGGCGCGACGCGGTGGTGACGGCTGGCCTCGCCAAGGCGCTGGGCGATCGCAACCGCGGCGTGGGATTCGATCAACTGGCCGAGATTCGCTCGACCGAAGATGCCGATTTCGTTCTGGATTTCTGGAACAACGACGGCAGCCGGGCCGAGGCCTGCGGCAATGCCACGCGTTGTGTGTCGGATTATGTGATGCAGGGGCTTGGGCGCGACAGAGTGGATCTGGTCACCGTGCGCGGGCGGCTGGCGGCGCGGCGCTTGGCGGATGGCCGTGTGTCGGTCAACATGGGCGCGCCGCAGCGCGACTGGACCGAGGTGCCCCTGGCCCATGCGGCGGATACGCTGCACCTGCCCCTGCCGGGCGATCCGGTGGCGGTCGGCATGGGCAACCCGCATTGCGTGTTCTTTGTCCCCGATGCCGAGGCGGTCGACCTGCCCTCCCGCGGACCCGCGCTGGAACATGACCCGCTCTTTCCGCAACGGACCAATGTCGAGTTTGCCTCCGTGCTGGGGCCGGATCATTTGCGCATGCGCGTTTGGGAACGTGGCGCGGGGATCACGCTGGCCTGCGGCTCGGGGGCCTGTGCGACGGCGGTGGCAGCGCATCTGCGCGGCTTGACCGGGCGCAAGGTGCGGCTCGACCTCGACGGCGGTGTGCTGGAGATCGACTGGCGCGAGGATGGCGTCTGGATGACCGGGCCGGTGGCACGTGTCTTTGACGGCTGGCTTTCGGCCGATTATCTGGCGGCAAACGCATGAACGCCGATGTGAAACCTCCGGTCTTTGCGACGCTGGGCTGCCGGCTGAACGCCTACGAATCCGAAGCGATGAAAGAGCTTGCGGCCGCGGCCGGCCTGTCCGGCGCCGTCATTGTGAACACTTGTGCGGTAACTGCCGAAGCCGTGCGCAAGGCCAAGCAGGAAATCCGCCGTCTGGCCCGCGAAAACCCCGGTGCAGCGATGATCGTGACTGGTTGCGCCGCCCAGACCGAGCCCGAAACCTTCGCCGAAATGCCCGAGGTGACGCGGGTAATCGGCAACCACGAGAAGATGCAGGCCGACACCTGGAGTGGTCTGCGCGAGGGCCTGAACGTGCCCGATCTGATCGGCGTGACCGAGAAGATTCAGGTCGATGACATCATGTCGGTGCGTGAGACCGCGGGGCACCTCATCGACGGCTTCGGCCGCCAGCGCGCCTATGTGCAGGTGCAGAACGGCTGCGACCACCGCTGCACCTTCTGCATCATCCCCTATGGCCGCGGCAACTCGCGCTCGGTGCCGGCGGGGGTGGTGGTGGAGCAGGTCAAGCGCCTGGTGGACAAGGGCTTTTCCGAAGTCGTCCTGACCGGCGTTGACCTGACCTCCTGGGGCGCGGACCTTCCCGGGACGCCGCATCTGGGCGACCTCGTGCTGAAACTTCTGCGCCTGACGACGATTGAACGGCTGCGGATTTCCTCGATCGATTCGATCGAGGCCGATCCCGCGCTGATGGAGGCGATCGCCACCGAACCGCGCCTGATGCCGCATCTTCATCTCAGCCTGCAGGCCGGTGACAACATGATCCTGAAGCGGATGAAGCGCCGCCATCTGCGCGAGGATTCAATCCGCTTCTGCGAAGAAGCCCGCAGCCTGCGCCCCGACATGATCTTCGGCGCTGACCTGATTGCAGGCTTTCCGACTGAAACCGAAGAGATGTTCACAAACTCGCTGAAGCTGGTCGAAGATTGCGGCCTGACCTTCCTGCACGTCTTCCCCTTCAGCCCGCGCAAGGGCACGCCGGCGGCCCGGATGCCGCAGGTCAAGGGGCCGGATATCAAGGCCCGGGCGGCGCGCCTGCGCGCGGCGGGCGATGCGGCGCTGCTGCGACACCTGCAGGCGCAGCAGGGGCAGGTCCATCAGGTCCTGATCGAAAACCCGCGTCTGGGCCGTACCGCCCAGTTCACCGAGGTCAGCTTTGCCTGCGACCAGACCGAGGGCGCCATCGTCACCACTGCGATCACCGGCCATGCCGGGGGCAAGCTGCTGGGTCTGCCGCTGTAGCCCGCTCAGCTTTGGCGGATCGTGTCGCCGGGCTGCAGCGTCGGGAACAGTTCCACCACCTCGGGGCCAAGGTCGGGATTTTCGTTGCGCGCCGCGATGATCTGCGCCGCGCGCCGCCCGATCTTCAACCGGCAAGCGTCCATCGTGGCCAAACGGCGCGGCAAGCCGTCCAGCAGTTCCACACCATTGAACCCGGCCAGACCGACTTTCCCTGGCACATCGATCCCGCGGTCCAGGCAGTACAAGAGCCCACCCGCCCCGATCATGTCATTGGAGTAATAGAGAAAATCCACGTCCGGATTGCGCCGCAGCACCGAAGCCGTCATCTCGCGCCCCTTCAGAAGCGCCGAGCCGCCGTCGTAATACTCCCGGTCGACCAAAGCCATGCCAGCGCGCTTCAGGGCCTCTTCAAACCCCTCCAGCCGCTTCTTGGCGCGGAAATCGTTCGGCATCTGGGTGCCCAGGAAGGCGATCCGCTTGTAGCCCGAGGCCATGATCGCCTCGGCCATCTGCCGACCCGCGCGGCGGTGCGAGATGCCCACCGCGCTGTCGACAGCCGCGCCATCAATGTCCATCACCTCGACAATCGGGATGCCTGCCTGCGCCAACATGGCCCTTGCGGCCGCCGTATGTTCCAGTCCGGCCAGAATCACGCCCGAGGGGCGCCAGGACAGCATCTCGTACAGAACCTTCTCTTCACGATCCGGCAGATAATTCGTCACCCCCACCACCGGTTGCAGCCCGGTATTGTCGAGAATCTCGGAGATTCCGGTCATCACCTCGGGGAAAACCATGTTGGACAGCGAGGGGATGATCACGCCCACCAGATTGACCCGCTGGCTGGCCAAAGCCCCGGCGATCTTGTTGGGCACATAGCCGAGGGAGCGCGCCGCCTGCAGAACGCGTTCCCGCGTGGCGTCGGAAACGTCACCTCGGTTGCGCAGGACGCGGCTGACGGTCATCTCGCTGACACCCGAAGCCTCGGAGACATCCCGAAGCGTCAAGGTGCGGCGGGGTTCGGGAGCTGTGGCCTTGGTCACCGGGATATCCTTCTTTTCCGGAAATGTTAGCGCCAAATGTTTCGCTTGTCCAAGTGGTGATTCCACGATATGTTAACGCTAACAGGGCTTAATTGCAGTCCTGATCAGATCTGCTGTGTCCTGCAAGCTCTCACTTCGGATGCAACGGACCCAAAGGGGGAGTGGTGGGCCAAATTCACTCCCCCTTTTCTTTTCCAAAAGCGTTGCATGACGGGGCTTTTTGGGCGACAAGCCCGACAGGTCTGGCCGCTTTGCCGGGTAAGGCCTCGTAGCTCAGGGGATAGAGCGGCCGCCTCCTAAGCGGCAGGTCGATGGTTCGAATCCATCCGGGGTCACCAGACTGTTCAGCCACAGAAAAGGGGGCCGAAGCCCCCCTCCCTAGATGTCGAGATGTTCGACGTTCAGCGCATTGGCCTGGATGAAATCGCGGCGCGGTTCCACCACATCACCCATGAGTTTGGTAAAGATATCATCGGCTTCGGCAAGGTCGTCGACCTTGACCTGCAGCAGGGTGCGCGCCTCGGGGTCGAGCGTAGTTTCCCACAACTGGCCGGGGTTCATCTCGCCCAGCCCCTTGTAGCGCTGCAGGGACAGGCCTTTTTCGCCCTCCGCCAGCACGGATTTCAAGAGATCGACCGGGCCGAAGACGGGCTGATCGCGCTCCTTGCGCACCAGCTTGCCCGGCGCACGGTAGACCTCGCGGTCGCGCTGCGAGATGGCCGCCAGACGCCGCGCCTCGCCCGAGCGCAGAACGGCGCCGTCGAGCGTGCGCAGCTCCTCCACCCCACGCAAGATGCGCGAGAGGCGGATGCCGTGGTCTTGCGTGATGCGGCCATTCCAGCCGCGCTCGAATTCCGGCGCCACAAGGTTCAGGCGGCGCGCGACCTGATCTGCCACAGCCTGCAGATCGCCCTCCATGCTGCCGGGATCGAAAGCGCCGGCCAAAGCGGCCTGCTCCAGTATGGCGCGGGGGTAATGCGTCGGGAAGGCGTCCAGCACGCGGCGGAAGGCGCGGGCGCCTTCGATGACGCGGGCGAGGTCTGCCCCGGCGATTTCCTCGCCCGAGGCCATGCGCAGGATGGCACCCTCCACCCCCATCTCGATCAGGTAGTCATCCAGGGCAGCCTGATCCTTGAGGTAAACCTCTGATTTTCCACGCGCCACTTTGTAGAGCGGAGGCTGCGCGATGTAGAGGTAGCCGCCCTCGATCAACTCCGGCATCTGGCGGAAGAAGAAGGTCAGCAGCAGGGTCCGGATGTGGGCACCGTCCACGTCGGCGTCGGTCATGATGACGACCTTGTGGTAGCGCAGCTTCTTGATGTCGAACTCGTCGCGCCCGATGCCGGTCCCAAGGGCGGTGATCAGGGTGCCGATCTCCTGGCTCCCGAGCATCCGGTCAAAGCGGGCACGCTCGACGTTCAGGATCTTGCCGCGCAGCGGCAGGACCGCCTGATTGGACCGCGAGCGGCCCTGTTTCGCGCTGCCACCGGCCGAGTCACCCTCGACAAGGAAGATTTCGGACTTGGCGGGATCGCGTTCCTGGCAATCGGCGAGCTTGCCGGGCAGACTGGCCACATCCAGCGCGGTCTTGCGCCGGGTCAGATCACGCGCCTTGCGGGCGGCTTCGCGGGCGAAAGCCGCCTCGATGATCTTGCCGACGATGATGCGGGCGGGTCCGGGGTTTTCTTCAAACCATTCGCCGAGCTTTTCGTTGACGAGGTTTTCAACCGCAGGCCGGACTTCTGAAGAAACCAGCTTGTCCTTGGTCTGGCTGGAGAATTTGGGATCCGGCACTTTGACGGACAGGACGCAGGTCAGCCCTTCGCGCGCGTCATCCCCGGTGAAGTCGATCTTTTCCTTCTTGGCGATCCCCGAGGACTGCGCATAGGCGTTGATCGTGCGGGTCAGGGCACCGCGGAAACCGGCGAGGTGCGTGCCGCCATCGCGCTGCGGGATGTTGTTTGTGAACGGCAGGACGTTTTCGTGGTAACTGTCGTTCCACCACATCGCCACCTCGACCCCGATGCCGTTCTTTTCGCCGATCATGTAGATCGGTTCCGGCATCACCGGCACCTTGGAGCGGTCGATGTATTTGACAAACTCGCGCACGCCGCCGTCGTAGAACATCTCGACATGCAGGGGCTCGGCGGGGCGGTCATCCTCCAGAACGATTTTCACACCGGAGTTCAGAAACGCCAATTCGCGCAGGCGGACTTCCAGCGTCTTGAACTGGTATTCGAGGTTGGAAAACGTCCCGTCCGGCCGGTTGGTCTTGGCGGAAGCCAGAAAGCGCACCTCGGTGCCCTTGCGGCCCGGCGCGGGGCCGACGGGATGGACATGAACGGTGCAATCGCCATGCTCGAAGCGGGCGTTGTATTCGGTATCATTACGCCAGACCGTCAGCTCCAGCCATTCCGACAGGGCGTTGACCACGGAAACGCCGACGCCGTGCAGACCGCCAGAAACCTTGTAGGCATTGCCGGATTCATCGGTGTTGTTGAATTTGCCGCCGGCGTGGAGCTGGGTCATGATGACCTCGGCCGCCGAAACGCCCTCTTCCTCATGCATGTCAACCGGGATGCCGCGCCCGTTGTCGCGCACGGAAACGCTGCCATCGGCGTGGATTTTCACGCTGACTTCGGTCGCATGTCCGGCCAGGGCCTCGTCGATGCCGTTGTCCACGACCTCATAGACCATGTGATGCAGACCCGAGCCATCGTCGGTGTCGCCGATATACATGCCAGGGCGCTTGCGAACCGCATCTAACCCCTTGAGAACCTTGATGGAACTTGCGCCGTAGCTTTCGGTCTTGTTGGGCTCTTCAGCCATGTGCACTGCACCCCTTGATAAGCCTGCAACTTATAGCGATTGCGAGGGGGAATGTCACGGCTTGGGCACAAGATTTGGGGTCAGATGAAGGGAATTACGCCCGCAACCAGGATCAAAAGTGCGCCAGAAATCCGGTTGAGGATCTGCACCCGCTCCGGGCTCGACAGAAAGCCGCGCACACGGCCCAGAAACCCCGCGAGGGCGAGGTTTCCCGCCAAGGGCACGGCCACCGAAACCGCCAGAATGGCCGCCGTGTCCCAGGCCGTCAGCTTGGACAGGTCGCCGAAAAAGCCCGGCAGAACCGTCATGTAAAAGAGAATCGCCTTGGGGTTGCCGATCACGGCAGCCACCCCAGTCATGAAGCCCGCAAGCTTGCCCGGTCGCGTAAGCTTGCTGTCGGCTGACATCAGCGCGCCGGATTTCAGGATCAGAAGCACGCCCATCACCGCGAAGGTCGCCGCCGCAATCCAGCGCAGGATGTGCAGCGCGTCGCCATAGACTGACAGAACCCAGCTCATCCCCATGATGGCCACCAAGGGCCAAAGGCAATCGCCCAGCGTCACCCCCACCGCCAGCGGCCAGGCGGCCGCAAAGCCCCCCGACAGGGCCCGCGCCAGCAGCGCCACCCAGACCGGCCCCGGCACGGCCCAAAGCCCCACCAGTCCCAAGGCATAAAGTCCAAGCTCGGCCAATGTCAGCGTCATCGAAAGCGTCTTTCCCAGGGAATCGCGGTCGCAAGGGTTTCCCATGCCGTCAAAGTGAAAAGCAAGCCCCGAAGATCGCCCGCATAACGGAACGATCATTCGCCCGCGCGTTCGTTAACCTTCAGCGAACAACGCTCTCACCGGCGGCTTCCATCGCCGTCAGATGCTGCGCCCGCGGGCCCAAGGCGTCGAAGAGCCCGGGTTCGGTGCCGGTCATCAGGGCCTGCGCCCCCAGAAGGCAGATCTCGTCGTAAAGCGCGGCCCGGCGCCCAGCGTCCAGATGCGCTGCCACCTCGTCGAACAGCAGGACTGGCGGCTGGCCCAGATCTGCCGCCAGCGCCCGCGCATTGGCGAGGATCAGGCTGATCAGCAGGGCCTTCTGCTCGCCGGTCGAGCATTGATCGGCCGCCACCCCCTTGGCCCGGTAGGTCGCATGCAGATCCACCCGGTGCGGCCCGACCAGCGTCCGCCCGGCTGCCATGTCGCGCCGGCGTCCCTGCGCCAGGGCCTCGGCCAGATCCTCGGGCATCTCGCCCTCTAGCCGCAGGTCGGCCTGGGGAAAGGCCGTCTCCGCCCCCTGCTGGGCCGCAAGCAGCCGCGCCAGCGCCATCTGGCGGTTCGCGGTGATCTGGGCCGCAGCCTCAACCATCCGCGCCTCAAGCGCCCCATACCAGAAGGGGTCGCTCTGCCCCTCCTTCAACAGCCGGTTGCGGTCGCGCATCGCCTTTTCATAGGCGAGCGACACCTCGGCATGGTCCGGCGCAAAGCTGAGCGTCATGCGGTCCAGAAAGCGCCGCCGCCCCTCGGCAGGCTCGGTCCACAGCCGATCCATCGCCGGCACCAGCCACAGGATGCGCAGGATGCGGCCAAGCGCGGTCTGGCTCGCGGCCTTGTCGTCGATCCGCACCTCGCGCCCGGCCTCGCCTTCGGCCCAGGTCTCGACCTTGTGCGACGACCCGCCCAGGCCGCGCACCTCAGCCGCAACCTTCCAGCCCAGAGCCTCCGGCCGCCGCGCCAGCTCGGCGGTCGTGGCGCGCCGCAGCCCGCGCCCCGGCGACAAGAGCGAGACCGCCTCCAGAATGTTGGTCTTGCCCGCGCCATTCGGCCCGGAAATCGCCACTGGTCGCCCGTCAAAGGCCAGCCGCAAGGCACGATGGCTGCGGAAATGCGACAGGGTCAAGGCGGTAATGGCCAAACCACTCACCGGCTCACCCCTTTCATTTTGGTACAAATATCCCGGGGGTCCGGGGGCAGCGCCCCCGGCCTGCCTCAGACACGCATCGGCATGACGACATAGGTCGCCGACATGTCATTGCCTTCGCGCATCAAGGTCGGATCGCCCGAGGAGTTGAACAGGAAAACCGCATTCTCGCGGTCGACCTGGCCCGCAATCTCCAGCAGGTACTTGGCGTTGAAGCCGATCTCCAGTCGTTCGGCGTCATAAGCCACGGCCAGCTCTTCCTCCGCCGCGCCAGAATCAGGAGCGTTGACCGACAGGATCAGCCGGTCATCCTCCAGCGTCAGCTTCACCGCGCGCGAGCGTTCGGAGGAGACGGTCGCCACGCGGTCCACCGCCTTGGCGAACTCGGCAGCATCCACCTCCAGCCGGCGGGTGTTGCCGGTCGGGATCACGCGGGAATAGTCGGGGAAGGTGCCGTCGATGACTTTCGAGGTCAGCGTGACGCCCGGCGTGGCAAAGCGAACTTTCGTTTCGGAAACCGAGACCGCGATCTGGGCGTCGTCGTCATCCAGCAGCTTGCGCAGTTCGCCCACGGTCTTGCGCGGCACGATCACGCCCGGCATGGCCGCGGCGTTCTCTGGCAGGGCGGCGTCGATCTGGGCCAGACGGTGGCCATCGGTGGCCACACAGCGCAGCACAGCACCTTCGGCCGATTTGGCGACATGCATATAGACGCCGTTCAGGTAATACCTTGTTTCCTCAGTCGAAATCGCGAATTTCGCCTTGTCGAACAGCCGCCGCAGCACCGGGGCCGGGGCGGTGAAGTTCGTGGCGTATTCCGAGCTTGCCATCACCGGGAAATCCTCGCGCGGCAGGGTCGCGAGGTTGAAGTTCGACCGCCCCGCCGCAATCGCGAGACGGCCAGCCGCCGCATCGTCGATCAGGCTGACCAAGGCACCATCCGGGAGTTTGCGAACGATCTCGTGCAGCATCACGGCCGAGACGGTCGTGGCCCCCGAACGCTCCACCATAGCGGGGGCGCGGTCGACCACTTCGATATCCAGGTCGGTGGCGCGGAAGGACACGGTATTGCCCTCGGCCTCGATCAGCACATTGGCCAGGATCGGGATCGTGTTGCGGCGCTCGACCACCGATTGCGCCTGGGCCAGGGCCTTCAGAAGTGCCGCGCGTTCGATCGAGAGTTTCATCGTCCCATCCCTTTGTCTTGCCGCGTCTTGAAGCGCGGGGCCTTGAACCTAGCGGGTTTCCGCCAATTCACAAGGGCCTGAGCGTGGCTGTGGGGCCGACCCGCGCGGGTTTTGCATCAGGCCGGGGCAAAAAGGCCCCAGAGGCCGCGTTTCAGCTTTGCAGCAGGCGCTTTAGCAGCTGCAGATCGTCGGAAAGCTGGCTGTCGGTCGCCATCAGCTCTTCGATCTTCTTCACGCCATGCATGATCGTGGTGTGATCGCGCCCGCCAAAACGGCGGCCAATCTCGGGCAAAGAGCGCGAGGTCAACTGCTTGGCCAGGTACATCGCAACCTGACGCGGCCGGGCGATGTTGCGCAGGCGCTTCGGCCCGATCATGTCGGACAGGCGAATGTTGTAGTGCTCGGCGACCTTGCGCTGAATCTCTTCGATCGTCAGCTTGCGGTCCGAGGCGCGCAGGATGTCGGCGAGGCAGTCCTGCGCCAGATCCAGCGAGATTTCACGGCCCACCAGCGAGGCAAAGGCGAAAAGCCGGGTCAGGGCGCCTTCCAGCACTCGCACGTTGGTGGTGATGCGATGGGCGAGGAATTCCAGCACGCCTTGGGCAATTTGCAGGCCCTTGTACTGCGTGCGGTAATGCTCGGCCTTGGTTTGCAGGATCCCTAACCGCAGTTCGTAATCCGTCGGGTGCAGGTCGACGACGAGGCCACATTGCAGGCGCGACTTGATCCGCTCTTCCAGATCCTTAATCTCGCCCGGGGCGCGGTCGGCAGAAATCACAATCTGCTTGTTCTGGTCGACGAGGGCATTGAATGTGTGGAAGAACTCTTCCTGGGTCGAATCCTTGCCGGCGATGAACTGGACGTCATCGACCATCAGCACGTCAACCGAGCGGAAGATCTCCTTGAAATCCATGATCTGGCGTTCGCGCAGGGCCTGGACGAAGCGGTACATGAACTGTTCGGCGGAAAGATAGAGGACACGGAGTTCCGGCTGACGGGCCTGAAGTTCATGCGCGATGGCATGCATCAGGTGGGTCTTGCCGAGGCCGACGCCGCCATAAAGGAACAGCGGGTTGAAGGCGACCGGACCACCTTCGGCCACACGACGAGCAGCGGCGTGAGCCAACTCGTTCGGCTTGCCCACCACGAAGCTGTCAAAGGTGAAACGCGAATCGAGCGGGGCACCGGGCAACTCCTCGTCCACCGGGCGCACGGGGCGCGACAGCGGGCGGGCGGTGGACTTCTTCACCTCGGCCTTGGCCTCGGGCTTCGGCTCGCCCTCGCGGCCGACGGCAAATTCCACGCGGCTAACTTCGGCCCCGTTCTGTTGCAGCTGATTCAGAATCTGGTCGGCAAAATTACGCGAGACCCAATTGCCGAAGAAGGTGCTGGGAACTTCGAAATGCGCGACGCCGTTGCGCAGGGCGGCGAGTTTCAGAGGCTCGATCCAGGTCGTGTAATTGTTATGGCCGACCCGCGCGACCAAATCTTCCCGTGCCCGTCCCCAAGTCTCTTGCGTCATCTGTTCCGTCCAGGGTTCGACCGGCGCAGCTGCCAGTGACCCTTCCTTTGCTGTTTATCTGTCCGATCCCTCACGGCCTGGGGGCCACACGGAACCGCACCAGAGCCTGCGGCTCCGGTGGGTAAAACGTGCCTTCGGACACTGAAAAAACATCGGCCACAGATGCGCTGCGGACCCTATGCTATTTCCAGACTGCAACGGACAAAGCCGCTACATTATACCAAGGTGTTGATCACAAACCACTTTCTGTCTTTAACGGCTTAGCTTGGCAGCGCCCGCCCGCAGATATTCGGTCCGTGATTCCTTGTTGTCCCCCAAGTCGATGTGAATCGCTGGTTCAACGTACCAACTCCGCAAGGGGCAGGGCAATCGAACTTCTCGCTTGACAGAGGCCCCGCCCAACCGAATCCGAGGCCTCTGGCAAAAGAGCAACGCCGGCCCGGTTTTGCGGCAAAAGACGTCCCAAAATGCAAAAAACGCACCCCGGAGGGATGCGTTTTTCAATTCAGGTCGGTAAGGTCTCAGACCGCAGCAGCGGCGCCGAGGACCTTCACGCGGTGGTTGAGGCGCGAGATTTTGCGCGCAACCGTGTTCTTGTGCAGAACGCCTTTCGTGACGCCGCGCATCACTTCGGGCTGAGCGGCTTTCAGCGCAGCAGCGGCTGCAGCCTGATCGCCAGAAGCCAGGGCTTCTTCAACTTTACGAACGAAGGTGCGGATCCGCGAGCGGCGCGCCTTGTTCACATCTTGGCGTGCCACGGATTGGCGGGCGCGCTTCTTGGACTGGGCGGTGTTTGCCATATCGTTATCGGTGTCCGTTTGCGTAGGTATTGATCTGAAGCCGGGGCTATAGAGGCGACTCGGGGCTTAGTCAACCGGCAAACGTCATTTGTCCCGGAAGACCGGGGCACGTTTCTCCATAAAAGCCTGCATGCCTTCCTTCTGATCCTCGGTGGCGAAGGCCGCGTGGAACTGGCGGCGTTCGAACAGCAGACCTTCGGCAAGCGAGGTTTCAAAGGCGCGGTTGACCGATTCTTTCGCGGCTTTGATGGCAAGCTGGGACTTCGCGGCGATTGTAGCGGCGGTTTTCAACGCTTCCGTGACAAGATCGGCCATCGGGATGATGCGCGCCACCAGACCCGCCCGCTCGGCTTCGACCGCGTCCATCATGCGGCCGGTCAGGTTCAGCTCCATCGCCTTGGCCTTGCCGATGACACGGGTCAGACGCTGGGTGCCGCCCATGCCGGCCAGAACGCCGATATTGACCTCGGGCTGGCCGAATCGGGCCGTGTCGGAAGCGAGGATGAAATCGCAGAGCATCGCCAGTTCGCAGCCGCCGCCGAGGCAATAGCCCGAGACGGCCGCGATGATCGGTTTGCGGATTCTGGCGATGATCTGCGCCTCGACCCCGAAGAGGTCGGCGGTCACGACCTCGGCATAGGTCATGGCGGCCATCTGCTTGATGTCGGCCCCCGCCGCAAAGGTCTTGTCCGAACCGGTCAGGACGATGCAGCGCACCTCCGGGTTGGCGTCGGCCTCGGTCAGCGTCTCGGCCAGTTCGCGCATCAGCGTGGCGTTCAGCGCGTTCAGCGCCTCGGGCCGGTTGAGGCGGATCAAGAGCACCGGGCCGTGGGTTTCAAGAAGCAGGGTCTGCATGGGTCACCTCTGACAATTCGGGCAATAAAACGACGAGCGGCCCGATTGCACAAGACGCGCAATAGGCGTGCCGCAGGTCAGGCAGGGTTCCCCCTCGCGGTCATAGACGCGGAAGGTGTGTTGGAAATAGCCAAGCTCGCCATCGGCCTGGCGATAGTCGCGCAAGCTGGAGCCGCCCGCCTCGATCGCCTCGCTCAGCACCTCGCGGATGAGGGGGACGAGGAGGGCGACCTCCACCTCGGTCACGTCACGGGCCAGACGGGTCGGGGCGATCTTGGCGCGGTAGAGCACTTCGCAGACATAGATATTGCCGAGGCCCGAAACCACGGACTGATCCAGCAGCGCCGATTTGATCGGCGTGGCGCGGCCGTGCAGGCGGGCGGCGAGGTAGGATTCGTTGAATTCATTGCCCAAGGGCTCGGGGCCCAAGCCGGCCAGCAACTTGTGCGCGGTCCAGCCCTCGGTCGGCATCAGATCCATCGCGCCAAATCGCCGCGCATCGTTGAAGGTGATCCGCGCGCCATTGCCCATCTGCAGGACCACATGATCATGCTTTTGCGGCACCGGATGGGGGTGGTGAAACTCCCCCACCACGGCGCCGGAAATCAGCATCCGCCCCGACATGCCCAGGTGGATCAGCAGGGTTTCCGCCGAGGAGAGGTCCGCCAGAATGTACTTCGACCGTCGCCGCAGGCTCAACACCGTCTGGCCGCCGAGCCTTTCCGCCATTCGCTCCGGCAAAGGAAAGCGAAGGTCGGGGCGGTTGACGGCGGCGGTTTCGATGACCTGCCCTTCCATCACGGGCAAAAGGCCGCGCCTTACGGTTTCGACTTCGGGCAGTTCGGGCATCCCGGTTTCCTTGGTTGCGGTGCGGCGGGTTGAGGCGCTGCGAGGCTCAGCCTATAAGGTGCGGGCAAGGCAGGAAGGGCAAGCCCCGATGAGCGACCAGAACACCACGCATTTCGGTTACCAGACCGTGAATGAGGACGAGAAGGCCGGGATGGTCCATGGGGTTTTCACCCGTGTGGCCAGCAAATATGACATCATGAACGACTTGATGTCGGTGGGGATCCACCGGCTGTGGAAAGATGCCATGATGGATTGGCTGGCGCCGCGCCCGGGGCAGAAGCTTCTGGATGTGGCCGGCGGCACCGGCGATGTGGCCTTCCGCTTTCTGGGCCGCGCGCCCACCGCGACGGCGACCGTGCTCGACATGACCGAATCTATGTTGATCGAGGGCCGCAAGCGCGCCGAGGCGGAAAGCCTGTCGGACAGGCTCGACTGGATCGTCGGCGATGCGATGGCCCTGCCCTTCCCCGACAATACCTTCGACGTCTACACGATCAGCTTCGGCATCCGGAACGTGACCCGCGTGCAGGACGCCCTGAACGAAGCCTTCCGCGTGCTGCGGCCCGGCGGGCGCCTGATGGTGCTGGAGTTTTCGCAGATCCCGAACGAGATGCTGCAGAAGGCCTATGACCTTTACTCCTTCAACGTCATCCCGCCTCTGGGCAAGCTGGTGACGGGAGACCGCGATTCCTATCAATACCTGGTGGAATCGATCCGCAAGTTCCCGGAACAGGAAGTCTTCGCCGGGATGATCCGCCAGGCCGGCTTTGCCAATGTGAAATACCGCAACCTGACGCTGGGTGTGGCCGCACTGCATTCGGGCTGGAAGGTCTGATGCGGGGACCGCACAATCTGTTGCGCCTGATCCGCACGGGTGCGACCTTTGAGCGCACCGGGGCGATGGATGTCGTCCTCGAAGGCTTTGGCGCCCCCACGTCTTTGCGGATTCTGGCGCGAACCTTGGCCTGGCCCTTCAAATGGCTGGGCCTCAAGGGTGACCCTGCCCTGCCGCCGGTGACACGGGCGCTGACGGCGCTGGGGCCGGCCTATATCAAGTTCGGCCAGATCCTCTCGACCCGGCCCGATATCGTCGGCGAAGAGATGTCGCAGCAGCTGAAATACCTGCAGGACCAGCTGCCGCCCTTCCCCGTCGAACAGGCCAAGGCAATGGTGGAGGCCGAACTCGGCGCCCCGGTCGAAGCCCTGTTTGAAAGCTTTTCCGAACCGGTGGCGGCCGCCTCGATCGCCCAGGTCCACAAGGCCTCCCTGCGCGAGGATGGCAGGCTGGTCGCGGTCAAGGTGCTGCGCCCCGGGATCGAGCGCGCCTTCCGCGTCGATATCGACGCCTTCTACTTTGCCGCACGGACCGTGGAGGCCTTCCTCCCCTCCACCCGCCGCCTGCGGCCGATGGATGTGATCGCGCATTTCGAAGGCGTGGTGCTGGGCGAGCTGGACCTGCGTCTGGAGGCGGCGAGCGCCTCGGAATTCACCGCCAACACGGCGGGCGACAAGGGCTTTCAGGTGCCGCAACCGCTGTGGCGGCTGTCAGGGCGCAGCGTGATGACGCTGGATTGGGCCGAGGGGATCTCTCTGGCCGACAATGCCGCGCTGGATGCGGCCGGGCATGACCGGGTGGCGCTTGGCGCGCGGGTGCTGCAGCTGTTCCTGAGCCATGCACTGCGCGACGGCTTCTTTCACGCCGACATGCACCAGGGCAACCTGAAGGTGGCGGCCAATGGCGACATCATCGCCTATGACTTCGGCATCATGGGCCGGATCGACGCCTATACCCGCAAGGTCTATGCCGAGATCCTGATGGGCTTCATCCAGCGCAATTACCGCCGCGTGGCCGAAGTGCATTTCGAGGCGGGCTATGTCCCCGCCGACCGCGATGTCGAAGCCTTTGCCTCCGCCCTGCGCGCCGTGGGCGAGCCGATCTTCGGGATGGAGGCCAACCGCATCTCGATGGCGCGGCTCCTCTCCTATCTCTTTGAAGTCACCGAACGTTTCGGGATGGAGACGCGGACCGAGCTGATCCTGCTGCAACGCACGATGGTCGTGGTTGAAGGTGTCGCGCGCAGTCTGGATGCCAACATCAACATCTGGCAGGTCGCCCAGCCGGTGGTGACGGATTATGTCCGCAGCCATGTCGGCCCGCTGGCTCTCGCCAAGGATCTGGCGCTGACCCTGCAGGTGCTGGCGCGTTTCGGGCCGAAACTGCCGCGTCTGGTCGAAGACATGCTGATCGCCCAGGCCGCCGGGCCAAAGCCCCCACCGCCCCGGCAAGGTGTGCCGGTGGCTGTGGCGGCTTTGGGGGCGCTGGCGGTGCTGGCGCTCGGCCTCTGGGCCGGCGTGGTCATCAGGTAGAACGCTGGCCGGTAGGATGGGCAATGCTGCCCATCTTCCTTACGCGGCCTGTGACGCCCGCGCCTCGGTCAGGATGGCGTGCAGCTTGGACGGATCGGTGTTGGCGCGCAGCTTGGCGCAGATCCCGGAATCCCGCATGGTGCGCGAGACCAGGGCCAGCGCCTTCAGGTGCTCGACCCCGGATTCCTTCGGCGCAAACAGGCCGAAGACCAGATCGACCGGCTGGCGGTCGACCGAGTCGTAATCCAGCGGCTTTTCCATGCGCAGAAAGACGGCGACGATCCGGTCGATGTCGTCCAGCCGCGCATGGGGCAAGGCGATGCCATGGCCCACACCGGTGGGGCCAAGGCTCTCGCGTTCCTGCAGGCCATCGGTCGCGACCGAGGCGTTCAGGCCATAGGCCTGGGCAGCAATCTCGCCCAGCTCCTGAAACAGGCGCTTCTTGCCGGTCAATTGCCCGATGACCCGCACTGCGGTGGGCATCAGCAGCTTTGAAAGTTCCATGCGCCTGTTCTTACCTGCTCGCCCCGTACACGTCCGGGATCATTTGCCATTGTTCGGATCAATCCAGCCGATGTTGCCGTCTTCACGGACATAGACCACGTTGACCCCGCCATGCCCCTCGTTCCGGAACATCAGAAACTTCTGCCCGCCCAGTTCCAGCTGCATGACCGCCTCTCCGACGGTGATCGAAGGAATCTTCGTCTCCATCTCGGCAATCACGACGGGCTGAAGGGCTGCGGTATCGGCTTCTTCCGGCTCTTCGGTTGGCGCGAGGATATAGGCCGCGCCCATGCCGAATTCAACCGGCTGCGTGCGGTTGGAGTGATGGTTGCGCAGACGCCGCTTGTAGCGCCGCATCTGCTTGTCCATCTTCTCGCGGCAGGATTCAAAAGCGGCATAGATTTCAGTGGCATGACCCTTGGCTTGGGCGCTCAGACCGGTCGACAGGTGGATGGTCGCCTCGCAGACGTGTTCAAAGCCGGCCTTGGAAAAGACGATCGAGGCGTCGGTCGGTCGCTGGGCATATTTCTCGATCACTTCGCCAAGTTCAGATTTCACATGGGTCTGCAGCGCCTCGCCAATGTCGATTTGCTTGCCACTGATTTGATACCGCATGATTCCTCCTAAGCGTTGAATAGCCCCGGGTCAGATGAATCCGAGGGGGTAGTAGCTGGATTTGGTGGATATGATGCGCACCGTCGCCCATAAGCGGTGCCCCGTGTCAGGGCCGCGAAGGCAGAGCAAGGCAGGGCGAAACTTGCGCTCATCCCTAGCATTTGGGGATGCCACAGGGCACTTGTCAACTGCCCTGTGGTCTCTACTCAAATGATGCGGAAATTCTCGCCGAGGTAGACGCGGCGCACCATTTCATCGCGCACGATTTCGTCGGCCGTGCCGGTCATCAGAACCTTGCCGTCGTGCAGGATATAGGCGCGATCCACGATTTCCAGCGTCTCGCGGACGTTATGGTCGGTGATCAGAACGCCGATGCCGCGCGATTTCAGATCCTGCACCAGATAGCGGATTTCGGCCACCGCGATCGGGTCCACCCCGGCAAAGGGCTCGTCCAGCAGCAGGTACAGCGGGTTGGCCGCCAGACAGCGCGCGATTTCCACCCGCCGCCGCTCACCACCCGACAGGGCCAGCGCGGGGGCGGCGCGGATATGGGTGATCGAGAACTCCGACAGAAGCTCTTCCAGCTTCTCGCGACGCTTGTGGCGGTCGGGCTCGGCAATCTCCAGCACGGCGAGGATGTTGTCCTCGACGCTAAGGCCCCGGAAGATCGACATTTCCTGCGGCAGATAGCCGATGCCAAGCCGGGCGCGGCGGTACATGGGAAGTGCAGTGACATCGCGCCCGTCGATCAGAACCTGCCCGGTGTCCGGTGTCAGAAGCCCGGCGATGGCGTAAAAGGTCGTGGTCTTGCCGCTGCCGTTCGGGCCCAGAAGGGCCACGATCTCGCCCCGCGCCAGATCCAGCGAGACGTCCCGGATCACCAGCCGCTTCTTGTAACTTTTGCGCAGGTTGCGCACCTGCAGGCCATCGGCCCCCGGAGTTGCGTTCGGGTCGGACATCAGTTCTTCTTCGCCGGGGCTGGGGTGAAGGTCGTGGTCACGCGGCCATCCATCGTGCCAAGCCCGGTCTTGAGACTGAGCGTCAGCTTCTGGCCAGAGATCGCCGCAGCCCCCTGGGTCATCAGGACATCGCCCGTCATCAAGAGGTTGCCGGTCTCGGGCGCATATTCGGCATCCTGCGACGAGGCCGCATCGGTGCCCGCCGCAAGCTTGACCCCGCCGCTTGCCAGCATCCGTGCGATGGTCTTCTTGTCGGGGCCATATTCGATCTGCACCGAGGCGGCCTCCAGCCGCATGGTGCCTTGGGTCACCACGACATTGCCGGTGAACACCGCCTTGCCGTCGGTCTGGTTGACCGAAAGCTGGTCGGCGGTGACCTTGACCGGCTCGGAGGTGTCGGTCTTGAGGCCGGCAAAGGCCACATCGGTGCCCGCAGCCTGTGCCATCAGGGGCATCGCCATCAGAATGGCGGCAAAGATCCGGCAGCGCAGCATCACTATCCTCCGTTAGGCTGGTATATCAGGGTCACGCCCCCGGTGAAGTCCAATAGGTAGCCGCCCGTYGGGTCGAGGCCAAGGTGCATGGCCTTGGCATCAATCCGCACCCCCGGCCCGGTGCCGGTGACCGGACCCAGGCTCGTCACCTCGGTCTGGGCGAGCCCCACGCGCATCCCGTCGGACTGCAGCCTGTAGCCGGTCGAGGAGACCAGATCGACGCCGCCGGTCAGGATCGCCTCGTGCGCGGCATCGTCCATCCGTCCCGCGCCCGCAGCCATGGTGGCCGAGGCGCCGTTGGGCATCTCGATCAGGGAAGAGATCTTGGTGGCCGACCCGGCATTGTCAGACCCCGCCACCCCCGGCCGCGCCTCGGCCGCGTTGATCGTCAGGGCGGAGCCGTCCTTGGTCATGCCGGAATAGGCCGCATCGGTCAGACGCGGCTCTTTGGCGCGGTCGGCGATATCGGTGCTGGCATAGGGGATTGCATCCTCGGGGCTGACGCCGCGCCCGAACAGGAACAGCGTCGCGAGAAGCGCAAGCGCCGCCAGAGGCAGCAGAATCTTCAGCCAGAACACCACCCGCGAATGCAGATTGTCGGCCCAGATCCCTGCCATCACACCACTCCGGCGCGCAACAGGTCGTGGATATGCAGGATGCCCAAGGGCACCGGCCCGTCCTTGACGAAAAGGCAGGTGATCTTGCGCTCATTCATCACGGCCAGCGCCGTGGCTGCCAAGGCATCGGGCGCCACGGTGCGCGGGTTGCGGGTCATCACCTCTTCGGCCTTGCGCGACAGAAGCCCGTCCATGTGGCGGCGGAGGTCGCCGTCGGTGATGATGCCCTGCAAGGCCTGATCCGGCCCGACCACGCCGACCACGCCAAAGCCATGACGCGAGATGGTCAGAAGCGCCTCGGTCATCGGATGATCTGCCGCGATCAGCGGCATGTCCGTGTGCATAAGGTCGCGCACTTTGAGCAGCTTGGCCCCCAGCTTGCCGCCCGGATGAAAGATGCGGAAATGTTCGGGCGTGAAAGAGCGATGCTCCATCAGCGCGATGGCCAGCGCATCCCCCAAAGCCAAAGTCATCGTGGTCGAGGTGGTCGGCACGATCCCCGTCTCACAGGCCTCAGGGGCGTCGGGCAGCAGGATCGCCACATCCGCCGCCCGCAAAAGGGTCGAACCGGGGCGCGAGGCGACGCCGATCAACGGAATCTCGAACCGCCGGGTGTGGGCGACGATATCGGCCAGCTCCGAGGTCTCGCCCGAGTTCGACAGGACCAGAACCACATCGCCCGACATGATCATGCCAAGGTCGCCGTGGCTTGCCTCACCCGGGTGGACGAACTGCGCCGGCGTCCCGGTCGAGGCGAAGGTGGCGGCAATCTTGCGCCCGATATGGCCGGATTTCCCCATGCCCGAGACGATGACCCGGCCCTTGACCGCCATGATCAGATCGACCGCCGCCGTGAAACTGTCGCCCAGCGCCGCGCCCAGCATGACCAGCGCCTCGGCCTCGCGCGCTATGACGCGGCGGGCGGTGGCGAGCGGAGCGGCTTTCGGCAGGGTTTCAGTGGTGGAAAATGTCATTGGGCTCCTCCCAGCCGAGAAGATCCAGTTCCCCCCGGGTCGGCAGGAAGTCAAAGCAGCGCTGCGCCAGATCCAGCCGGTCCTCGCGGATCAGAATCGCCTCCAGCGCGGCCTTCAGCTTGTGCAGGTACAAGACGTCCGAGGCGGCATAGTCCTTCTGCGCGTCGGTCAGCGTCGCCGCACCCCAGTCCGAGGTCTGCTGCGCCTTGGAGACATCGACGCCGACCAGTTCGTTCAGGAGGTACTTCAGCCCGTGCCGGTCGGTGAAGGTGCGGATCAGCTTGGCGGCGATCTTGGTGCACCAGACGGGCTCGGTCCGCACGCCGAAAGCATTCTGCAAGGCCGCCACGTCGAAGCGGCCAAAGTGGAAGAGTTTCAATACCTTGGGGTCGGTCAGCAGGCGCTCCAGATTGGGAGCGGAGGTCTGACCGCGTGCGATCTGCACCAGATGGGCATGGCCATTGCCCGAGGACAGCTGCACCACACACAAGCGGTCGCGGCGCGGGTCAAGGCCCATGGTCTCGGTGTCGATGGCAACCACGGTGCCTAGATCAAGGTCGGCGGGCAGGTCGTTCTGGTAGAGGAAATTGGCCAAGGTCGGGTTCCATCACAAATGGGGCAGACGGCTGAGGTGCAAAACCGCGCCCTGTGCGGGCACGGTTTTCCGGGTTCATCCCGCTCGGCTTAGCTGATTTCGCACAGGAAGGGAATTCACCGCCCGCGCCTCGGCAGCGGCTGGCCCAAGGCGGCTATTCGCCCGCGCCATAGGGCGTGATGGCCCAATAGATCCAGCGGTCGGCCGGGTCTTTCGGCCCTGACAGCACCGCCCGGTCGTCGCGCACCCCCAGCCAGCCACCGCCTTGCATGCAAGGCCGCAGGCGGAACCCGGTCAGGTCGCGGTACATCAGCCAGCGGGTCACGTCGAACTTGTCGAAACCGGCCCGCACCGGCGCACGGCCAAGGGTGACGATCCCCGCGGAGCCCGCCAGAAGATGCTCTTCCTGGCCCTGGTTCAGAAAGGACCAAGTCCCATCGGGGTGAAGCCGGGTCAGCCAGCGCGTCCCGGTATAGGGTTGCAGCCGCGAGGGCACCAGATTGACGGTCGCAGCATAGACATTGCCATCCAGAAAGGCATTGGGCGTGTCGGCGAGCGAGGCCATCGACACCCAGGTGCCGGTCGCCAGCGCGATCCCGTTCACCAGAAGCGGCTGGGTGATCCTTTGCAGCTCATCCTGCGCGGTGCGCCGGTAGCGGGCATCGTGCGACAGATCAATCATGGAGCACCCCGAATGCGGCCCCCTTGGCCACCTCTTGCCAGAAGGCCGGGGTCGAAGTCTCGCTCAACCGCTGCTGGTAGTGGGCGCGCAGTTCATCAAAACGCTGGGTGAAGGCGCTGAGCGCGGCATAAAGCCGGGCCGCCACCGTCGCAAGCGCGGCAAGCCGGTGCGGGTCGGCAGGGTCGTAGATGCAGCGCCGTTCGGTGTGGGGGTTCCACAGGACCACGCGATCAAGTTCGATCTCGCCCCCCACGGCCTTCATGTAAAGGAAGGGCAGCACCGTCGTCACCTTGCCCGCACGGCGCGAGGCTTCGCTCAGCGTATCGACCAGCTCGTCCGGCATGGTGGAAAAGGCGGCGTCAAAGCTCTTGAACCGCGCGATCATCGCCAGGTAGTGGTCGGCGAAATCCTGCACCATCAGCCGGTCTCCGGCGACCAGATCGCCCAGAACCTCGGCATAGACCGACAGGCCCGCCACATCCGAGACCGAAAGATGCGCCCCGGCGCGGGTGTGGAAGAAGCTGGCGAAATCGTCGGGCTTGTCCTGGCCATAGGCCATGTTGATCACCACGCCATGCGCGATCGACATGTATTCCTGCGCGTAGGAATGCGCCGGCTCGTGCCAGGCCATCATGTTGGGGTTGGAGACGGTCACCCCACCCGCCGCCGCGTGGCGCAGGTTGTATTCGATGTCATCGCCGCGCAGGAAGAACGCCGCCGGCAGACCGATCTCCTCAAGACGACCATAGGGCATCGAAAGGAAGATGAAGGTCGAATATTCGGCATGATGCAGCCGCGCCATGTCATCGAGAAAGTCGAAGGCGCGGAAGATCCGGCTGTGCCGCAACAGGCGCGGGGCGATCACACTGCGCTGGCCGCGCGGGCTTTCGGAGGTGAAACGGCCCCAGAAGCCGCCATCCTCCCACATCCGGCGCGGTTCGGACTGCATGATCACCGGCAGGGTGTGGAAGGCGTTGTCCTTGCGGAACAGCGTGGCGCCCCAGTTGCGGGTCAGCGATTCCAGCGAGACCTGAAGGTCGTCATCGGTCAGCAAGACTTCGTTGATCGTCACGCCCGCAGCCGCGACCGCCTGTTGCAGGGTCAGAAGCTCCAGGCTCATGTTGCCGCCGCCGCCCAGATTGGGGCCGGTCATCACGAAAGTATTCAACAGGTTGTGGTCGGTGAGGTCGGCATAGGTCGTCTCGTCGAGACCGGTCGAGGAATCGTAGATCAGAAAGAACAGGTTGGACAGAACGCGGGCATAATCCCCCGCCGCCGCCTGTTCCTGAAACTGGCCGATCAGGTTTTTGACATCGCGGGTCCGCCCGAAGGTGCGGATCAGCACCACCATCCGGCCTTCGGTCGCCGCGGGGGCATGAGCTTCCCAGGTCGCGTCCACAAGCTCGCAGCCGTCGTGCAGGGCGCGGGCCACCCAGAAAAGCCGCGCCCCGCGCGGCAGCGACTGGATCGCGCCCAGCGGCACATGAACGTCGGTCACTTCCTCGGACTGCACAATCCGCTCGGCCAGGGCCATCGGCGGATGACCGATGCGGCTTTGATAGACCAGCACCTGAAACCGGCCGCGAAAGCGCAGATGCAGGGAGAAGTCCATGTTCTGGCAATGGGCCGAAAGGATCTGCGGGTAGAACGAATTGCGCAGCGTGCCGGTGTTCATCATCTCCTGATTGAGGAAATGCATGCCGCCATCCGGGCGCGGGCGGAAATGATCCTGTTCTTCGACGAAGAACAGATCATCCAGCCCGGTGATCCGGTTCGACAGATCCAGCCCCTGCAGACGGACATGCTCGCCCTTGGCGATGGGCGTGGTCTTGTCCGACCAGCGGCCGAGCGCCGCCGACAGCTTTTCGACCGTCTGGGAAAATCCAAGTGTGGTCATGCCAGAGCCGCCTCCCGAAAGAACAAATCTCAGGACGCCGGAACCAAAGACCCCCGCTGCCCCAATGTGGAATTGCCTTTCGAATAATCCGCAGTCGAACGCCCTGCAATAGACAAGACATGCGCCAGCACCGAAACGGCCAGGGTGCGCGGGTCGCGACAGGAGGGAATCAGCCCGAAATCCGGGCAAAGACGCTGGATGTGCTCATCCCTTACGCCCCGCGCGACGAGATCCTCCAAAAGCCGCTGCCGCGCTTTCAGGCTGCCCTGCGCTCCGATGAAAAAAGCATCCGTTGGCAGGAACTGCGCCAGAAGCCGCGCCTCGTTCTCGTGGTCGTGGAAGAACAGGGTAATGGCGGTGCGCCGATCGGGCACAGGGCAAGTGTAGGTGCGGAAACTGGGCACCACGGAGATGTTCAGAGGCCCGATGCGCGATAGGTCCGCTTGCAGGCCCTCCTGGCCAAAAAGCGTCACATCATAGCCCGCAGCCTGCGCCATCAAAGCGAAAGAGATGGCCTCGATGCCATGCCCATAGACCCAGAACCGAAGTTCGGGTTCCAGAACCACGACGATCTCCCCCGGATCGGCCATAACACTCCCCTGCGGCAGAAGCCGCAGGGCGCCATCCTCCAGCCGGATACCCAGCGCGGCATCGCAGCGCGCATCGCCGCGCGCCAGAACCGCCCGCAACAGCGCCGGATCAGGGTTGGGGATGAGGATGATCGACAGCCCGCCACCGCAAGGCAGCTTGAGGTCGAAGAACGGCGAGCCCTGCCCATAGCGCAGCGTGCGCGATGTGCCGGTCTGCAAGGCCGTGGCCGCATGTTCGGCGATGTCATCCTCGATACATCCCGAGGAAAGCGAGCCCGTGCGTTGGCCCTGCGGGCCGAAGGCCATCATCGTGCCGAGATTGCGATAGGACGTGCCCACCACCTCGGTGATGACAGCCAGAACGCCGCCGGTTTCAGAAAGCCGCTTCAGCGGCACACGATTACTGGCATATTCGATCATCAGACACCTGCTCTACCCTCCCCAAAGTGGGCCAGAAGGCCCCGCTGCACCAGAGGTCATTCGGCCAGACGACCAAAAGGTCGCAGTCGGGGCGGCCTCAACTGTCGGCTGGCGCGCGGACCGCCGTGATGACGGACATCAAGGCCTCCACCCCGCCGGGCAGCATGGCGGAAATCCCGTTGGGGGTACTGCGGATTTCCAGGATCCGGCCATAATATTCGACATCGGTCGATTCCACCAGCTTGTCGCCCTGATAGCTTTCCAGCGACAGGGAATAGAGCCCCTTCGGCAAAGGATTGCCCGAGGCGTCCAGCCCCTGCCACTTGTAGTCCGCACTGCCCAGCGGCAATTGGGTGCGCGCCACCTCGTTGCCGCCCTGATCCTTCACCACCAGAACCGCCTTGTCGGCATCTGAACTCGGGCTGGGCGAAATCGTCACGGGCGTTGCCCCGTCAAAATAGGCCGGCGCGGCCAGACGCGCATCCTTGCCCACCCAGTTGACCATCTGGCTCATCGTGCCGATCGAGTTCTGCGAGATCATCTGCGTCAGCAGGTCATTGGTCTTGGTCTGCTGCTCGACCCCCGAGAAGGTGGCCAGCTGAACCGCCAGCTGGTCGGCGCTCATCGGGTTCAGCGGGTCCTGGTTCTTGATCTGGGTCGTCATCATCTTGAGAAAAGTCTCATAATTCTTGTCGTTGTTCTGCGCTGCCGTCGATTTGCCGTTGGCAGAACCGTTCGAGCCGGAAATGGCGGAAACACTCATGGGCTGTCCTTTCAGAGGCGAAGGTCCAGACCGGCGCCAGGCGGGCCGACCCGGAGAGCGGGTTGTGCAGGAAGATCAAGGGCAGGCTGTCTTTCGGAAAGCATTTCCGCCCCGGGCGGCATGGCGGGTGCGGCACGATCCTGTCCTTTCTGGTTCCACTGGCCGAAATTGAGCGTACCGGTGTCAAAGCCGGCGGCCTGAAACTCCTGGCGCAGCTCTTCGGAATGGCGGCGGAGCAGATCGAGCGTTTCGGGACGTTCCGCGCTCAGGTTGATCTGGACCTGGCTGCCCTGGGTCAGAATGTCAAAACGCAGCCGCCCCAGCTCCGCCGGGTCGAGGATCAGCTCAGCCCGGCTGTGGCCGCTGCCCGCCACCGCATGGGCTAGACCGCTTGAAAAGCCGGGCGGCAATGCGTGATCCCCCCTGCCGCTCGCCTTGTCCGTGCTGCTTGTGGCGAGGCCAAGGTGGCGAAGATGCGGCACGAACCCGGCAGGGACCATGTGCAGCACGGTCGGCTGGCTTGCAGCGGGCTGGGCATCGGTCGGCAAAGGGGCCGGCTGGCCCGCAGCCGGCAAGGCATCAGTACGCGGCGCCCGCTCCGGCGCGGGGGCCGCGGCGACCGGCACGGCGGGTTCGGGGGTCACGGGGCCGCCCGTGCCATGCCCTATGCGCGGCAGCGCATCGCAGGGCACGGGGACGGGTACCCTCGAGGCCCCAGCCGCCCGCTTCGCAGCGACGGGGTGCGCAGCTCCCTGCACCTCGCCCGATGGTTCCGCAGGTGAGGCTGGCTCGTGCGCCCGGCCGGTCGTCCGCGCCATGTCACGATGCGGGCCCGCGCCTTGTCCGCGCCCCGCGCCCAACGCCGCACGCTCCACCGCAGGAGCAGTGGTGGCCAGACCTGGCGGCAAGAGGGCCGCGATGCTTGTCGTCAGTGTAGCGGACGTGAGAGGCGCAGCGCGGGCCGTCGCAATAGGCTCCGGTGCAGAGGGCGGCACAGGAACCGGCGTGGTGCGGTGCGGGGGCGGTGTGGACGCCGCCCGCCGCGGTTGCTGTGCTGACGCGATCGCGCCCTGCCTCGTCGCAATCTGCGCGGGGCGGGTCAGAGGCGGGATCGGCGCGTCAAAACTCTGCGTGGGCACATCGGTGGCTTCGGGGATGGCTTCGGGATGGAAGGGCACATTGGCAGCCGAGACGACGGTCGCGGGCGCCAAGTCCGCCGCTCGCGACACTGGCGTAATTTCCCCCTCAAGCGCTTCATATGGCGCCTTGCTCGCCAAGGCCTGCGACACGGGCACAGTGGAAACAGGTTCCGCCCTCGCGGAAGGTGTCCCGGCCTGCGCTTTTGGCCGGGCGGAAATGGCCTGAGGGGGGGCCGCCACCGGCACATCCGGAATGGGCGCTTTGGGCGAGGTCAAAGGCCCGGAGCGCGGCGCGATATGTGCCATAGGAGGATAGGCCGTCGCGTTCCTCGGCATCTCCAGCGGTCTCACGGAATCGGCGGCGGCCTGACGCCCCGGCACGCTCTGCGGCATTTCAGGGTCTGCAGGGGCTGGACTTACAGGAATAGCCAAGGATCTGGCCTCAATAGGCGGCGCAAACGCCTCTACCTCTGGGCCGGAGCCGCGCACCACAGGACCGGTAGGTGCGCGACCGGTCGCAAGTACATGATCGCCCACGACTGGTCCGCTCCTTTGCGCAAAATCCGAAGGGATCAGTCGTTCGAAATCCTGGCGAACAGCAGGCGCTTGCGGCGCTGCGACGCTCCTGTCGCGAACTGGTGTCGAGCCCTCGCCGCTTTCGCTGAACAAGGTCGGACCATCCGGTACAGCCTGACGCAGCGCTGAGTGCATTGTGCCAGAGGTCAGCATGACCCTCGTCGGCAGGTCGGTCGAGACGACAGGTCGTGGAGAGGCCAAGGGCGCGGCGCGAGAGAAAACAATCCTCGCCGCGCCCGCCATTGAAACCGGCAGCTCCGCAGGCACCTTGATCCGTGGGCGAGAATCCTCAGCATTCTTCCGCAATTCCGGCGAGTTACGGTCTGGCGGCCCGGAGGGAACCGCCCTCTGAACCGACAAAGCCGGCAGCGGCAGATTGACTGGCTCCTTCGCTGCACCCTGCGGCCGCGCCAGATCGGGTGAGGCAGCGATCGGTGGCCGTTCTGCCGCGACTTGTGCGGCCTTTGTCAGAGGTGGCGCCTGCTGCGGTGCCGCCAGATGGCCGCCCGGCTTGGCCCTTTCAGCCGGATCGGCTCTTTCAACGGAATTGGTCTGCTCAACCGAGCGGGCCCTTTCCGTCGGATTGGGATTTTCGATCGGAGGCGGCGTTTCACGCGAAGGGGGGACATTCCCCGTCTGTGTGTGACGTTCCTCTACGGGAACGGATTCCGCCTGGACGGCCCGTTTTGGATTGGCCGGTTCGGGCAGCGGAGTGGCCTTGGTCGCCACCATCCGGGCCGGCGGATCGCCTGCACCATCCGCAACGGCCGGAGGTTCCGGATCCGCCGTTTCCGACCCAGACGCTGGCGCCGGTCCCGTTGCGGCGGACGGCGCCCTGGCGGGAACGACGGGATTTGGCACGTCGGGTAGACTGATGGAGCGGCTTTCAGCAGCTGCGTCTGGAGCAGCCGTGTCGCCGATTATGGATTCCGGAGGCGCGCCGCTCGTCGGCGCATGCCTTTCTGCCGATTCGAACTTGAGAGGGGGTCCACTTCGGCCCGGGACGACAGCGGATGAACTTTCAGGGAATTTGTCCGCGCGCGCGCTCTCCTCAGGTTCGGCTTCGGCAAGACGTGGCCGAATCGTAGGCGGAGTCACCGAAACTGGCAGCGGAAGCGGAATGGCCGGAAGAGAGACCTCGACCACCGAATCGGGGGGTGCGGTCCGTGGCGTTGTGGATGGGGCAGCGGCCCTGGGCGAAAGCGGCATTGCGGCTTCGGCTGTCGCTTCGGAAGGACGCGCCGTATCGAAAACTTCCAATGAGAATCTCACCTCAAAGTCGCTCTTGAGGACAGATAGGTGCCGATGGCGGGCCATCGTCGAACGTCCGTCATGTGGCGCATCCGCCTTGGCATGATCAACCGATGCGGCCTTCAACGCTTCCGCCCTCGGTTGGTCTGCCACTGGCTGAGGAGGCGATATCTCCGGCGCCAATATTGCCGGTCCCAATGTGCCCAATGCCAATATCTCGGACCCTAACATTTCCAGATCCGTCACCCCCGGCAAAACCACCTCCGCATCTCGGTCCGGCTCAGGAGAAGGCTCAGCACCCGCCTCAACCGCGGCCTGCATCCCGCGGAGACGGTTCGGCGCCGGCCCGCCCCAAGCCACTGCGACAGGTTCGTCGCCCTGTGCCATAACCTCCGCAAAAGCTGCGGAAAGGTCGGCCGGGTCCTGCGCTTTGAGATTGCGCGCCGTGGCGACATGGTGGCTCGGCAAGATTTGCGGTGCGGCGTTCATTTCATTCCGACTTCTGTCGATGCCCGGGCATATTTCGACGGCAACAGTTACCAGCTGTTTACCGCTTGGGGCGATAGTTCGAAAAATACGCTGCAATTGGAGAATCCGATGCAAGGTCTGCCCCCGATTGATCCCGCCAGCACATTGAGCCCGGCGCGCGCCACCCTGCTCATGAAAAAAGCGAAGGAGCTGGAGACCAATTTCCTGTCGGAAATGCTGTCCTACACCGGGCTTGATTCGCAAAAAGGTGAATTTGGTGGAGGCATCGGCGAGGATCAGTTCAGCTCCTTTCTGCGCGAGGCCCAGGCCAAGGCCATGGTCGACCACGGCGGAATCGGCCTGTCCCAGAACATCTTCAACGCTTTGGTGAGGCGCGACCATGACAACACATGAACCGCGCGCCGCGATGCTGCTGGATGAGGTGCACGCGGCCCTGATGCGCAAGGATTACAGTGTCTTGGCCGATCTCGGCGCGGCTCTGGGCCGCGAACTCGACCAGCCGGGCGAAAAGCTGGATGCGGCCGCTCTGGCGATCATCAAGCGCAAGGCGGATCGCAACGCCGCCACCTTGCTTGCCATTCAGCGTGGCATTCGCGCCGCCCTGCGCCGGATCGCCGAGATCAAGTCGGTCTCTAACGGCATGTCGACCTACGACCGGTCGGGTCGCAAATACGAGGACCAGCAAGGGCGCGGGCTGGCTGCACGATATTAGAGATTAGATCAAATCCTGCGAATACAAGCTGTTGCGATTAGCAATCTCTTAGATGTTCCGCCGTTTTATAGGTCTTGCATCCCAGGTGGGGTGGCGCGTTCCGGGCCCTCCGGTCGCATTGGAAAGAAAGCCCAACTGCCATCATTGGTGATGGTGCAACAAGCCGTGCGCAAAGCGCCGGCTGACCGCAAAGGAAACGGAAATGTCGTCGATTCTGACCAACAACAGTGCGATGGTCGCGCTTCAGACCATGAAGTCGATCAGCATGAACCTCGCCAAGACCACCGCCGATATCTCTACGGGCAAAAGGGTCGCCACGGCCAAGGACAACGCGACCGTCTGGATCACCTTCACATTCGAAGAATAGGCCCGCTGCGTGGTGATCAGATTGGTCAGCTCGGAGGTGACATCGGTGGTCGATTGTTCTTGCGAATAGCCGACCAGCTTGCCGGTCGGGCCATCGCCGGAATCCCAGAGATAGAAGGGCCCGGAATCGGCCGAAACCTGGTAGGTCTGGTCGGAATGCGAGGCCAGGCCGTTCGGGTTGGGCACATCGACCACCGGGATCTGGTAGATCACCTTCGAGAATCCCTGGTCGTAATTCGCGTGCAGGTAGCCGTTGTCGTCAATCTCGACCCCGACCAGACGCGCGACGGGCGTGCCGTTGGTCGCCTTGCCGATCGGCGCGAAGCTTTCAGAGAGCTGGGTCATCCCGCCGGTCACACCGATGGCGCCGATATCCATGGCCACGCTGCCGCCGCCTACCGACAGGGGAATCACCCCCGTGGAGGGATCATAGTCGCTGCCGCTGACCGTGGTGACCGAGGCCAGGGTGCCGCCGGCCGACTGGCTGCTGTCGAAGGTCACCGTATACTCGCCGATGATCGCGTCATCCGAGGCCGAATCGGCGATGGTCATGTTCCAGGTGTTGGAGGCCCCGGTCGCCGGGACCGAGGGCGTGAAGACATAGTGCAGCGTTTCCTGCGTGCCGAGGTTGCCAGTATATTGCACCGACATCTCGTAACTGAGGCCGTTCGCCCCGGCCTGGGTCGCCGTGGCAGGCAGGTTCGCCCCCAGGGTCATCTTCGTGGTCGGGTTCGACACATATTGATTGGTGTCCAGCTTGACCGGAATCATCGCTTTCATGGTGTCGCGCGGGTAGTTGGCCAAGGTGCCATCCGGATTGGCGGGCCACCCCATCAGAACCTGGCCGGTCGAATTGCGCAGCACACCGTTGGCGTCGGCCTTGAAAGAACCGGTGGTCGCCAGCGAGATCGGAAGAGCCGTTGTGCCACTGTTGACCGCGTCAATCGTGGTGACGGCCATGAAGCCGCGCCCGTCAATCGCAAGGTCGGTGGAATTGGACGTGCCGATCAGTGGCCCGTGTTCGTCGATCACCCGATAGCTGGTCGATCTGACGCCGCCCGCCGAATAGGCGGTGCTGAGGTCGCCATGCACGACCACCGAGTAGAAATCGGACTGTGCCCTTTTGTACCCATAGGTGGAGGAGTTTGCGATATTGTCCGAAATGGTTGCCAGACGGTTGGCATTCGCATTCAACCCTGCCACCCCCGCATTCAGCGAAGAGGAAATCGTCATCGATAGCGCCTTTCTGCAGCTCGACCTTATGAGGACAAGCTGACCGCTCCGACTTAAGATTCGGCTAACAGATAAAATCCAAATCGTCTCTCAACGATTCTTGCGCAGGAGGATCACCTCGACCCGGTTGTTGCGCAGCGCCGAAGGGTCCGCCGTCGCCGGCTTGCGGTCCGCATGGCCCGTCACGCGCGCGATCCTCTCATCGGCCATGCCTGCATTTTCAAGCAGTTGCCGGACAACCTGCGCCCGCGAGGCCGACAGGTCCCAGACCGGATTGCGCGCCAGCATGACTGGATAGGAACGCACATAGCCATCGACCGAGATCTGGTTTTTCGTCTGCACCAGAACTTCCGACAAAAGCGAGGCAATTGCGCGCAAAGTATCGGTCGGGCCCGCGGTGTCCTGGTCAAACAGCGGGGTGCCCTCCAGATCGAAAATCTCGATCACAAGCCCCTCATCGGTGACCTTCGTCACGACATGGCTGAGCAAGCTCTGCATGGTCTGGCTCTCACCGCCCTTGCCCTCCAGCAGGCTTTGCAGGCGTTTCAGCTGATCGGCCTGAGCCGCGCTGTCCTGGCCCGCGGCATCGCCGCCGACCCCGCCTGACTTTTCAGCCTCGCCCGGCGAGGCCGCCGACTGCCCGGTGCCGTTGCGCGCCGAGGTCTGGTCGGTAAAGATCGAGTCGCCGCCAAAGGCGCCATCCCCGCCGCCTGAAATGCGGTTGATCGGGATCGTTGGATTGAAATAGTCCGCGATACCCTTGCGCTGTTTTTCCGTCGTTGCACCCAGAAGCCACATCAGCATGAAGAAGGCCATCATGGCCGTCACAAAGTCGGCATAGGCAACCTTCCACGCCCCACCGTGGTGACCGCCGCCGCCGACAACCTTCTTACGCTTGATGATGACTGGCGCGGCATTGGTTTGCCCGGCCATCCATTCACCCCACTTAACACCCAAGGTCGACCTTAGATCAGCAGGGTGAATCCGGGCTTAAGCGACTGCATTTTAGAGGTATTCCTGCAGGCCCATCAGATCGGCGCGCGCCGGCAGGCCGATCGTGGCATAGTCCATGAGGAACTGCCGGGCCGCAGCGCGCGACAAACCACCCTCGACCCGCCAGCCCTTCCCGGACTCGATCGCATCGCGCGCGTCGGCCCAATTGGCGCCGCGCGTGGTGAGGAAATCGCGCAGCTCATTCTGCGTCAGGCGGCCATAGCCGGTGAGGTACAGCTGATAGCGCTGGAAAGCCTGGTTCACCCCGACCAGATTCAGATGCGCAAAATGCGTCATGACATGGTTCAGCGTGCGCCTATCCAGCCCCGTGGCGAGCGCCTTGGACGGCCCCCGGATCACACAGCCGAGCAAGGCGAGGTGTTGGCAAAGCGCATTCAAGCCCGGCCCCATCCGCCCGCCCGCGGCAAAAAGGTCGTAGCGCGCGCCGATTTGCGCCGCCAGCGTCACCTGAGCGCCCGGAATGGCCCGCAAGCCGGCTGCCACCTCTTCGGCCAGGGGGCGCGGCAGGCTTTCGATCACCCAGCCCGAGGGCCCGTGACACTCCGACTCCCGCAGGGCGCGCGTCAGGCCCAGCCGCTCCAACACTGCGGCGGCGCGCGTCAAGGGACCCGAGAGGCGCAGGGACAGATCGCAAAGCTCCGGCTCGCCCACCGCATGTACGGGGCGCAGCGCCATCTGAACGCCCAAAGCCGCCAGCACGGGCAAGGCGGCCCGAACCGAAGCCGCGCGGCTGCGCGCGACTTCCAGGCCGCCGCCACCGCTCAGCAACCTCTCGGCCGCTGCTTTCGTCACACCAAGGTGCTGCGCGAGTGTTCCGGCCGCAAGGCTGGCGGATTCGCACGGCGCGAAAAATGCAACCTGAACGGTATCTTCGGCAAGCTGGGGCGCTGTCATCCGATCCTCCCATTTATGCCGCAGACCTTGCGATCCCAGCCGTCACCATTGCGTGACATCCGCGTTAACGAAGCGTCAAAACGTTAACGCGGACAGGGGGAATTTCAGAAATTTTTGCGCAAAAGGGCAAAATGCCGAAGATTTGCCCTTCTCAGATCACCGAAACCAGCCGCAAGGCATCGTAAATCGCGGCGTGGATGTTGCGCGCCTCCACCGCATCGCCGATGCGGAACAGCTGGAATCCTTCCGGCCCGCCCGCCATGGTCTGGGGTTTGCGATCGATGAAAGCCTCGTAATCCACCGCACCCAGATTCACGGAAGCGGGCTTGAGCGCGAAGTAAAGGTCATCCAGCGGCAGCGTGCCGTGGTTGACCACGACCTGGTCAAAGTTGCGGGTGATGCCCAGCTTGGCATAGTCGCTGTCGATGGTGGCCTTGATCAGGTTGCCGTCTTTTGCGACCGAGGACAGACGGTAAGTCACGGTAAAGGTGACATCCTTGTCCTGAATGGCGCGCATGTAGGGGACGAGGTTCATCGCCATCACATCGGGCACGAAGGTGCGGTCGGGGGTCATGACCTCGACCTTGGCGCCGGATTCGGCCAGAAGCTGCGCCGCCTGAAGCGCGGTATGGTCGCCCGCATCGTCATAAAGCAGCACGTTCTGCCCCGGCTTCACATCGCCCGAGAGTATATCCCAGGCCGACACCGTCAGTTCGTTGCCCGCGGCGAGGATGTCCTTCTGCGGCATGCCGCCGGTGGCGATGATCACGACATCGGGGTTCAAGGCGCGGACATCCTCGGCCTCGGCCCAGGTGTTGAAGCGGAACTCGACACCCAAGGCCGCGCATTGCGCCATGCGCCAGTCGATGATGCCGATCATCTCGGCCCGGCGCTTGGTCTGGGCCAGAAGCCGGACCTGGCCGCCGGCCTGATTGGCGGCCTCAAAAACGGTGACGCTATGGCCACGTTCGGCTGCGACGCGCGCGGCCTCCAGCCCGCCAGCGCCGGCACCGACGACCACGACCTTGCGCGGCTGCGCGACGCGTTCGATCGTGTGGGGCATGGTCTCTTCACGCCCGGTGGCGGGGTTGTGGATGCAAAGCGCCATGCCGCCCTGATAGATCCGATCCAGGCAATAGGTCGCCCCGACGCAGGGACGAATGTCATCCTCGCGGCCCTCGACGATCTTCTGCACGATATGGGGATCGGCCATATGGGCGCGGGTCATACCGACCATATCCAACTGCCCGGTAGCAATCGCATGGCGCGCGGTGGCCACGTCGGGGATGCGGGCGGCGTGGAAGGTGGGCATGCCGACCTCGGCCTTCATGCGGCCTGCGAAATCCAGATGCGGCGCGGATTTCATGCCGTGGATCGGGATCACATCCGTCATCGCCGCGTCGGTATGGATGCGCCCTTTGATAATGTTGAGGAAATCGACCAGCCCGCTGTCGCGGAACATCTTGCCGATCGCGACACCGTCATCGGCGCTGATGCCGCCGGTCTCGGCCTCGTCGGCCGTATAACGCATGCCGAGCAGGAATTTCTCGCCCACCCTTTTGCGCACGGCGGCCAGGACCTCCATCGCGAAGCGCGCCCGGTTTTCCAGGCTGCCGCCATAGGGCGCGGGCATCGCATTGGTCAGGGGCGACATGAACTGGTCAAGCAGGTGGCCGTAGCATTCGAACTCCACCCCATCCAGACCGGCCTCTTTCATCCGTTCGGCGGCATCGGCGAAGTCCGTGATCACACGGGCAATGTCCCAATCTTCCATCACTTTGGGGAAGGCGCGATGGCTCGGCTCGCGCGAGGGGCCGGCGGCCAGAACCGGCAGCCAGTCGCCCTTGTCCCAGCGGGTGCGGCGGCCCAGGTGGGTCAGCTGGATCATCACCGCCGCACCTGCCTCGTGGCAGTCATCGGCGAGACGCTTCATCCACGGCACGACCTCGTCCTTGTAGGCCAGCACATTGTTGAAAACCGGAGGGGAATCCTTCGACACCGCCGCCGAACCTGCAGTCATCACCATGGCGACGCCGGCCTTGGCACGCTCCAGATGATAAAGCCGGTAGCGATCCTTCGGCATGCCGTCTTCGGGATAGGCCGGTTCGTGACTGGTCGTCATGATCCGGTTGCGCAGGGTCAGGTGTTTCAGCTTGTAGGGTTGCAGCAGGGGATCGTTCGACATGGCGGCCTCCGGAGGGTTTGCGGCAAGATTGCCAAAATCGACATATGTGTCAAGTTTTCTCTGACGGGTGGTTGTCATGGAAACCCGCCCCGCCTAATCTGCCGCGATGGAACAGGTGCAAAACGAACGGGGATGGCGCGGATCGGCCGAGGTCTGGCTGGACGCGGCCTATGAGGTGCTGGTCGAAGCCGGGGTGGAGGCGGTGAAGGTCATGCCGCTTGCCGCGCGGCTTGGCCTGTCGCGCACCTCGTTCTACTGGCATTTTCCCGACCGCGAGGCGCTGCTGGCGGGCCTGATCGCCCGGTGGCAGGGCACCAACACCGCCCAACTCATCGCGCGGACCGAAGCGCCCGCCGCCACGATCACCGCCGCGATGCTGAATGTCTGCGATCTCTGGATCACGCCCGCATTGTTCGACAGCCGGCTGGAGTTTGCGATCCGCACTTGGGCGCTGACCGATCCCGCCTTGACCCGGACCCTGGCCGAAGCGGACGAGACGCGGATGCAGGCCCTGACCCGCCTGTTCCTGCGCTACGGGTTTGCCGAGGCCGAAGCGCGGATCCGGGCGCAAACCGTCTATCTCACGCAGATTGGCTATATCGCCATGCGTACCGTCGAAACCCTGGACCTGCGGCTCGCGCGGATTCCCGATTACGTTCTGGTCTTTGCCGGCCAGACCCCGACCGAGGCCGAGTTGCAGGAATTCCGCGCCCGCCACACGCCTTGAGCCTCAGGTCAGGCGGCGCAACAGATCCGACAGCACCATCTGCTCTGCGGTCGACAGGGGCGCCAGCGTCTCGGCCGACACATCCAGCGCCGACTGGACCCGGCGGCGGTAAAGCTCTGCTCCGGCCGGGGTCAGGCTGACGGTCAGGCGGCGCCGGTCGTCCGGGTCGGCTGCGGTTTCGACCAGACCGTCGCGGGTCAGCCGATCCACCACCCCCTTGATCGTCGCCGCGTCCATCGAGGTCGCCCGACCCAGAACATTCTGACTTTGCGCGCCAAGCTCCGCCAGCTTGGCCAGGGCCGCAAATTGCGTCGTGGTCAGTTCGGGGATGGCGGCACTGAAAATCGACAGGTGCCGCTGGGTCACACGCCGCAACAGGAAGCCGATCTGATCGTCAAGCACGTAGGGAGGGAGGGGGGTTTCCATGGTGTCAGGGTAGCCAAGCCTCGGCTCTGGCGCAAGAAAGTTGATGTGCAGGGCCCGAAAACACCGCCCCAATTCCCCTTGCGCTTCCCTTATGGGCGCGCTTTCGTGCAGATCCATCTGATTGGACGGAGGGCCGGATCCTGAACCAAATCGCGCGCCTGCATCTTGGCCAAAACTTCGAGGACGGGCATCCGGCCCGTACTCCCCGGGGCTGCGGCAGACAAGTCGTCCTGTTCATCGCCTCGCCGACATTCGCCTTCCCTTCCGCCGAGGTCTGAATGCGCGCCCTTTCCGCCGGACGCCACAGCTATGACAGGGTTGAGCCGGGCGACCACTATCTGACCGACTGGGCCGAAGTCACGCCCGAGGCGATCGACACCTTTGCCGCCCTGACCGGCGACAGGTTCGAAATCCACCTTTCAGCGGCCGGAGCGGCGCGCCACGGCTTTCGCGCCCGGGTCGCGCATGGGCTCCTGATCCTGTCGCTGATCGAGGGACTGAAAAGCCAGAGCGCGGTGCAGCTTGATACCTTTGCAGCCCTCGGCTGGGATTGGTCCTTCCGCGCCCCGGTCTATGCTGCAGACCGCATCCGCGCCCGGATTACCGTCAGGGACAAGCGGGCGGCCTCTCCCGACAAGGGGGTTCTGACGCTGGAGATTGCGGTGGAAAACCAATCGCTTCAAGTGGTTCAGCGCGGCACCGCCCACTTCATGGCTTACCGCGCGCGCCAGTCGCCATAGCCGAAGGCGGTGTAATCGCGGCCATAGGCCTCACGCGCGGCGGCCTCGACCTCGGGCGTATGGACCTCCGACAGGGGAAATACATGCCTGTCGGCAAGCTCGGGCAAGGGCTGCATCTCAACGCCGATCTCAGCACACAAAAAGGCCAGACCCTCGGCCAGATTATCCTCGCGCAGCACATGGTCCGGGGCCTGCAGCTGGGCGAAGCCGGTGATCGTGGCGATCTGGGTTGCCAGATGCGGCGGGGTGCGCAGTTCGGTCCGGCCGGCATGAAGGTGCTTGGCCACCTCCAGGAACTTGAGGAAGCCCGCCCGGTGTGCGGCCAGATCGGCGAAGCCCTTGCCCTTCGGCGGCAGCTCGAACTTGTGGACCCGCTTCAGGTGACCGCGGAGTTCGCCCATCCACTCCTTGTCGAGATAGTCGCAGAAGGCGCTATAGGCCCGGGCCAAAGGATGGCGCAGCACAGTGAAACTGCGGTGGCCGGGCCGGTCATTGCGCCAAGACTTCAGGCTTTGACGGTCGAAGCTGGTCAGGATCGGCCCATAGCCCTGCATCCACTTGCGCAAGACCTGCTCCGGCCCGGATTTGACCGGCTGGAACAGCAGGGGCAGCGTCTCCCCCGCGACATAGGTGTTGATCGCGCCCTGACGGCGTGGCTCGAAATTCGGGGTCTGGGCGATGTTGAAAAAGTCGATCTTCGCCAGCCCCGCCGTCATTTCTGCCGGGTTCGAGACCTTGTCGCGGACAGGCTCCGGATTCTGCTTCTTGAAGGACAGGTCCAGCGATTCCAACCGGCCCTCAACCCCCAGAAAGGCGGCAAGACCGTTCAGAACCTTCAGATCCAGCACATCCTCATAATCGATGTAGAACGCCGTCTGGCCCGAGACCTGCAGCCGGTTCAGAAGCTCGCCCTGAAACGCCTGCAATTCATCGGTGCGGGCGCGGAACTCTTCGATTTCGAACCGGGGACGCGCAGTTTTGATATTGGCGGCCGAGGTGGTGCGCCACTGGTTGGATTCCTTGGCAATCTTCCAGCTGATGTAGCTTTCCAAGGGGTTGCGAGTCAGGATCACCTTGGCGACCGAGGGGTCATCGACCACCAGGCCAAAAACGCGCGGGTCGTGGTCATGGAAATAGCGAAAGCCTGCCAGCCCTTCGGTCTGGCGGCGCATGGCTTTCAACAGCGTCTCGGGGTTCAGGTCGCGCTGGTGGATCGAGACGCCCAGCAGTTCGGACTTGTTGGCATTGCCGACGAAGGCCGGATTGAACGCCTCGCCATAGCACATCACCCCGGGAATGGCGTTCAGATTGGCCTCAAGGAAGTTCGATCCCGTCCGCATTTCCGCAAAGACGACGAAGGACTGAAAACGCGGTTTGGCCAAAAGAACGATCCTTTACTTCACCAGATAGGGACGACCCCGGCGGTTGGCGGCGGGGTTCGGGTCCTCGCCGGTCGGAAAATCGCCCATCAACACCGGCTGCATGCCCTGATTGCGCAGGTTCTGCAAGAATTGCCCAAAGCCCTTGAGGTCCGCAAGCCTTGGCGCCTCGGTCAGGCGGCGCTGGCTGCGGGGGCTGATCTCGTCCACGATGGTCTGCAGGGGCTCCATCGGGTTTTCGACAAATTCGGCCAGGGTCCAGATCCGGATCCGCGCCTTGGCGAAATGCGACCGCAGGATGGAAAGGTGATCGGATTCAATCTTTTGCAGGCGGGCGGCCTCGCGCCGGATCTCCGAGAAGTTCTGGTTGGAGTGGAAGAGCGGAATGGCCCAGGCGCCCGAGATGACCGAGATCTGCGCATTGGGATCGCAGGCCATGAACCAGCTGGTGGCCTGCAGGTCGTTTGGGCCGAACTGGAAGCACTGACGCTCGCCCCTTGTGTTCCAGATCAGGTTCGACAGGAAATTCTTCGGCGCATAGTCGCGCAGCGCGGCGCTGTTCGACATGGCACCGCTGAAGACCGCCTCGCCACCGGCAAATTCCACCCTGTCGGGGGCAAAGAGATGGCCATGGGCGCGGGTGCCGGCGACCTTGCCAAGCCAGGCCTCGAAATTCTCGAAAACCTCGGAGAAGCCTTCGAACACCGAATAGGGCGCTGCGGTACGCCCGTTTTCCCAGTTTTCATTGGGAAAACGGCTTTGCATGTACAGACCGGCGCGGCCTTTGGTACGCCGCTCGACCGCCTTGGCGAAGAGCCGGTCGATCTTGCCGGGGTTGGGTTCAGCCGAGGCCTGACCCGCCGCACTGCCGCGCAGGAAGGTGTCGTAAAGCTTGTTGGCCTGCGGCCAGATCTTGCGCGCCACAAAACAATCCGACCGGCGCAGAAGCTGCAGGTGATCGTCGTAGAAGATATGCGGCTTGCCCTGATAATCGAACTTCGAGAGCGTCAGCGAGCGGCTTTCGACATTGCTCGAGAACTGCCGCACCATGGTCTGGAAATAGCTTTCGTCGGGAATCCAGACCCGGCGGAAATAGCGGTCAATCTCGGCCCGGTCCGGGCTTTCGAGGATGGCCGACAGGGTCTGCCGCGTCAGACACCACCATTGGCTGCCCAGATGCGGCACAAGCGCGGACGGCACCTTGCGACGAAAGCGGATCCGGCGCTGAAATTTCACATACCAGTCAAAGGCACGCCGCCGTTTGCGCCAGCTGAAGGGGAACCGCAGGGTGAACCGTTCGAGGTTGAGGCCGCCGACCGTCCAGCCGACATCCTCGGTCGTCACGCTTTCGATGAAATCGGTGCGCGGGCGGCTTTCGAGATAGGCCATCAACTCTTCCACCGGGCGCAGCGGCAGGCAGGAGCCCGAGGCGAGGAAGACATGCCGCACCTCAGGGAAGGTCTTGAGCATGATGGTCGCGGCTTCCTGGGTCGCCGCCACGATGCCCCAGGTGCCCCATTCACAGGCATAGCGGCCGGAAAAGCGGACATTCCCCAGATCGGCCAGCGATTTGACCAGACCGTCATAGGCGGCAAAAGCCACCCGCTTGTCGACATGGATCACGACCGGGCAATCCCGTTCGGCCCAGTGGCGCGCCACTTCGGAGGCACGTTCCAGCGCCGTGTGACATAGCATGACGAAGCCGACGCTCACGCAGCCTCCCTCAGGCCCAATTGCCCTTGGACATCAGACCGAGAATTTCGAGCTGACGCCAGTTGATATATTTCTCGCTGAACTTGCACCACATGTCCGGATGCTTGGCCAGTTTTTCCTGATAGGCCTTATACTCCACGCTGGCCCCATAGTGCTGTCCGCGCGACATCTCCTCCGCCGCCTTGGTCGCAAATGTATCGAGAAACTTGGCGTGAAGAAGGCAGCCCGAGGCTTTTTCCCCGCCCCATTCGTCATAGACCAGATTAAGCCCGCGCGGCAGCAGCATATGGGTCGAGCTGACGTAGGCATAGGAACGGTGCCAATTCACCAGAGGCACCTTGTTCAAGGCCGGCGCCATCTCGGGCTTGTCGGGGAAGAAGACCCGGGTGCGCGGGCCGCCCTGAATCCACAGATTGCCCAGGCCGCCATTGCGGTGGATCGTGTAATTGCCGCTGTCGAACCACTGGGCAATCTCCATCGGGTTCTGCCCCTCGCGGTAGGGGCGTTCGTGGATCGGACCCTTGGGATACATGTCCAGCATCATAGCCGAGAACGACCGCACCGCCGAGGCATCCAGCCAATCGGTCAGGGCCCGCAGGGGTCGCGTCTCGCAGAAGGGATAGACCAGGAATTCATCGACATCGACCGTCAGGCACCAATGGCCGTGACAATAGCGCCGTTGCAGATGGGTCAGCCAATCGACCCCGAAGCGCGAGGCCTTGTAGCCGCCCTTGGTCGTCCAGAGCGAAACGTCGGGCTGTTCGGCCAGATATTCTCGGCTGCCATCGGTGCTGTCATTGTCGACGAACAGAAAATGCTCGATCCCAAGATCGCGGTAATAGCGCAGGAAATAGGGCAGGCGGATCCGTTCATCGCGCAGGGTGCAGAGCAGAAGGATCGCGTTGCCCGCCATCGCCCGCGTGCGATTGGCCACAACCTGCAACTCACGGCGCTTGAGGAAGGCGCGCAAATGCGCGCGCCGCCGTCGCGTCCTGAGCTTTATCGCTTCATACAAACTCACGCTCTGCCCCCGTCGTCTGCAACGACAACCTATCCTTCACCGTGTAAGATCAAAAGCTTGAGGAAGCCTTGACGCCCTGCCACTTTTCACCACGCAGCCAAAGTCCCGATCGGCCCGCACCGGGTTGGAGCCCGGCTGGTTCCAATTTCCGGACTTTGTAGCGAAATTCACAACAATCCAAGGGAGTTAGGAAAAAATTTCCGGCCTGCGCTACAGCCAGCCTCCACGCGACATCAGGCCAAGCGCCTCAAGGTTGCGCCAACCGCTATAGCTTTGCGACTGCGGGCACCACAAGTCCGGGCTGTTGATGACCTCGGCATAGTAGGAGTCGTAGAGATCGGAGTTGGCGAAATGCTGGCGCCGCGCGCGTTCCTCGGCCGATTTTTCGATGATCGTCGGCAGGAATTTGGTGTGCAGCAGGATTCCGGACAGCATTTCACCGCCCGTCTCGTCAAAAACCGCGTTCAGGCGGGGCGGCAGGATCGCGTGGGTGGAGTTCACATAGGCATAACCGCGGCGCCATTTCACCAGCGGCACCTTGTTGAGGGTCGGCGCCCGGCGCGGCTCGTTGCCGAAGAAAACCCGGGCGCGCACGCCGCCCTGGATCCAGAGATTGCGCATTCGGGGCTGAACCTGGACGACATAATTGCCACTGTCGAACCAGGGCAGCACCTCCAGCGGGTCCTGCCCGGGGGTGTAGGTCTGCGCCGCCAGCGGGCCTTGCGGGTAAAGATCCAGCATCATCGCCCCGAAAGAGCGCCGCCCCTCCGAATCAAGCCGGGCGGTCAGGGCGCGCAGGGGTCGCGTCTCGACATAGGGGTAGACGAGCAGCTCGTCGGCATCGAGCGTCAGGCACCAATGGCCCGGAGCATGGCGCTGCATCAGCCAGGTCAGCCAATCCAGCCCGAACCGCGAGGCCTTGTAGCCCGCCGCACTGTGCCAAAGCGAGACATCGGGTTGGTCCGCCAGCAACGCGGCCGTGCCATCGGTGCTGGCATTGTCAACGAAGAAGAAGTGATCGACGCCCAGCTTGCGATAGTATTGCAGGAAATGGGGCAGCCGCAGCGCCTCGTTGCGCACGGTGACGAAGGCGAGGATGGCGCCCGGGGCGATCTGGCGGGTGCGGTCGGCGAGCGGGGAAATCTCGCGCCGCTTGCGCAAGGCGCGCAGCAGAAAGCCGCGCCGCCGCAAACGCAGGCGATAGGCGCGCCAATAGGATGTCACGGAGGGGGAGGTCGCCGCCAACTCGCCCAGGCTTACGGCATGAGGCAGATCCACCGGCCCCCAGACCCGCCGCGCAAACTCACGCAAGCGTTCCCAGGGGCCAGCGGACAAAGCTTATTGAGCCGCTTTTTGCATGGCGACCATATCGTTGATATAGGCCGAGAATTCCTCACGCAGATCGGGGCGCGACAGGCCGAAGGCCACGGTCGCCTGCAGGAAGCCCGCCTTGCTGCCGCAGTCATAGCGCTGGCCACGGAAGCGGAAGCCGAAGACCTGGCCGGGGATTGCGGCCTCTTCGGCAATCGCGTCGGTCAGCTGGATCTCGCCACCGGCGCCCTGCTTCATCTTGTTGAGGTTGGTCATGACTTTCGGCGTCAGGATGTAGCGCCCGATCACCGCGAGGTTCGACGGCGCATCGGCAGCCTTGGGCTTTTCGACCATGCCCTTGACCTGCACGATCGAGCCCATGTCCTCGGCCACGTCCAGCACCCCATAGGAGGAGGCCTTTTCGACCGGCACTTCCATGGCCGCGACCATGTTGCCGCCAGTCTGTTCGTAAGCCTCGACCATCTGTTGCAGGCAGGGTTTTTCGGCGGCGATCACGTCATCGGGGAGCAGAACCGCGAAAGGCTCGTTGCCGATCATGCGGCGGGCGCACCAGACCGCGTGGCCAAGACCCAGCGCGCGGTTCTGCCGGACGTAGGCGATGGCGCCCGAATCCATGTTGGTCTCGCGCAGGATTTCCAGCAGGTCATCCTTGCCGGCACGGCGCAGCGTGGCTTCCAGCTCGGGCGAGTGGTCGAAGTAATCTTCCAGCGCGGATTTGCCGCGCGCGGTCACGAAGATGAATTCCTTGATGCCGGCGGCGCGCGCCTCGTCGATCGCGTATTGGATCAGCGGGCGGTCGACCAGGGTCAGGATCTCTTTCGGGACCGACTTGGTTGCAGGAAGGAAACGCGTCCCCATACCAGCGACCGGGAAGACGGCCTTGGTGACTTTCTTGATCTTGCGTTTGATGATTTCAGCCATTTCATCCACTCGGAATTCATCTGAGCGTGACGCTCATTATGTGAAGTTCTAACAGAACATTTGCCGGAACGCGCGCCCCCACGGTCCGAAACTCGCTGCATTTGCACAAATTTTTAAGCGCTTGCCTAGTACTTCCCTTTCAGCAGCGTAAAAGGCAAGTCCGGGTGCAGTTTTCTGGGCGGTTTCCTGCCAAACCCGGGGCCTACTGCATCGCCTGCATCATTTCCTCCAGAAGGCGAACGTCGGACGGGTTGTTCAACTCCCAGAATTGGCGGCCCCGCGCGGCGACTTCGACGCAAAGGACCTTGCGGCCCTGTTCAAGAAATCGCAGCTGTTCAAGGCCTTCCAGCTTTTCCAGGGGGCCTGTGGGCCAGGTCGGATATTGGGCAAGGGCGGCCGGTCGATAGGCATAGACGCCGACATGGTGGAAAACCGGGGTCATCTCGTCGGGTTCATAGGTCTTTCCCGTATAGGGGATTACTTCCTTGGAAAAGTAGAGCGCCCGGCCACCCGCGCCGAAAACCGCCGTGGTGCCGCCGACCCGACCGGCGCGGCGGTCGGCCAGAAAGCCTTCCACGGCCCGCCCGTCGCAGCGCAGGACCGGGGTGGCGATGTCGGCCTGCGAATCAGCCAGAAGGCCCGCCACCAGATCCTCGACGAACCAGGCGGGGGTCAGCGGCGCATCGCCCTGCAGGTTTACCACGACGTCATAGCCGGGCAGATGCTGCACCACTTCGGCGCAGCGCTCGGTGCCGTTCTGCGCCTCGGAGGAGGTCATCACGACCTCCGCCCCAAAGCTTTCGGCATGGCTGCGGATGCGATCGTCGTCGGTGGCCACCACGACCCGGTCGATGCCAGAGACCGCCATGGCGGCCTCCCAACTGCGGCGGATCAAGGTCTTTTCGCCATCCGGCCCGCGCAGGGTGACCAAAGGCTTGCCCGGATAACGGGTCGAGGCATAGCGGGCGGGGATCGCGATCAGGACGCTCATTTCTTCAGGGTGACCCCGGGCGCATAGGCGATGAAGAAGGGGTTGTCCCACCCCTTCTTGCCATAGGTCAGGGTCGTGTGGTCGTCAAAGCGCACCACCTGCCCGCCCGCGCCGCGCAGAACGGCATCGCCGGCGGCAGTGTCCCATTCCATCGTGCGGCCAAGGCGCGGATAAAGATCCGCCTCACCCGTCGCCACCAGACAGAACTTGAGGCTGGAGCCCGCCGACTTCATGTCCTTGACCGCATACTTGCCGATATAGTCATCCGTCGCGGCATCGCGGTGGCTTTTGGAGGCCACGACCATCAGGGCGCCATTGTCGGGTTTGGAGACGCCGATGGCCTTGGTGGCCCCGACGGTTTCCTTGTCGAACACACCGGTCTCTTCAACCGTGCTGCCATCCGGCAGAGTATAGAACAGCCGGTCCTGCGCCGGCGCATAGACGACACCGCGCACAGGCACGCCGTTTTCAACATAGGCGATGTTCACGGTGAAATCGCCGCGCCGCTGGACGAACTCCTTGGTGCCATCCAGCGGGTCGACAATGAAGAAGGTCGAGGCCTCCAGCGCGTGGCTTGCCGCCTGTTCCTCGGTGATCAGGGTCACGTCCGGATAGGCCGCACGCAGACCTGCCGAGATGATCTCGTCCGCCGCCTCGTCGGCCTCGGTCACCGGGCTGGTGTCACTTTTGGATTTCACCGCAAAATCCGGGCCATTGTAGACCTGCATGATTCGGTCACCGGCCTCGAGGGCGAGGCGTCGGAAGATCGGGATGAGGCGGTCGAAATCCATGCAAACTCCTGTGAGGACGGGTGAAACGGCTGGATCGCGGCCCAAACCCGTGCCAAGCCTTGATTGAATGACCCTGACTTTGCCTTTATCCTCAAAGATAAAGGGAACAGCAAGATTTCCCGGCGCAAAACGGGATCCGGTCCCGCAAGAGGCGATTCGATGTTTCAGCCCGCACTTCCCAAGAGCCATGTTGGCAGTTTTTTAGCCACGGCCGAGCTGATCTTTCACGTCGCGGTGCGCGACATCCGCAAATCGCACGGCAATGCGATCATGGGCCTGATCCTGACCATGGTGCAGTCCGTCGTCCTGGTGCTGTTCTTCTGGTTCATGCTGACGGTGCTGAAGATGCGCGGCTCGGCGGTGCGCGGCGACTTTATGCTGTACTCGATGACCGGCATCTTCATGTACATCACCCATGTGAAGACGCTGAAGGCGGTGTCGAACTCGGACGGGCCGACCTCCAACATGATGAAGCACGCACCGATGAACACGGTCGTAGCCATCGCGGGCCAGTCGCTGGCCTCGCTTTACCAGCAGATCCTGTCGATCGTGGTGATCCTGTTCTTCTACAACACCTGCTTCAACCGCATCACGATCGAACAGCCGATCATGGCGCTCTGCATGCTGTTGATCGCCTGGGTATCCGGCATCGGGGTCGGCATGGTGTTCAAGGCAGCGACACCCTGGTCGCCCAACTTCTTTTCCGTTCTGAACATGGTCTACAGCCGGGCCAACATGATCGCCTCGGGCAAGATGTTCCTGGCCAATGCGATGCCCACATCGAAGCTGGCCTGGTTCTGGTGGAACCCCCTGTTCCACGTCATCGACCAGACACGCGGCTTTGTTTTCCTGAACTATCACCCGCATTATTCCTCGATCAGCTATCCGCTGATCGTCTCGGCCGTGCTGATCATCATCGGCCTGATGGGCGACAGCATCACCCGCAAATACGCCTCGATCAGCTGGAGCGCGGGACGCTGACGGCTGGTTTTCGCGCTGTTCGGGGAAATATCGCGGTTTCATCAACTTCGGTGATATTTCCCCTCTGCAGGGCGCTTGCAGCACCCGAGACCCCCCCTTATATACCCCACGAAGCCAGATGGGGTTGTCCACCAGGGCAGCTTGCAGATGGTTCTCGTTGGGATCGGGGCAGGTCGCCTGATAGGGTCCGCCCCAAAACATCGCCTAAGTAAAGGGAACAGACATGGCCAAAATTATCGGCATTGACCTGGGAACGACGAACTCCTGCGTCGCCATCATGGATGGCAGCCAACCGCGTATCATTGAAAACTCCGAAGGCGCGCGCACCACGCCTTCCATCGTTGCGTTCACCGAGAATGAGCGTCTTGTCGGCCAGGCCGCCAAGCGCCAGGCCGTGACCAACGCCTCCAACACCATTCACGCCGTCAAGCGTCTGATCGGCCGCCGCGCCGATGACTCGATGCTGGCGAAAGACCTGAAGAACCTGCCTTACAAGGTGGTTCCCGGCCCGAACGGCGACGCCTGGGTCGAAGCCCGTGGCGAGAAGTTCTCGCCGGCGCAGATCTCGGCCATCATCCTGCAAAAGATGAAGGAAACCGCCGAGGCCTATCTGGGCGAGACCGTGACGCAAGCCGTCATCACCGTTCCGGCCTATTTCAACGACGCACAACGTCAGGCCACCAAGGACGCGGGCAAGATCGCCGGTCTGGAAGTGCTGCGCATCATCAACGAGCCGACCGCGGCTGCGCTGGCCTACGGCCTCGACAAGAAAGAGACCAAGACCATCGCGGTTTATGACCTTGGCGGCGGTACTTTCGACATCACCATCCTGGAGATCGACGACGGTCTCTTCGAAGTGAAATCGACCAACGGCGACACCTTCCTCGGTGGCGAAGACTTCGACATGCGCATCGTCAACTACCTGGCTGACGAGTTCAAGAAAGAGCATGGCGTTGACCTGACCCTCGACAAGATGGCCCTGCAGCGCCTGAAGGAAGCCGCCGAAAAGGCCAAGATCGAGCTGTCATCCTCGTCGCAGACCGAAATCAACCAGCCCTTCATCTCGATGGACCGCACCACCGGCCAGCCGCTCCACCTCGTGGTGAAGCTGACCCGTGCCAAGCTGGAAAGCCTGGTGGACGACCTGATCAAGCGTTCGATCAAGCCGTGCCAGGCCGCTCTGAAGGATGCCGGAGTCTCGATCTCGGACATCGACGAAGTGGTTCTGGTCGGTGGTATGACCCGGATGCCCCGCGTCATTGAAGAAGTGACCAAGTTCTTCGGCAAAGAGCCCCACAAGGGCGTCAACCCCGATGAAGTCGTGGCCGCTGGTGCCGCCATTCAGGCCGGCGTTCTGCAAGGCGACGTCAAGGACGTGGTGCTGCTCGACGTGACCCCACTGTCCCTGGGGATTGAAACCCTCGGCGGCGTGTTCACCCGCCTGATCGACCGCAACACCACGATCCCGACCAAGAAGAGCCAGATCTTCTCGACCGCCGAAGACAACCAGAACGCCGTGACCCTGCGCTGCTTCCAGGGTGAACGCGAGATGGCTGCCGACAACAAGCTGCTGGGTCAGTTCAACCTGGAAAACATCCCGCCGGCCCCGCGTGGCATGCCGCAGATCGAAGTCACTTTTGACATCGACGCCAACGGCATCGTCACCGTGAAGGCCAAGGACAAGGGCACCGGCAAAGAGCAGGCGATCACGATCCAGGCTTCGGGCGGTCTGTCCGATGCCGACATTGAGCGCATGGTCAAGGACGCCGAGGCCAATGCCGACGCCGACAAGGCCCGCAAAGAGCTGGTGGAAGCCAAGAACCAGGGCGAAAGCCTGATGCACTCGACCAAGAAGTCCTTGGCCGAACATGGTGACAAGGTTGACCCCTCGACCGTCGAAGTGATCGAACTGGCGATGTCCGCGCTTGAGGATACCCTCAAGACCGAAGACGCCGGCAAGATCAAGGGCGGCATCCAGAACCTGACCGACGCCGCGATGAAGCTGGGCGAGGCGATCTACAAAGCCCAGGCCTCGGCTTCGGAAGGCAAGGACGAAGATGCCCCGCGCGACGTGGACGATGACATCGTCGACGCCGACTTCGAGGATCTTGGCAACAACAAGCGCAAGTAACCAGCGCGGAACGGTCGATGGGCGGCCCCCGTAAAGGGGTCGCCCAAACGCGTTCTCGAACAGAGGTTCAGCAATGGCAAAGCGCGACTACTACGAAGTCCTCGGGGCCGCCAAAGGCGCCTCTGCGGACGAACTCAAGAAAGCCTATCGGACCAAGGCCAAAGAGCTTCACCCCGATCGCAACTCCGACAATCCCGAAGCCGAGGCTCAGTTCAAAGAGATCAACGAGGCTTATGACGTCCTGAAGGACGCCGACAAGAAGGCGGCCTACGATCGCTATGGTCATGCGGCCTTTGAAGGCGGGCGTGGCGGTGGTGGCGGCGCAGGCAATGGCGATTTCGCCTCGGCCTTCTCGGATGTTTTCGAGGATCTTTTCGGCGATTTCATGGGTCGCGGCGGTGGCGGGGCCCAAGGCGGGCGCCGGCGGGCGCAGCGCGGGTCTGACCTGCGCTACAACCTGCGCGTCAGCCTTGAGGAAAGCTTCAAGGGCGTCCAGAAGACGATTTCGGTGCCGACGGCCGTGGCCTGCGACACCTGCCACGGCACCGGTGCCGAAGGCGGGGCCGAACCTGTGACCTGCCCGACCTGTTCGGGCATGGGCAAGGTGCGGGCGCAGCAAGGTTTCTTCACCGTCGAACGCACCTGCCCGACCTGCGGCGGCGCGGGCCAGACCATCAAGAACCCCTGCAAGGTCTGCGGGGGGGCTGGTCGGGTCGAAAAGGAACGCTCGCTCTCGGTCAACATCCCGGCTGGCGTCGAAACCGGCACCCGGATCCGGCTTGCCGGCGAGGGCGAGGCGGGGATGCGCGGCGGACCGACGGGCGACCTTTATATCTTCATCGAAACGCGGGAGCATCCGATCTTCCAGCGTGACGGGGTCAACCTGTACTGCCGAGTCCCGGTGTCGCTGATCACGGCGGCCTTGGGTGGCGAGGTCGAAGTGCCCACGATCGACGGCGGCAAGAGCCGTGTCAAAGTGCCGGCAGGCACCCAGACCGGCAAGCAGCTGCGCCTGCGCGCCAAGGGCATGCCGGCGCTGCGCGGCGGCGGTCATGGCGACATGCTGATCGAACTGGCGGTGGAAACCCCGGTCAACCTGTCGACCCGGCAGAAAGAACTTCTGCGCGAGTTCGAGAAGCTTGAAGCCGAGGACAACAACCCCGAAGGCTCGTCTTTCTTCGCCAAGGTCAAGGGCTTCTGGGACGGGATGAAGAACTGAGCCCAAACTCTCCGGATGGGCGGAATCGCCCATCCTACCGGACAGGTCGCGCCTGTTGCCCAGGGCACCGTTAACCCTTCCTTCACCAAGCCAGTGGCAAACTGTGGCCATGGCACAGCATGGCTTTCAAGAATCACTTCTGCCGCTGTTCCCCACCTCGGGGGACGAGGATGAAGCCACGGCGGTGGCCCTGCCCGGCAGGCTGCCCTCCTATATCGCCGATCACCGCAAACGCCTGCGCGAACGTTTCATGGCGGGCGGGCAGGCGGCTTTGCCGGATTATGAATTGCTGGAACTTGTCCTGTTCCGCGCTATCCCGCGCCAGGATGTCAAACCGCTTGCCCGGCTGTTGCTGGACACCTTCGGCGATTTCAACCGGGTGATCACGGCCGCGCCGCAGCGGCTGCTGCTGGTAAAGGGCGTCGGCGATGCCGTGGTGGTGGAGCTGAAGCTGGTCGAGGCTGCGGCGGGGCGCCTGATGCGGGCCAAGGTGATGAACCGGCCGATCCTCTCGTCGTGGAATGCGCTGCTCGACTATTGCCAGACTGTCATGGCGCACCGCGAAACCGAACAGTTCCGCATCCTCTTCCTCGACCGCAAGAACGTGCTGATCGCGGATGAGGAACAGGCCAAGGGCACCGTCGATCATGTGCCGGTCTACCCGCGCGAGGTGGTCAAGCGGGCGCTGGAGCTGAACGCTTCGGCGATCATCCTGATCCACAACCATCCCTCGGGCGACCCGACCCCATCCGAGGCGGATATCTCGATGACCCTTCAGGTTCAGGAGGCGGCGCAGGTCCTGGGTATTGTCCTGCATGACCACCTGATCATCGGCAAATCGCGCGAGCTTTCGTTCAAGGCGCAGGGCTATCTGTAGCCGCTGGCCGCGCCGTGAAGGCCGGCTTCAGCCAGACCTCGACCCGCCGGTTCAGCCGGCGCCCGGCGGCGACCGCATCACAGGCCATCGGCAGCGCCTCGCCAAAGGCCTGTTCGGTCGGCAACTGGTCCAGCGGCATGCCGGGCACCAGTGCTTTCAGCGCGGCCAGCACCGCATCGGCGCGGGCCTGCGACAGGTCCATATTGGCCTGCACCGCGCCCTGCCCATCGGAAAAGCCGGCGAGCGTCAGGGCCTCGCCCTTGAAGAGGCCCGCCTCCATCATCTGCGCCAGATCGGCGAGGTTGTCCTGGCTGGCGGCATCCAGCGTGTTGGTGCCATCCTCGAACCGGAAGGTCAGTGACAGGCGATCGGCGCCGTCCATCGCGGTGACAAGGCGCTGCAAGTCCTCCAGCGTGGTCTGCGCGCCGGCCCCCTTGATGGCGTTGATCAGGCGCAAGCCGTCTGCGGTCATCGGTTGGCGTTCGACGCTGCGGTCGATATAGCCGGCCTGCGCCACGGCGCGCTGCGCCTCGGGGGTCGAGAGAAACTCCAGAAACTCGCGCACGAAAAGCGGCAGGCGGTGTCGGGGTGTCAGGAAAAATACTGGCAGGGTCAGGGGATAGTCCTGCGCCTTGACGGCAAGCCGGGTCGGCAGAAGGGGAAAGCCGCAGCTGTCGGTCAAAGGCAGGGTCCGGGCCGGCTGCGCCACCGAGCGACCGGTTACCGCGATGGCCCAGGGGTCGCGGGCGACGGCGGCGGCCAGTTCGGCCAGCGTCGCATGCGAGACCGTCACAGCGGGATCCTTGCCCAGCCGCGCCTTCAGCGCCCGTGCGACATCGCTGTCGGCGGCCAGCCCGTGCAGGACCAGCGGCATGTCCGGACCGCCGACGTCCTTCCAGTTCTTCGTCTCCCCCGCCAGAACGCGGGCCAGATCGGTGGTGGAAATCCGCGGTGTCGGGTTGTCGGGGGCAACGATCGGCACCAGCGCGTCCAGCGCCACCGACTGCGACCCGAGATCCGCCTCGGTCGTAGAGGCCAGCGCCAGCGTCGCCGCCCCCGAAAGCACCGCGTCATGCGCGGCCTGCGGCGAGGCCGGGGCAAAGGACACTTCGGCCAGCGCCTCGCCCGAGGTCGGGTCAGAGATCACCACCGGCATGCCCGGGTGCAGGGTCAGACCGCGACTTTGGGCAAAGGCCGCCAAAAGCGGCGGAAGCAGCTTGGCCCCGGCATCTGAGGCCCCGGTGATCGCGATCACCGCCTTGGGCGCGGTCAGGTCCGGGCAGGCCGGGCCATCGCAGACGACGCCCTGGCCATCAATCGTCAAAGGTCCGTAATTCGAGGCGATCCGGAAGAACTCTCCGTCATAGCCGGTCAAAGTGCCGGCGATCGACAGGGAACCGTCGCGCGACGTCAAGGTGACATCCTGCGCCCCAGCTGCAACCGGAAACAGAAACGCGGCGAAAACCGCCGCGCGCCACACCATCAAACCCATGCCATCCGCCGTTCCTAGTTGGCGACGAGTGTCACGTTTAGATCAAGATTCTTCAACACCAGAAAGTCACCGACCGCCGAACAATCGGGCATGGTGAGCGAAAGTCCGGTCACCCGCGCCGCCCCCGCCGTGCTGAGGATGGTTTGCCCGCGCATCACCCGGCCGCAACTGGCCGAGGAGACCGGCGCTTCGACCACGACCTCGGTCGTCGCGGGGGCGGCGGGATAGGTGTAAATTTGTGCCATCAGCGGGGCATCCACCGTCGCATCGCCCAGAAGGCTGATCCAGCCCCCCGCCCCCGGCGTGCCGGGCTGGCCGGGCGACACGTCGCCCGCGCCGCCAAAGGTAGCGCCATTCTCCATCCCGTGCAGGATGAATCCTGCCTTGCCGGACCATTGCACCACAAAGCGCCGGACCGTGGCGAGGTCGGCGAGCGGCAGCGCGGCGGAAGCCTCGCGCCCATCCGGCAGCTGCAAGGAGAAGCGGCCCGCCGCATCCAGCGCCGGCAGGCGCAGGGCCAGTTGCCCGGTCGAACCGATCCGCTCGGAGATCGCAAGCCCCGCGTGGTGCATCACAACCTCCGCCCCGGCATCGCAGGGCGCGCTCACCCGCAGCAGCACAACCGCGCCCGCCTCTGCTACAAGCTGCATCGTCGGCGCACAGTTTCCCTGAGCCGGCATCGGTGCCTGCGTCAAGGTTGCGGTGGCATGGACGGGGGGCGTCAGCTCCGCCGCATCGGGAGCGGCGGACAATTGCACGACATGCTCCAACGTCTTGAGCGAAGACTGCGTCGGAGGCACCGACTTGCGGGCCGCGAGGGTCTGGACCAGATGCCCCGCCGCCAAGGCAATCGCCACCACCGCGATGAATCGCGCGGCACGACGCAACCTCTCTGACGACAGCACCGATTCGATAGGGCTCATGTTCTTACCCGGAGACTCAAAGATGACCATTGCGCCTTGAAAGGGGCGCAGCTGCGGCCCGATCAAGGAAATCCTGCGGCGAAAGGGACGCAAACCCGGGCCGAAAGACGCATTCCCGCCGTTATCGCTGTGTGAAAACCCGCGCCCAGCCCATGGAACTGCGGCGCCGGTCAAGAGCCGCCGCGATCTTTGCAACTTCCTTATATCCACCCCCCGCCTTCCGTATCGAAAGGCGACGCGGCCCCGTGGCAATTTTGGCCCAGCAAAAAGGGGTACACCGATGCTTGATATCTGGTTTGGCGGGCTTGGCCTGGGGCTGATCGGCCTCATGGCGGCCTATGTCGCGCTGCTGCGCAAGGCGTGAGGGGACCATCATGTTTGAAGCGGTCCTCGGGCTGATCTTCGCCCTCGGCTTGGGCGTCTATCTGATCATCACCCTCATCGCCCCCGAGAAATTCTGATCCGGGTGCAGGAGTCTTTTCATGTCTATCAACGGATGGCTGCAGATCGCGGCCACTTTGGCTTTGGTTCTGGCGGTGGTGCTGCCGTTGGGCCGCTTTATGGCGCGGTTGTTCACCGGGGAGCGGACCTTTCTGCACCCGGTGCTTTCGCCGGTCGAGCGCGGTTTCTACCGTGCCGCGGGCATTGACCCCGCGCGGGAGCAGGGCTGGGCCAGCTACGGCCTGGCGATGCTGGTCTTCAGCGCGCTTGGCTTCCTGTCGCTCTATCTGATCCTGCGCCTGCAGGCCTTTCTGCCCTTCAACCCGGCGGGTCTGCCGGGTGTTGCGCCGGATCTGGCCTTCAACACCGCGGTCAGCTTTCTGACCAACACCAACTGGCAGGCCTATTCGGGCGAGGCCACGATGAGCAATTTCAGCCAGATGGCCGGGCTTGCCGTCCACAACTTCCTGTCCGCCGCCACCGGCATCGCGCTTGCCATGGCGGTGACGCGGGCTTTCGCGCGGTCGGGGGCGGCGACGCTGGGCAACTTCTGGGTCGATCTGACCCGGGCGACGCTCTACATCCTCTTGCCCCTGTCAATCGTGGTGGGGCTGGCGATGGTGGCCCTGGGCTTGCCCCAAAGCCTGTCGGCGGCGCTGGACGCCACCACGCTGGAGGGCGCGCATCAGACGCTCGCCCTTGGCCCGGTCGCAAGCCAAGAGGCGATCAAGCAACTGGGCACCAATGGCGGTGGCTTCTTCAACGCCAACTCCGCCCATCCGTTCGAGAACCCCTCGGCCCTGTCCAACGTGCTGGCGATCTGGGCCATGCTGATCATCTCCGCCGCGCTGCCGATCACCTTTGGCCGCATGGTCGGATCAGAGCGGCAGGGCTGGGCCTTGCTGGCGGCCATGGCGATCCTGATGATCGGCGGCGTGGCTTTGGTCTATTGGGCGGAAACCCAGGGCAACCCCCTGATGACCGCGCTGGGGGTTGACCCCGCGATGGGCAATATGGAGGGCAAGGAGCTGCGCTTTGGCCAGGCCATGTCGGCGCTTTTCGTGGCGGTGACCACTGGCCTGTCCTGCGGCGCGGTCAACGCGATGCATGACAGCCTGACGCCGCTTGGCGGGCTGGTGCCCATGGTTCTGATCCAGTTGGGCGAGGTTCTGCCCGGCGGTGTCGGCTCGGGTCTGTACGGCATGGTGGTGTTCTGCGTCCTGTCGGTCTTTGTGGCCGGGCTGATGGTCGGCCGCACGCCGGAGTTCCTCGGCAAGAAGATCGAAGCGCGGGAAATCCGGCTGGCAGTGCTGGCCGTGCTGATCCTGCCTCTGGTCATCCTCGGCTTCACCGCCGTGGCGGCCCTGCTGCCGGCTGCGCTGTCGAGCCTGAACAACGCCGGCCCGCATGGGTTGAGCGAGCTTCTCTACGCCTATTCATCGGCGGCGGGCAACAACGGCTCGGCCTTTGCCGGGCTGAACGCCAACACGCCCTGGTACAACACCACCCTCGGCATCGCGATGGTTCTGGGCCGGTTCGCCTATGTGCTGCCGGTGCTCGCCATGGCGGGGTCGCTGGCCGCCAAGACCCGCGTCGCGGCCTCCTCCGGCACTTTCCCGACGACCTCGGCCCTCTTCGTGGGTCTGCTGGTCGGGGTGATCCTGATCCTCGGCGGTCTGCAATTCTTCCCGGCCCTTGCCCTTGGGCCCATCGTGGAACACGTGCTGATGCACGCCTCCGCAACCTTCTGACGGAGCATTCCCATGTCAAAAGACACTCTCGCGGCACCTGCCCTGTTTGAAAGGGCAATCCTGCTGCATGCGGCGCGCGACGCCGTGGTGAAACTCGACCCGCGCAAGCTGATGCGCAACCCGGTGATCTTTGTGACCGAGGTTGTGGCGGCGCTGGTCACCTTCCTTTGGCTGCGCGACCTCATGCAAGGCACCGGCGAGCCGTGGTTTTCCGGGCAGATCGCGGCCTGGCTCTGGTTCACCGTGCTGTTCGCCACCTTTGCCGAGGCGGTGGCCGAGGGGCGCGGCAAGGCGCAGGCGGCGAGCCTGCGGCAATCGCGCAGCGACGTGCAGGCCAAGCTTCTGTTGCATCCCGACACCCAGGACGGGCTTTACGAAGTGGTCAACGCCCAGACCCTGGAACGCGGCGCCGTGGTTCTGGTCGAAACCGGCGATGTGATCCCGCTCGATGGCGAGATCATCCAGGGCGTGGCCGCGATCAACGAGGCCGCCATCACCGGCGAAAGCGCACCGGTGATCCGCGAGGCGGGCGGCGACCGGTCCGCCGTGACCGGGGGGACCACGGTCCTGTCGGATGCCATTCGCGTCCGCATCACCGCCGCACCCGGCCAGACCTTCATCGACCGGATGATCGCGCTGGTCGAAGGAGCGGAACGGCAGAAGACCCCGAACGAGCTGGCGCTTTCGGTCCTTCTTTCCGGCATGACGCTGATCTTCCTGATCGCCGTCGTCACGTTGTGGGGGCTGGCGGGCTATTCGGGCACCAGTGTTTCGATCGTCATGCTGGTGGCCCTGCTCGTGACCCTGATCCCCACCACGATCGGCGGCCTTCTGTCGGCCATCGGCATCGCGGGGATGGACCGGCTGATCCGCTTCAACGTCATCGCCACCTCGGGCCGTGCGGTCGAGGCGGCGGGGGATGTCGATACGCTCCTGCTCGACAAGACCGGCACGATCACCTTCGGCAACCGGATGGCGACCGAGTTTCTGGCCCTGCCCGGCGTGAGCGCGGCCGAACTGGCAAGCGCCAGCCTTCTGGCCAGCATGGGCGACGAGACGCCCGAGGGCCGCTCCATCGTGGCCTTGGCCAAGTCCGACTTCGGCCTGATCGAGCAGGACCTGATGGGCGCGGTTCTGGTGCCCTTTGCAGCCCAAACGCGGCTGTCGGGCATCGACATCTCTGGCCGCACCATCCGCAAGGGCGCCGTGGATTCGGTCCTGCGCTTTGCAGGCCTTGCGGCAGACCGCGCCCCGGTGGAGTTTCGTCAGGCGGTGGACCGGGTGGCACGCTCGGGCGGCACGCCGCTGGCTGTCACCGATGGCGCCCGGCTTCTGGGGGTGATCCATCTGAAGGACGTGATCAAACCCGCGATCCGCGAGCGTTTCGCCGCCCTGCGCGCCATGGGCATCCGCACGGTGATGGTGACTGGCGACAACCCGGTGACCGCCGCCGCCATTGCCTCGGAGGCCGGGGTCGATGACTTCATCGCCGAGGCCACACCCGAAGACAAGCTCGCCTATATCCGCCGCGAGCAGACCGGCGGGCGGCTGATCGCAATGTGCGGCGACGGCACCAATGATGCGCCCGCCTTGGCCCAGGCCGATGTCGGCGTGGCGATGCAGACCGGCACCCAGGCCGCGCGCGAGGCGGGCAACATGGTCGACCTCGACAGTAGCCCCACCAAGCTGATCGAGATCGTCGAGATCGGCAAACAGCTTCTGATGACGCGGGGCTCGCTCACCACCTTCTCGATTGCCAATGACGTGGCGAAGTATTTCGCCATCCTGCCGGCGCTGTTTGTCGCCACCTATCCGGCGATGGCCGCGCTGAACCTGATGCATCTCGGCTCGCCGGAATCGGCGATCCTGTCGGCGGTGATCTTCAACGCGTTGATCATCATCGCGCTGATCCCGCTCGCCCTGCGCGGGGTGCCTTACCGCCGGGTCGGGGCTGCGGCCCTTCTGCGGCGCAACCTGCTGGTCTACGGCCTTGGCGGCCTGGTCCTGCCCTTCATCGGCATCAAGGTGATCGACCTCGCCATCACCGCCCTGCATCTGGCTTAAGGAGCCTGAAAATGTTGACCCATCTTCGCCCCGCCTTCGTGCTTCTGGTGCTGTTCACCCTGCTTCTGGGTCTGGCCTATCCCCTGGCCATGACCGGGGTGGCCGGACTGGCCTTTCCGGCGCAGGCTGCGGGCAGCCCGATCAGGGAGGGCGACCGCGTGATCGGATCGTCCCTCATCGGGCAGATCTTCGTTTCCGACACCTATTTCCACCCCCGCCCCTCGGCCGCCGCCTATGACGGGATGGCCTCGGGCGGCTCAAACCTCGGGCCCTTGTCGAAAAAGCTGATCGACCGGGTGACCGCCGATGTCGCGGGCCAAAAGGGCGTGCCGGCTGATGCGGTGACCACCTCGGCCTCGGGGCTGGATCCGGATATCTCGCCGGCCAATGCGCAGGCGCAGGTGGCCCGCGTGGCTGCGGCGCGCCATCTGCCGCCGGAGAAGCTGGCCGCCCTGGTGGCGGATCAGACCACGGGGCGGCTCTTCGGCCTGTTTGGCGAGCCGCGCGTCAATGTGCTGGCCCTCAACCTCGCCCTCGACAAGCTGGCCGCGAATTGACCAGATAGCGCCATGGGCGACCCTGTCAGCACCCCCAAACGGCCCGACCCGGACGCGCTTTTGGCCCTGAGCCAGCGCGACAGGCCGGGCCGCCTGAAGATCTTCGTCGGCGCCGCTCCCGGCGTGGGCAAGACCTTTGCCATGCTCGCCGCCGCCCAAAGGCTGAAGACCGAGGGCCAGGAGCCGCTTCTGGGCCTGATCGAGACCCACGGACGGGCGGAGACCGAGGCCCTGATGCGCGGGCTGGAGGTTCTGCCGCGCAAAAGCATCGACTACCGCGGCCAGCACCTGGAAGAGTTCGACATCGACGCCGCCCTCGCCCGCCACCCAAGCCTGCTGGTCGTCGATGAACTGGCCCATACAAATGCCCCCGAAAGCCGCCACCCCAAGCGCTGGCAGGACGTGAAAGAGCTGCTGGAGGCCGGGATCGACGTCTGGACCGCGCTCAACATCCAGCATCTGGAAAGCCTCGCCGATGTGGTGGCCCAGATCACCGGCGTCACCGTGCGCGAGACAGTGCCCGACAGCATCCTGCAAACCGCGCAGGATGTGGTGCTGGTCGATATCACGCCGGACGAGCTGATCACCCGGTTGAAGGCGGGCAAGATCTATCTGCCGCAGACCGCGCAGAAGGCGACCGAGAATTTCTTCACACCCGGCAATCTGACCGCGCTGCGTGAACTGGCCCTGCGCCGCACCGCCGACCGGGTCGAGGATCAGATGACCCAGATCCTGCGGCAAAAGGCGATCGAGGGGCCGTGGGGCGCCTCGGACCGGCTGCTGGTTTGCATCGGCCCGGATATGGCGGGCGAAAGGCTGGTCCGACAAGCGGCGCGGCTCGCCTCTTCGCTGAACGCGGGGTGGATCGCGGTGTCGCTGATCCAGCCGGGACTGACGCCGGATCCGGCCCGCGACCACCGCATCTCCGACGTGCTGGCGCTGGCCGAAAGCCTGGGCGCCGAGGTGCGGCGGCTTACCAGCGACGACTTCACCCAGGACCTCCTCCGCATCGCCCGGCGCGAGAATGTGACCCAGATCGTGCTGGGCCGCAGGCCGCGCCGCTGGACCGCCCGGCCCTTCGCGCGCTCGCTGCCGGATGCGATGCTGCACCATGCCGAGGGCATCCCGGTGCTGGTGATGCCGCTGGCCGAGACGGAGGCTGCGGCGCCGTTTGCCAGCCGCCTCACCGCCACGCTGACCCGGCCCGGTCTGGCCCTCGACCTGACCTGGGCGGGCCTCGCCACCGGCCTCGGCGTCGCGGTTGGGCAGGGTTTGAACGCGCTGATGGCGCTGCCCAACCTTTCGATGGTGTTTCTGGTCGGCGTTCTCGCCTGTTCCAGCGCGCGGGGCACAAGGGCGGCGGTGCTGGCGGCGATGCTGTCCTTCCTCGCCTACAACTTCTTCTTCATCGACCCGGTCCACACCTTGACCGTGGCCAAACCGCACGAGCTTTTCGCGCTCTTGATCTTTCTGGTGGTGGCCACGCTGACCGGCTCCCTGACCGGGCGCATCCGGGCGCAGGCCCGCGCCGCCATGGCCCAGACCCAGGTGATCGAGGCGCAGGCCGCCTTTTCGCGCAAGCTGGCCGCCGCCTCGACCGAGGAGGACGTGCTTTGGGCCACCGTGACGCAGATCCACACGCTGCTCGGCGGCAAGGCGATCCTGCTTCTGGCCGAGGGGCAGGAACTGACCGCCCGCGCCGCCTGGCCGCCGGACGAGCTGGCCGACCCTGCCGAGCTGACCGCCGCCCGTTGGGCGCTGGAGAAGGCCGAGCCAGCGGGCTGGCGCACCGGCACCCTTCCAAACATCCGCTTCCGCTTTCAGCCCCTGAAGACCTCGCGCCGGGTGGTGGCGGTTCTGGGCTTCGAGCCGCCCGACCGCAGCGCCCCCCTGCCGCCCGAGGACGAGATCAAGCTCGACGCCGCCGTCGAACAGGCCGCGACCGCGCTGGACCGCGCGCTTCTGGTGCGCGAGGCAGTCAAAGCCGCCGCCCTGCAGGAGAACGAGAACATCCGCGACGCGCTATTGGCCTCGCTCAGCCACGATCTGCGCACGCCGCTGGCGGCAATCACCGGCTCGGTCTCGACCCTGCAACAAAGGGGCGCCGCCCTGCCCCAGGCGCAGCAGCAGGACCTGCTGCAGACCATCGGGCAAGAGGCGGGGCGGCTGAACCGCTTTGTCACCAACCTCTTGGAGATGAGCCGGATCGAGTCCGGCGCGGTCAAGATCCGGCGCGATTGGGTCGATGTGGGCGATGCGATCCGGGCAGCAGTGGAGCGCTGCGCCAAGGCGCATCCCGGCCGCAAAACGCGGATCAGCCTGGCGCCCGACCTGCGCTTCATCCGCGGCGATCAGGATTTGCTGGGACAGGTCGTGTTCAACCTGCTCGACAATGCGCAGAAATATTCCGATGAGGGCGAGGTGACCGTCCATGCCCGCAATCAAGGGGATCAGGTGGTGATCAGCGTGACCGACGAAGGCCCGGGGATCAAACCCGCCGACCTCGACCGGATCTTCGAGAAGTTCTACCGCGGCGGCGGCACCGACCGGCGCAAGCCGGGCACCGGGCTGGGCCTTGCGATCTGCAAGGGGCTGGTGCAGGCCATGGGCGGCACGATCACCGCCGAAAGCCCGGCAGCGCGGCGGCGCGGCACGAGGTTGATCGTGCGCCTGCCCGCCGCCGTCCTGCCGCCAGAACTGGCCCCCGAGGAGCCCGCATGAGCCTGACCCGCATCCTGATCGTCGATGACGATCCGCAGATCCAGACCATGCTGCGCATCGGGCTGGAAAGTGCCGGCTACGAGACCCGCCCCGCCCTGACCGGGCAGGATGCCGTGCGTCTGGCCGCCAGCATCGCCCCCGATGCCATCCTTCTGGACCTCGGCCTGCCCGACCGCGACGGCAAGGAGGTGCTGGCCGACATCCGCGCCTTCTCGCAGGTGCCGATCATCATCCTCTCGGCCCGCGACCGCGAGGCGGAGAAGGTGGCGGCCCTGGACCTTGGCGCCGACGATTATCTGGAAAAGCCCTTCGGCATCAGCGAGTTGCAGGCCCGCCTGCGCACCGCCGCCCGCCACGCCGCGCGTGGCAAGGGTGAGGTGCTGCGGCTGCAGATCGGCGATCTGGTCATCGACCTCGACAAAAGGCTGGTCAGCCGGGCGGGGCAGCCTTTGCGGCTGACGCCGAAGGAATATGACCTTCTGGCCATTCTGGCGCGCAATGCCGGGCGGGTGGTGACGCACCGCCAGATCCTGACCGCCGTCTGGGGCCCGGCGCATCACGACGACACGCAATATCTGCGGGTCTTCGTCGGCCAGCTGCGCACCAAGATCGAGCCCGACCCGGCCAATCCCACGATCATCCGCACCGAACCCGGCGCGGGCTATCGGCTGATGGAGCCCTGATCGCGGGCGAGAGGGTGGCGACACCGCCCCCTCGCCTTTGGCCGATCAGGCCAGCTTGCCGTGGCAGTGCTTGAACTTCTCGCCCGAACCGCAGGGGCAAGGGTCGTTGCGCGACGGGTTGCCCCAGGTCGAAGGATCGGCCTCGTTGAAGGCCACTGCGGCAGGGGGGGCAACCGGGGCCGCGACCTCGGGAGCCGGGGCCGGGGCGGGGGGCGCGGCGGGGGCCTGCATTGCCTGCTGCTGGGCGATCATCTGCGCCATCATCGCCTGCTGCTCTTCCTGCGTCATCGGCCGCACGAGGCCCAGCTTCTGCGTGACCTCCTGACGGAGCGAGTTCAGCATGGATTCGAACAGCGCGAAGGCTTCGGTCTTGTATTCGTTCAAGGGATCGCGCTGCGCATAGCCACGGAAGCCGACGACGGTGCGCAGATGCTCCAACGTCACCAGATGCTCGCGCCATTTGGCGTCGATAGTCTGCAGCAGCAGCTGCTTTTCGATCGAGCGCATGGTATCGACGCCGAAGGCCTCCAGCTTGCCGGCCATGGCCTTGTCGCTTTCGGCCACCAGACGCTCCAGCATGACCGCCTGATCGACCCCCTCTTCAGCTGCCCATTTGATGATCGGCAGGTCGAGGTTCATCTTTTCGATGACGGCGGCGTAAAGGCCGGGCACGTCCCATTGGTCGGCATAGGCTTTCGGCGGCAGGTAGAAGTCGACGAGATCCTCAGCGACCTGATGGCGCATGTCCTGCGCGATCTCGCCGACGTCTTCCGAGTTCATGATCTCCAGCCGCTGGCCGAAGATGGCCTTGCGCTGGTCGTTCATCACGTCGTCGAACTTCAACAGCTGCTTGCGGATGTCGAAGTTGCGTCCTTCGACCTTGGCCTGCGCGCGTTCCAGCGATTTGTTTACCCAAGGGTGAACGATGCTTTCGCCCTCTTTCAGGCCCAGCGTGGACAGGACTTTGTCCAGACGCTCGGAACCAAAGATCCGCATCAGGTCGTCTTCGAGGCTCAGGAAGAAGGACGAGCGGCCCGGGTCACCCTGACGGCCCGAACGGCCGCGCAGCTGGTTGTCGATCCGGCGGCTTTCATGGCGTTCGGTCGCCAGCACGAACAGGCCACCGGCGGCCAGAACGCGGGCCTTTTCCTCGGCATGTTCGGCTTCGATCTTGGCGCGGACCTCATCGGGGTGCAGATGCGGGTCGGCGGCGATCGCCTCCAGCACCTTCAGCTCGACGTTGCCGCCGAGCTGGATGTCGGTGCCGCGGCCAGCCATGTTGGTCGCGATGGTCACCGCGCCGAACTTGCCGGCATCGGCGACGATCTGCGCCTCGGCCTCGTGCTGGCGGGCGTTGAGGACGTTATGGGTGATGCCCTCTTTCTTCAGCATGTCCGACAGCGCCTCGGACTTCTCGATCGAGGTGGTGCCGACGAGGATCGGTTGACCCTTTTCATGCGCGGTGCGGATCGTCTTGACGATGCCTTCGTACTTTTCGCGCGCGGTGCGGAAGACCTGGTCATGGTCGTCGATCCGCTGCACCGGGCGGTTGGTCGGCACTTCGACCACACCCAGCTTGTAGATCTCCATGAATTCGTCGGCCTCGGTCGTGGCCGTACCGGTCATGCCAGCCAGCTTGCTGTAGAGGCGGAAGTAGTTCTGGAAGGTCACGCTGGCCAAAGTCACGTTCTCGGGCTGGACCTTCACATGTTCCTTGGCCTCGATCGCCTGGTGCAGGCCTTCCGACAGCCGGCGGCCACGCATCATGCGGCCGGTGAACTCGTCAATCAGCATCACCTCGCCATCCTTGACGATATAGTGCTGGTCGCGCTGGTAGAGCTTGTGCGCCCGCAGGGCCTGGGTGACGTGGTGCACCAGGGTCGTGCTTTCCGGGTCATAAAGCGACTGGCCATCGGGCAGAAGGCCCGCCGCATGCAGACGGCGCTCGATGAAATCGTTGCCCTCTTCGGTCAGCGTGGCCGACCGGACCTTTTCATCCAGCTTGAAATGCTCTTCGGTCAGTTCCGGGATCACGGCGTCGATCTTCTGGTACAGATCGCTGCGGTCCTCAGACGGGCCCGAGATGATCAAGGGCGTGCGCGCTTCGTCGATCAGGATCGAGTCCACTTCGTCGACGATCGCGAAGTTGTGGCCGCGCTGCGCCATTTCGGCGATCGAGCCCTTCATGTTGTCGCGCAGGTAGTCGAAGCCCAGTTCGTTGTTGGTCGCATAGGTGATGTCGGCGCGGTAGGCCTCGATCTTTTCCGGCTCAGGCTGGAAGGGCACCACGATGCCGGTGGTCAGGCCCAGGGCGGCATAAACCTTGCCCATCCACATGGCGTCGCGCTTTGCCAGATAGTCGTTGACCGTGACGACATGGACGCCCTTGCCCGACAGGGCGTTGAGATAGGCCGGAAAGGTCGCGACAAGGGTCTTGCCCTCACCGGTGCGCATTTCGGCGATATTGCCCTGATGCAGAAAGATGCCGCCCATCAGCTGGGTGTCAAAGGCGCGCAGGCCAAGCGCACGGCGGGCTGCCTCGCGGCAATTGGCGAAGGCTTCGGGAAGGACGGAATCAAGGCTCTCGCCGCCCTCCTGAACGCGTTTCTTCAGCGCCTCGGTCCGTTCCTTGATGCCGTCATCGCTCAGTGCCGCGAACTCCGGCTCCAAAGCATTGATCTTCTCGACCAAGGGGCGCACCGTTCTGACCATGCGGTCGTTGGGCGTGCCAAAGACTTTCCGTGCAAGCGTTCCCAAACCCAGCATCAACCACTCCGCCTGACCAATTCGGTTATGTCCGCCAAACGCTGACATCATCGTGTGAGGCTTGGCCTTGCCCGCACCCAAGTCACCCCCTAGAAGAGCCGGGCAGGTCGGCCAACCTGGCCGCGGACCAATCCAATGGGACGTGTGCGATTTAAGGTCTGGCCATGCCATAGTCAACGCTGCGCGACGCCGCAGCCGCATCAGGAGCGTGTGAGATGACGAAACTTTCCGGGTTCTGCGCCGCGCTGGCCCTTTCTGCCGGGTTGGCGCTGCCGGCCCTGGCCGAAACGACGGCCCCCGCGACCACCGAAGCTGCCCCCGCCGCCACGCCCGCCGTCGCTGCCACCGGCGCCACGGTTCTGGCCACGGTCAACGGCAAAGACATCACGCTGGGCGATGTGATCGTCACGCGCGACGGCCTGCCGCAGCAGTACAAGGCCCTGCCGGATGACCAGCTCTTCAAGGGCATCCTCGACCAGCTGATCCAGCAAGAGGCGCTGAAGCAGTCGGTCGGCGAAACCCTGTCGAAAAAGCAGACCATCGCGATCCAGAACCTGAACCGCAGCTACCTGTCGAACGAGGCGCTGATCGCCGGCATCAAGGACGCCACCTCGGAAGAGGCGATCCAGAAGGCCTATGACGCCAAGTACAAGGACATGGCGCCGGAGCTGGAATACCACGCCGCCCATATCCTGGTCGACAGCGAGGACAAGGCCAAGGCCCTCCTGGCCGAGATCGAGGGCGGCAAGCCCTTCGCCGATGTGGCCAAGGCCAATTCCACCGACGGTTCGGCTGCCAATGGCGGCGACCTCGGCTGGTTCGGCAAGGGTGCGATGGTCAAGCCGTTTGAGGATGCGGTTCTGGCCGCTCCGGTCGGCAAGGTCGTCGGCCCGATCAAGACCGATTTCGGCTGGCACCTGATCCTGGTCTCGGAAACCCGCAACAAGGCCGCCCCGGCACTGGCCGAGGTGCATGACCAGATTGCCGCCGAGGTGCAGAAGGCTGCCATCGAATCCTTCATCAAGTCTGTTACAGACAAGGCCACCGTCACCCGCGCCGATATCTCGGGTATCGACCCGGCGGCGATCAAAGACCTGACCCTTCTGGACAAGTAAGGACAAAGCGATGGGCAAGACCGATTGGAAAGCCGAAGCCAAGGCGCTGAGGAAAGAACTTCAGGCCCTGAAAGAGGCCACGCCGGCGCCCGCACCGGCGCCGGCGAAAAAGGCCAAGCCGGTCTCGCCCCTCGCCCCCGAACGCTTCCCCGACCTGCCCCTGATCCGCGGCGTTGAATTCGCCGCGGTCGAGGCCGGGGTGCGCTACAAGAACCGCAAGGACGTGATGCTGATCCGTCTGGCCCCCGGCACTGCCATGGCCGGGGTCTTCACCCGCTCCACCACGCGCTCGGCCTGCGTGCGCGATTGCCAGGCCAAGATCGCCGCCAAGGTGCCGGAAGGCGCCGGTGCCGCGATCATCGTGAACTCGGGCAATTCCAACGCTTTCACCGGCGCTTTGGGCGAACAGTCGGTTGCGGCCATCACCGGCCATGTGGCGCAGGCGCTTGGCCTGCCCACCAGCCGGGTGTTCTCCTCCTCGACCGGGGTGATCGGCGAACCGATCGCCCATGACCGCATCATCGCGGCCATCCCCGCCCTGCAGGCCGGCCTACGCGACGACGCGATCGTCATGGCCGCCGAAGCCATGATGACCACCGACACCTTCCCCAAGGGCGCCACCGCCACCGTGGCGGGCAAGGGCGGCGCGATCCAGATCGCGGGCATCGCCAAGGGCTCGGGCATGATCGCGCCCGACATGGCCACCATGCTGGTCTATATCTTCACCGATGCGAAGATCGCCCCCGCCGCGCTGCAAAAGGTGCTGTCGCGCCTCACCGACACCACCTTCAATGCCATCACGGTCGACAGCGACACCTCGACCTCCGACACCCTGCTGCTGGCCGCCACCGGCCAGTCCGAGGCCGCCCCCCTGACCGGCGCCGCCCTCAAGGCCTTCGAAGCCGCCCTCCGCGAGGTGATGCTCAACCTCGCGCATCAGGTGATTCGCGACGGCGAAGGGGCCACGAAATTCGTCGAGGTCCGCGTGACGGGTGCGGCAACCGATGCCGACGCCCGCAAGGTCGCCCTCGCCATCGCGGATTCGCCCCTGGTGAAGACCGCCGTCGCCGGCGAGGATCCGAACTGGGGCCGCATCGTCATGGCCGTCGGCAAGTCCGGCGCCGAGGCCGACCGCGACCGCCTGACCATCAAGTTCGGTGAGATGACCCTGGCCGAAAAGGGCTGGCGCAGCCCCTCCTATGTCGAAGCCGACGCCGCAGCCTACATGAAAAAGCCCGAGATCGTCATCGCGGTCGACATGGGTCTTGGTGAGGGCGCGCGCACGGTCTGGACCTGCGACCTGACCAAACGCTACATCGAGATCAACGCCGATTACCGCTCCTGAGGCGCGCGCCTTCGGCCTTCATTCAGACACAAGTATCCCACGGGGGTCCGGGGGTGTGAAACCCCCGGCCGCCGGCAAAGGGCGCAACCCATGAATATCATTCTTGTTTCCGCCGTCGCCCTGATCGATCCCGAGGGCCGCGTGCTTCTGGCCCAGCGGCCACCGGGCAAGTCCATGGCCGGCCTCTGGGAGTTCCCGGGCGGCAAGGTCGAACCCGGCGAGACGCCGGAAGCGGCCCTGATCCGCGAGCTGCACGAAGAGCTGGGCATCAACACCTGGCAAAGCTGCCTCGCGCCCTTGACCTTCGCCAGCCACGCCTACGACAGCTTCCACCTCCTGATGCCGCTCTTCGCCTGCCGCCGATGGGAGGGTATTCCCACCCCGCGCGAAGGCCAGACCCTCGCCTGGGTCCGCCCTGAAAAGCTGCGCGATTACCCGATGCCGCCCGCCGATCTGCCCCTGATCCCGATCCTGCGCGACTGGCTGTGACCAAACCTTCAAGTATTTTTCGAAAAATTATACTTCAGGATAGGTACTTTTCTTAACTTGCCTGTATCTTAATCGGAAAGTTACACATATCTTTCTAAAAACTGACACAGTGTTGAGGGTCGAGCCATGATCAGAACCATCTCCATCGGAAGCAGCGTTTTCATCCAGGGCACCTATGTGCGTGACCTGAGTGATGGCCAGATCGCCGTGAAGGTTGACGGCGGTACCTATGTTGGCCGCGCGATCCAGTCCTACAAGGCTGCGGCGCCGGCGAACGCCTGATCCCGCGCGCGGGCTACCACTTGCCTGCGGGGCCTTTCGGGGCCTTGGCACTGTTGTGAATTCAAAAGGCCGGGCAATTTGCCCGGCCTTTGCATTTCGTGTCCGCGCCCCGCAAGAAACTTCTGGCCAGAGAACCTCTGGCCAGACCTTTCCCGCAAGACCTGATCAGGCCAGGGTGCGCTGGATCTCTTCGCGTTCGAAGATTTCGATGACGTCGCCAGAGCGGACATCCTCGTAACGCTCGAAAGCCATGCCGCATTCCTGACCCATCGGCACTTCCTTGACCTCGTCCTTGAAGCGCTTGAGCGTCTTGAGCGTGCCTTCGTGGATGACCACGTTGTCGCGCAAGAGACGCACGCCAGCCGAGCGGCGGGCGACGCCTTCGGTGACGAGGCAACCGGCCACGTTGCCGATCCCGGTGATCTTGAAGACCTCCTTGATCGTGGCGTAGCCGATGAAAGTCTCGCGGATCTCGGCCTTGAGGAGGCCCGAGGCGGCTTTCTTGATGTCATCCACCAGGTCATAGATGATCGAGTAGTAGCGCAGCTCGACCCCCTTCTGGGTGGCGGAGGCACGGGCCATCGCATTGGCACGGACGTTGAAGCCGATGATCGGCGCCTTGCTGGCATCGGCCAGGCTGACGTCGCTGTCGGTGATGGCGCCCACACCGGAGTGCAGGACGCGCACGCGCACCTCGTCGTTGCCGACCTTTTCCAGCGCCTGCACGATGGCTTCGGTCGAACCTTGCACGTCGGCCTTCACGATGATCGGCAACTCTGCCACCGACTGGTCGGCCTTGGCCTTGGCCATCAGCTGTTCCATTGTGGTGGCAGCGCCAACGGCAGCGCGCTTGTCCTTGGTCGCCTTCTCACGGTAGTCCGCGATCTCACGCGCTTCCGCTTCGGTGTTGACCACGTTCAGCGTGTCACCGGCATGCGGCGTGCCCGACAGACCCAGAACCTCGACCGGAACGGACGGGCCAGCTTCGGTCACCGTCTCGCCCTTGTCGTTGATCAGGGCGCGGACCTTGCCCCACTGCTCGCCGACGACGAAGATATCGCCTTTGCGCAACGTGCCGTTCTGCACCAGAACCGTCGCCACCGGGCCGCGACCTGCGTCCAGCTTCGCTTCGATCACGGCGCCCGCCGCCTGACGGTTCGGGTTCGACCGCAGTTCGAGGATTTCGGCCTGCAGCGAGATCGCCTCGAGCAGGTTGTCGATGCCCTTGCCGGTCTTGGCCGAGACTTCAACGTCCTGCACGTCACCGGACATTTCTTCCACAACGATATCATGCTGCAGCAGATCGGTCCGCACTTTCTGCGGATTGGCTTCGTATTTGTCGATCTTGTTGATCGCCACGATGATCGGAACCTTCGCCGCTTTGGCGTGGGCGATGGCTTCGATGGTCTGCGGCATCACGGCATCATCGGCCGCAACCACCAGAATGACGATATCGGTCACATGAGCCCCGCGCGAGCGCATCGAGGTGAAGGCCGCGTGGCCGGGCGTGTCGAGGAAGGTGACAAGCTGGCCGTTCGGGGTTTTCACCTGATAGGCGCCGATGTGCTGGGTGATCCCGCCAGCTTCGCCCGACACCACATTGGCGTGGCGGATGGCGTCCAGAAGCGAGGTCTTGCCGTGGTCGACGTGGCCCATGATCGTGACGATCGGCGGGCGCGGCAGCAGGTCCTCGGTCTTGTCCTTGACCGTGTCGATCGCCTGTTCGACGTCGGCATCGGCGACGCGAACCGCGCGGTGGCCGAATTCCTCGATCACCAGTTCTGCCGTATCGGCGTCGATCGCCTGGTTCATCGTGACCATCATGCCCATTTTCATGAGCGATTTCACGACGTCAGCGCCACGTTCCGCCATGCGGTTGGCCAGTTCCGAGACGACGATGGTTTCCGGCAGCTGCACATCGCGCACCTGCTTTTCGGGCTTGAGGCCCATGCCCAAAGCCTTCTGGCGCGCCTTTTCCTGCTTGCGCTTCATCGCAGCCATGCTGCGCTGACGGCCACCTTCATCGGCGACGGCGTCAGACAGGGTCAGCTTGCCGGCGCGGCGGCCTTCTTCACCCTTGGCCTTGTTGGCGGCGCGTTCGCGGTCTTCGCGCTCACGGTCGGTGCGGCGCGGCGGCAAGCCGGGCTTGGCCGAGGCCGGACCACGCGAGACGGCATCCTCTGCCGGGGTCGCCGGAGCCGGACGGCCCGCAGGACCACCGCGCGAGGGCGCGGCCGAATTGTTCGAACGCGGCGCGGGCGAAGCGGCAGGCGCCTTGCGGGCCTCTTCGGCGGCCTTGGCGGCAGCCTCGGCTTCCGCCTTCACGCGGGCTTCTTCTTCAGCCTTGGCGCGGGCCGCAGCCTCTGCCTCGCGCTGTTCGCGCTCTTTGGCCTCGTTCTCTTCGCGCTTGCGCTGGCGATCTTCCTCGCGCTGGCGCTCGTCTTCGGCGCGCTTGGCGGCGTCTTCGGCTTCACGCGCCTTGGCGGCACGCAGAGCGGACAGACGACGCTCCATCTCGGCATCGGAAATGCCGGCAGGGCGCTTGGACGGATCGCCCAGACGCGGAGATGTCGCCACAGCCGCACCCGTACCCGGGGTCGGCGCGGCACCTTTGTTCGGCACCACCGTCAGCTTGCGCTTGACCTCGACCACGACGCTTTTCGTGCGGCCATGCGAGAAGCTTTGCTTCACCTGACCGGAACGAGGTGCGCCACCCAGGCCGAGGGGTTTTTTGCCGTCTGTATCGCTCATGCGTCCTACATATCCTTCAAGGCGGCATCGTCGCCGCCATCATGCCCGCCGGTCTGCACCCGCAGCCCAGCCAGCCTTGCCGCTTCCTCTACAACACGAGTCGTAAGGACACCAGTCGCAAGCGCGGCGTGTATCGCACGTTCGCGGCCAAAGGACAAACCCAATTCCCCTGCTGTCAGACAGCCGATGAACCCACCGCCATTTTCCGGTGGCCTGAGCTTGGTTTTCCCGCGTTCGGACCCGTCGGCTGCCTGGATCAGCACGGTTGCCCGCCCGTCCTTCAGCCATTCCTTCACTTTCTCATACCCGGTCACGGCGGCATTGGCCTTGCGACAGAGCGAGATCGATTCCTGCACCCGTTTGAGCACCAACGATTCGACCAGATCGGCCAGACCTTGCGGCACCTTCACGGGCTGTTTGGCGGCCCGGGCAAAGAGCCCCTTGGCCGCCGCCTTCTCAATCGCCTTGCGGTCAGCCGAGACGTAAAAGCCACGTCCGGGCAACCGGGCCAGAATATCCGGCGTCACCTGACCCTCGGGGTCAAGGCAGAACCGGATCAGGCCTGACTTGGGTTGAACTTCCCCGGTCACAATGCACTTGCGCTCGGGGTCGTCCATATCTGGGGTGCGGCCGCCGCGGGTCAAGGGGGTCCGGGGTGCGTTACGCCCCGGCCTCCTCTTCTGCTTCGGGTTCCATGGCGGTGGGGTCGACCCAGCCGAGCATGACACGCGCCGTCATCACCAGGGTCTGGGCTTCTTCCAGGCTCATGTCGAACTTCTCAAGGATGCCTTCATCCTTGACGCGCTGGCCGTTCACCGTGGTCCAGCCGCCCGACAGTTCCCAGTCGGCGCAGGTTGCGAAGTCTTCCAGCGTCTTGATGCCTTCCTTGCCAAGCGCTTCCAGCATCTGGGGCGTCAGACCTTCGAAGGACATCAGCTCGTCCTGTACACCATAAGCCTTTGCGTTTTCAATGGCTTTGTTGTTGGCAGCCTCCAGGTAATCCCGCGCACGGGCCTGCAGTTCGCCGGCCGTACCCTCGTCGAAGCCGTCGATGGAGAGAAGCTCGTCCGTCTCGACATAGGCCACTTCTTCCAGGTTGGTGAAGCCTTCCGAGACCAAAAGCTGCGCCATCATCTCGTCGATATCCAGCGTCTCCATGAAGAGCTTGGTGCGTTCGGCGAACTCGGCCTGGCGGCGAGCGGACTCGTCGGACTCGGTCATGATGTCGATGTCCAGCGCCGTCAGCTGGCTTGCCAGACGGACGTTCTGACCGCGGCGGCCGATGGCCAGCGACAGCTGTTCATCCGGCACCACGACGGTGATCTTGCCGACTTCTTCGTCGATCACGACCTTGGACACTTCAGCCGGTTGCAGGGCGTTCACAAGGAAGGTCGCCTGATCCTGATTCCACGGAATGATGTCGATCTTCTCGCCCTGCAGCTCGTTCACCACGGCCTGCACACGGCTGCCGCGCATACCGACGCAGGCACCGACCGGGTCGATCGAGTTGTCGTAGGAGATCACCGCGATCTTGGCGCGCGAGCCCGGGTCACGGGCGACAGCCTTGATCTCGATGATGCCGTCATAGATTTCCGGCACTTCCATCTTGAAGAGCTCGGCCATGAACTGCGGGTCGGTGCGGCTCAGGAAGACCTGCGGGCCGCGAGCTTCACGGCGCACGTCCTTGATATAGGCGCGGATGCGGTCGTTCGGGCGGTACGATTCGCGGCCGATCTTCTCGTTCCGGCGCAGGATGGCTTCACCGCGACCGATGTCGACGATGATGTTGCCATATTCCTCGCGTTTGACCTGACCGTTGATGATCGTGCCCTTGCGGTCCTTGAATTCGTCGAACTGACGGTCGCGCTCGGCTTCGCGGACCTTCTGGAGAATCACCTGCTTGGCCGATTGGGCAGCGATTCGGCCCAGATCGACGGGGGGAACCTCGTCGATCACCTCGTCACCGATCTTGGGGTCGGCGAGGTAGGATTTCGCCTGCTTGACGGTCAGCTGGGCGTGGTGGTTTTCCACCGCCTCGTCCTCGACCACGGTGCGGATGCGGGCAAAGGTGGCGCGGCCGGTCTTGCGGTCGATCTTGACGCGGATGTCCATCTCGGCGCCGTAACGCGACTTGGCGGCACGGGCGAGGCTGTCCTCCATCGCCTGGATCACCAGATCCGGGTCGATCATCTTTTCACGCGCGACGGCTTCGGCGGTTTGCAGAAGCTCCAGCTGGTTGGCAGAGGTAATCGCCATGTTCGTCTCCCGGCTTGGTGTCAGTGTTTGGTCGGTTCGGCGGGCTCTTCGTCCTCGCCGTCGGTTTCGGTCTCGTCGATCTCGTCAAAGCCGCCCTCTTCAACCTCGGGCACTTTGCGCTGGCGCAGCATTTCGGCGATCAGCTCGTCGGTGAGGATCAGCTTCGCGTCGGAAAGCCAATCAAAATCAAGGCCGATGATCACGTCCTGGCCATGCTCCTCGATCTCGATCAGCACGTCATTGCCTTCGACGCCCATCAGCCCGCCCTTGAAACGGCGGCGGCCGTCGATCAGCTCGGTCGTCTCGATCCGGGCTTCCCAGCCCTTCCACATCTCGAAATCTTTCAAACGCGTCAGCGGCCGGTCGATCCCGGGGGAGGAGACTTCGAGGACGTAATTCTCCTCGATCGGGTCTTCGACGTCCAAGACGGCAGAAACCGCGGTGGAGATATCGCCGCATTCATCGACGCCAATGCCGCCATCGGGGCGGTCGGCCATGATCTGCAGGATGCGGGTCGCCCCGCCCATCAGACGCACGCGCACCAGTTCAAAGCCCAGACCCTCGATCACCGGGGTGATGATGTCGGCCAGACGGCGGTCCATGGCGGTTTTGGCGATAAGGTCAGACATGAGGGAGGTCCCAGAAATGAAAAACGGGCCAACAGGCCCGCAAGATAGGTCGGCAGCTTCAGGTTTGGACCCTGAAACTTCTGTTAAAGGCGATATAGGCCCGATGCCCCTGTGTTGCAAGACAAATGCGCAGGTTCCGGGTCGAGCCTCGGGCGGCTTTTGGCGATATTGGCGGAAAATGGAGGCCATGATGCACTTTACCCCGATCCCCACCGACCTTGTTCGCGCCTGGCAATCCGGCGGCCCCGATGCCAATGGGCAGTTGCCCGAGCGTCATATCTCTGACGGCGATGGCAACCCCTGCCGCCATTGCCTGAAGATGATTCCCAAAGGCGCCGAGATGCTGATCCTCGCCCACCGCCCCTTCCCCGCCCCGCAGCCCTATGCCGAGTTGGGGCCGATCTTTCTGTGCGCGGATGCCTGCGAGGCGGGCGGCGGCGACACCCTGCCGGAGATTCTGGAGTCTCCGACCTATATCGTCCGGGGCTATGGCGCGGATGACCGGATCGTTTATGGCACCGGGGCGGTGGTTCCGGTTTCTAATTTGATATCAGAGGCTTACACGCGGATCACCGACCCGCGTGTGGCCTATGTTCATGTCCGTTCCGCCCGCAACAACTGCTTTCAGGTCCGGATCGACCGTTAGGGCCTAGTGGGCGGCGGCCCAGTTAAGTCCTTGGCCAGCTTCAACAATCAGGGGCACCTTCAGCGCCACGGCGGGGTGCGAGGCGCCCTCCATCACGGCTTTGGCGACCTTGATCAGGTCTGCGGCGGCGCCTTCCTCGACCTCGAACAGCAACTCGTCATGGACCTGCAGCAACATCTTGGCGGGGAGGCCGGCGATAGCGTCGGGCATCCGGATCATGGCGCGGCGGATCACGTCGGCGGCTGTCCCTTGAATCGGCGCATTGATCGCGGCGCGTTTGGCGAAGCCGGCGCCGGGGCCCTTGGCGTTGATCTCGGGCGTGTGGATCTTGCGACCGAACAGGGTTTGCACAAAGCCGTTGGCTTGCGCGAATTTCACCGTCTCGGCCATGTATTCCTTGATGCCGGGGAAGCGCTCGAAATAGCGGTCGATGAAGCCCTGCGCCTCGGCCCTTGGAATGCGCAGGTTGCGGGCGAGGCCGAAGCCCGAGATGCCGTAGATCACGCCGAAGTTGATCGCCTTGGCGCGGCGGCGGATTTCCGAGGTCATCTGATCGAGCGGCACGTTGAACATCTCTGACGCCGTCATGGCGTGGATGTCGATGCCGTCACGGAAGCTTTGCTGCAGGGCGGGAATGTCGGCGACATGGGCGAGGATGCGCAGCTCGATCTGCGAATAGTCGAGCGATACCAGAACCTTGCCTTTGGGCGCCACAAAGGCCTCCCGTATCCGGCGGCCCTCTTCGCTGCGCACCGGGATGTTCTGCAGGTTCGGGTCGGAAGACGCCAAGCGCCCGGTCACCGCCCCCGTCATCGAATAGGAGGTGTGGACCCGGCCGGTTTCGGGGTTGATATGCTCCTGCAGCGCGTCGGTATAGGTCGATTTCAGCTTGGAGAGCTGCCGCCAGTCCAGCACCTTACCGGGAAGTTCGTGTTCGGTGGCCAGATCCTCCAGCACATCGGCGCCGGTGCCATAGGCGCCGTTCTTGCCCTTCTCGCCGCCCGGCAGGCTCATCTTGTCGAACAGGATCTCGCCGAGCTGCTTCGGCGAGCCGACGTTGAATTTCTCGCCGGCGAGGGTCTGGATCTCCTCCTCCAGCGCCAGCATCTTCTGGGCAAAGGCGCCGGACATGCGCGACAGGGTGGCGCGGTCAACCTGGATGCCGGCCATCTCCATCTCGGCCAGAACCGGGACGAGGGGGCGTTCGAGGGTCTCGTAAACCGTCGTCACCTTGGCCTTATGCAGGTTGGGCTTGAAGGTCTGCCACAGGCGCAGCGTCACATCGGCATCCTCGGCGGCATAGGCCACGGCCTTGTCGAGGGGGACCTTGTCGAAGGTGACGGCGGATTTGCCGGAACCGATCAAGTCCTTGATCGGGATAGGTTTGTGGTGAAGGTATTTCTCCGACAGCTCATCCATGCCGTGGTTGTTCAGCCCGGCATACATCGCATAGGACATCAGCATCGTGTCGTCGATCGGGGCGACCGTGACGCCCAGCCGGGCGAAGATTTTGGCGTCATACTTCATGTTCTGCCCGATCTTGAGGACGGCATCATCCTCCAGAAGCGGTTTCAGAAGGCTTAACACCTCGTCCAGCGGCATCTGCCCCTCGGCCATGGTGACCGCGCCCAGAAGGTCATCGGTGCCGGTGCGGTGCAAAAGCGGGATATAGGCGGCCTGGCCGGGGTCGACGGCCAGCGAAATGCCGACGATCTCGGCCTGCATCTCGTCAAGGCTGGTGGTTTCGGTATCGACGGCCAGATAGCCGCGCTCGCGGGCGCGGGCGATCCATTTGGCGAGGGTTTCGGCATCGCGGATGCAGGTATAGGAATTCGTGTCGAAGGGCAGCGCCTCGGCCTTCGGCGCGTCGTGGGCACCGGCAACCTCGTAGCCTTTGGCATTGTCCAGCACCGGCGCCTCGACCTTCAGCTTTTCGGAAACGCGGCGGATAAGGGTCTGGAATTCCATCTTTTTGAGGAAGTCCATGATCGCCTCGGGCTCCGGCGCGCGCAGTTCCAGCGTGCCAAGGTCAAGGTCGATCGGCGTGTCGTCCTTCAGGGTGACCAGCTGGCGCGACAGGCGGATCTTGTCGGCGTTTTCCACCAAAGCCTCGCGGCGTTTGGGCTGCTTGATCTCGGATGCCCGGGCCAGAAGCGTGTCGAGGTCGCCGTATTCCTGGATCAGCAGCGCCGCCGTCTTCAGGCCGATCCCCGGCGCCCCCGGCACGTTGTCGACCGAATCCCCGGCGAGGGATTGGACGTCGATCACCCGGTCGGGTCCGACGCCGAACTTCTCCTGCACGTCGTCCAGCGTCAGACGCTTGTTCTTCATCGGGTCGTGCATGTCGACGCCGTTGCCCATCAGCTGCATCAGGTCCTTGTCGGAGGAGAGGATGGTCACCGTCCCCCCCGCCTCGCGCGCCTGTTTGGCCAGGGTGGCGATGATGTCGTCGGCCTCGTAGCCGGCAAGCTCGATACAGGCGACGTTGAAGGCGCGGGTGGCATCGCGCGTCAGCGGGAACTGCGGGCGCAGATCCTCGGGCAGGGGTGGGCGATTTGCCTTGTATTCCGGGTAGATATCATTGCGGAAGGTCTTGGCCCCGGCGTCGAAGATCACCGCGATATGGGTCGGCGCGTTCTGGTTGCGGGTGGTGGTGAGCTCACCCCACAGAAGGTTGCAGAAGCCTGCAACCGCCCCGACCGGCAGCCCATCCGACTTGCGGGTCAAAGGCGGCAGCGCGTGGTAAGCGCGGAAGATGAAGGCCGAGCCGTCGATGAGGTGAAGGTGATGGCCTTTGCCGAAAGTCATGTCGCGCGCCCCGCTCAAGTTTCGCCGAAGTATAGGCGGGAACCGGGTGCGGGTGCCACTAGGTTCGGTCAAACAGATAGGCGGACAGGCGGATGGCCTGCGGGGTCGGCGTCCAGAGGCCGAAGGGAATGCCCGCAGCCCGCAGAACCTCGCCCACCCAGACGTTGCAGGTCCGCAGCAGGCTGAAGTGCCCTTCGGCGGCGAAGAAGGCATCGGTCTGGCCGAAAGCCAGACCCGGCAGAGGCACGGGCTGACCCGCAGCGTCCCGCGTCAGGCTGGAGAGGATCGCGCCCGTCAGCCGATCCAGCTGCGCATCGGATACCGGCAGCCAGATCAGGCCCGGCACATCGGCCAGATCCCCGGTCACATCCAGATGCAACACCGCGTCGTCCCCGGTCATGGCCCGCAAGACGGTTGAGAGTTCAAGATCGGCATAGCTGCCCGTGGTGGTGTAAAACCCTGAAGAGCCCCAGCCCACCACAAGGTAGTGTGCGGTCTTGTCCTCCACCGGCACGCTCTGACTGGCGGCAAAGGCAAAGCTTGTGCGCAGGGTGTCGGTCAGGGGCAGAAGAATGTCGAAATGGATCGGCCCGGCGGCCAAAGCGATGGCGCGGGTCGGCACGCCATCCGTCTTCGTGTAGGACCCGGGCAGCGCTGCGCCGATCAGGCCGGCGCAGAGATAGAGCAAAGGCAGGCAAACCAGAACCGCGAAGAGGCGCAGGCCCCGGCGCATGGCAAGCCTCAGTGGTCGTCGTGGGCGTGGGCGCGGTCGATCTCGAAGCGCTTGTCGCAATAGCCGCATTCGACGAAACCGGTGTCCTCGGGGATGGTCAGCCAGACGCGGGGATGGCCCAGCGCTCCCACACCGCCGTCACAGGCGACTTTCCAGGTGGTGACGATTTGGGTCTCGGGCGCTTTGGTCGGCATATTGTCGTCCCTGAATGAGGTTTGGCGACAGGATAGCGGTTGCGCGGGGCCGGGGAAAGAGGGGGGTGCGGATTGTCTCCCAAGTCTTTGGGGACGCTGGGTTAACCGGTGAAAACCAGGGCGGCAACCGGGTCTTGCCGGCGTCTTCCTTCTGTCTTCCTTGCGTCTCTACGCGCGGCAAGACAGCAGGCCGTTAACCAAAGGGCGCCGAATCGGGCAGGACTGCGGGAATTTTCGCAGAAAATTCGGGCCCGGCGCGCCGCCCCCTCAGCCGGCGGTGCCGATCAGCTTGTCGCGCGCCTTCAGCGCGTTCAGCCAGCCGAGGCCGTGCACCGTCGCGCGGGCGGGGCGGTATTCGGCGGCGACCCAACCCTGGTAGTCCTGCGCATCGAGGTCGCGGAAGAGCGAGGTCAGGTCGAAGCCACCGCCGCCGGGCTCGGCGCGGCCGGGGAAGCCGGCAATCTGGACGTGGTTCACCAAAGCACGGTGCTTGTCCCAGACCGCTTGCGCATCGCCGTGGATGCGGGCGGCGTGCCAGATGTCGAACTGCAACCCGATGCGACGGTCTTCCAGATCGGCGAGGATCCGCGCCGCCTGGTCGAAGTCGTTGAGGAAATAGCCCGGCCAGTCATCGGCGTTCAAAGGCTCGATCGTCAGGCTGAGGTCGGGGGCGCTCTCGGCCGCCCAGGCGAGGTTTTCGGTGAAAACCTGGGTCGCCTGCGGCCCTTTGGCCACGCCCGCCATCACATGGACCGTCGCGGCGCCAAGCCGGGTGGCGAGGTCTGCGGCGCGCAGGAAATGCTCGCGGAACTGCAACTCCATCCCCGGCACAGCGGCATGGCCGCGGTCGCCCGAGGCCCAGTCGCCCGGCGGTGTGTTGATCAACGCCAGGGGCAGCCCGGCCAATGCCGCCTGCCAGTCCTTGGCGGGATGGTCATAGGGAAACAGGATCTCCACCCCGTCAAACCCCGCCTGCGCCGCAAGGCCGGGGCGGTCGAGGCTCGGGACCTCGGTGAAAAGCATGGTCAGGTTCGCGGCGTAACGGGGCATATGTCTCTGGTCTGGTCAGGTCGGCAGTTAAGTCGGGCGGCGGTCACGGCAGGTCGGCCGACGGGATCACCTTGAAGAACTGACCCTGGGACCAAAGGCCGAACCAGCTTTCCCGGTCTTGCACCTCATGGCAACCCAATTCGATCAGGCGGTAGAAGCTCTTGCGGTCAATACGCGCGTAAAGGCCAGACCGAATGTGGATATAGGGGGCAGGTTCCCCCTCAATCAAGCGAATTTCCAGCGGATTTTCGGCATCCGCCACCACCTCATCCTCGGTTTTGGTGACAAAACGCAAGACCTGATCGCGGCCTTCGCCCGTTGCCGTGAAGTCAACGGCGAAGAGCGGCGCGTCCTCGACCTTGATGCCGACCTTCTCGACCGGGGTCACCAGAAAGTAGTCCTCGCCCTCTTTCTTCAGGATTGAGGAGAAGAGTTTGACCATGGGCGCGCGCCCTATGGGGGTGCCGTTGTAGAACCAGGTCCCCTCCCGCGCGATCCGCATGTCGATGTCGCCGCAAAAGGCCGGGTTCCACAGATGCACCGGCGGAGGGCCCTTTTTTGCGGCTTTGGTCACGGAAGACAGGAGGCTTTCGGCATCAGGTTTCACGATCATTTGTGGCTTTGCCCCTTTTGCCATTTGTGCCTGCGGTCAGGATTGGCTTTAGTGTCCCACAGAACCCTGTCGGAGCAAAGTCATGTCCCAAGCCGAAGATCTCGTCACAGCCATCGAAGCCCTGGCCTCCCGTCTGGGGGTGGCGCGGGCCGCGATCGGCGGGCGCTTCATCGGTCAGGAGCAGGTGGTCGAGATGACGATGGCGGCCCTTCTGTCGGGCGGGCATGCCTTGCTGGTCGGCCTGCCGGGTCTGGGCAAGACGCTGCTGGTGGATACCTTGGCCACCGTCATGGGGCTGAAATCGAACCGCATCCAGTTCACGCCCGATCTGATGCCCGCCGATATCCTCGGCTCCGAAGTGCTGGAGACCGCGGCCGATGGCGCGCGCGCCTTCCGTTTCATCGAAGGTCCGGTGTTCTGCGAGCTTCTGATGGCCGACGAGATCAACCGCGCGAGCCCGCGCACCCAGTCCGCCTTGCTGCAGGCGATGCAGGAGCGTGAGGTCACCATCGCGGGCCAGCACCGCAAGCTTGGCCCGCCCTTCCATGTGCTGGCGACGCAAAACCCGATCGAGCAAGAGGGCACCTATCCCCTGCCCGAGGCGCAGCTCGACCGCTTCCTCGTGCAGGTTGATGTGGCCTATCCGACCCGAATGGCCGAGCGCGACATCCTGATGGCGACCACCGGCGCCACGCTGGCCGTGGCCCAACCGGTGTTTTCCGGGCCCGAGCTGATCGCGGCGCAGGCGCTGATCCGGCGGATGCCGGTCGGCGACAAGGTGATCGAGGCGATTCTGGACCTCGTCCGCGCCTGCCGTCCGGGGGAGCCGGAGGGCCGCGATCTGCGCGACACCCTGTCCTGGGGTCCGGGGCCGCGTGCGGCGCAGGCCCTGATGCTGACGGTGCGGGCGCGGGCCCTGCTGAACGGGCGGTTGGTGCCCTCGGTCGAGGATGTGGTGGCGATGGCGCAGCCGGTGCTGGAACACCGGATGGCCTTGAACTTTGCGGCACGGGCGCGGGGCGAAAGCCTGCAGGGCGTCATCGCCCGCGTGTCCGGCCGTGTTCTGGGCCAAGAGGCCGCCGCGTGAGCCTTTCCGCCGATCTGCGCGCCCGGGCCGAGGCCCTTGGCCAGTCCCTGCCGCCGCTTCTGGCCGAGGCCGAGCATCTGGCCGCGACCGTCGCCCTGGGCGAGCATGGCCGGCGGCGGGCCGGGATGGGCGACGACTTCTGGCAATACCGCCCGGCGCAGCCCGGCGATCCCCTGCGCAGCATCGACTGGCGCCGCTCGGCCCGGTCGGACCAGACCTTCGTGCGCGAGCGGGAATGGCAGGCGTCGCAGCAGGTGGTGCTCTGGGTCGATCCGGCGCAGTCGATGGCGTTTTCGGGCGCCGCCAATCGCCCCGCCAAGGCCGACCGCGCCCGGGTTCTGGCACTGGCCCTGGCCGTGCTTCTGCTCCGTGGGGGGGAACAGGTCGGTCTGGCCGGGCGCGAGCCGCCCAAGGCGGGCAAGGGCCAGATGCAGCGCCTGATCGAGGCGATGGCGCTGGATCTGGCGCGGGCCGGCGCGGATTACGGCGCGCCGGTGCCCGACGCCTTTGTGAACCACGGGCGCGCGGTTTTTGTATCGGATTTCCTGGGCGACATGGCCGCGGTGGAGCAATCCCTGGCGCAGGCGGCGGGCCGCGATGTGAAGGGCCTTCTGTTGCAGGTGCTCGACCCGGCGGAGGAGGAGTTTCCCTTCGACGGGCGGACGGTCTTCGTCTCGATGGGCGGCTCGGTCAGCCATGAGACCCAGCGCGCCGGCGATCTGCGCGAGCGTTATCTGGCGCGGCTGGCCGAACGCAAGGCGCGGCTCGCGGATCTCGCCCGGGCGGCGGGCTGGCATTACATGGCGCATCACACCGGGCAACCGGCGCAATCGGCCCTTCTCTGGGCCTATCGCGCGCTGGAGGGCGGGCACTGATGCTGGGCTTCACCTCTCCGCTCCTGTTGCTGGCGCTTCTGGCGGTGCCGGTGCTGTGGTTCCTGCTGCGGGCGATTCCGCCGGCGGCGATCCGGCGCAGGTTTCCCGGGGTCGCCCTGCTTCTGGGCCTGACGGACGAGGACCGCGAGGCGGACAAGACGCCGTGGTGGCTTCTGGCGCTCCGGATGCTGGCGATCGGCGGGGTGATCGTGGCCTTTGCCGGGCCGGTGCTGAACCCGACGCCTCTGGTCGCGGCCAAGGACCCGCTGCTGATCGTGCTGGATGGCGGCTGGCCGGATGCCTATGACTGGCAGGCCCGCATCGCCAAGGCCGCCAGCCTGCTGGACGGGGCCGAGCGCACCGGGCGGGCGGTGGCGGTGATCTCGTTGGCCGATGCCCCGCAGCCGGTCAGCTTCAAATCCGCCGCCGACGAACGCGGCAAACTCTCCGCCGCCCAGCCGCGCCCCTGGCTGCCCGGCGCCATGACGCTGTGGCTGGGCGATCTGCCCAAGGATCGGTTCGAGACCGACTGGATCACCGACGACCTCGCCCATCCCGGGCGGGCCGATCTGCTGGCCGCCTTGCAAAAACAGGGCGAGGTGCGGCTTCATGCCTCCGCCCGACCGATCTATGCGCTGCAACCCGCGGTGCAGGCCGAGGGCAAGCTGACCATCGCCGCATTGCGCGCCACGGCCGGCGTCGAGGCGCCATTGACGCTGGTCGCCCGCGGGCCGGACCCCTCGGGCACCGACCGCGAGCTGGCGCGGGTGCCGCTGACCTTTGACGCCGCGGCCACCACCGCCAAGGCGGTGCTGGACCTGCCGCCCGAACTGCGCAACCGCGTCACCCGCTTTGCGCTGGACGGTCAGCGCAGCGCGGGGGCTGTCACGCTGGCGGGCGATGCCCTGAAACGGCGCAAGGTGGCTCTGGTCGCCGATCAGGCGGCGGGCGAGGGGCTGCAGCTGCTGTCACCGCTGCATTACCTGCATCAGGCGCTCAGCCCCTCGGCCGATCTGATCGAGGGCGGGGTGACCGATGTTCTGCCCGCCAAGCCCGATGTGATCGTGCTGGCCGATGTGGCGCAACTGCCGCCCACCGAAAGCGACGCGCTGGTGGAGTGGATCGGCAAGGGCGGGCTTCTGTTGCGCTTTGCCGGGCCGCGACTGGCCGCCGCCGATATCGCAAAGCTGGAGCAGGACCCGCTGATGCCGGTCACGCTGCGGCAGGGCGGCATGTCCTCGGGCGGGGCGATGAGCTGGGGCGCGCCGAAGACGCTGGCCGCCTTCCCCGAAGGCTCGCCCTTCCATGGGCTGGAGATTCCGCCCGATCTGCGGGTGCGGACCCAGGTCCTCGCGCAGCCCGATCCCGACCTTTCGGCCCGCACCCTGGCCCTGCTGGACGACGGCACGCCTTTGGTGACGCGCAAGGTGATCGGGCTGGGCCAGGTCGTGCTGTTCCACGTCTCGGCCAATGCGGAATGGTCGGATCTGCCGCTGTCGGGCCTGTTTGTGCAGATGCTGGACCGGCTGGCGATTTCCGCCACCGTAGGCGCCGGCACCGCCGAGGGGCTGACCGGCCTGATCTGGACGCCGGAGCGGTTGCTGGATGGCTGGGGCGATCTGGGCGACCCCGGCAGCCTTGCCGGGGTGCCGGGGGCGGCTTTGGTGCAGGCGATGAAAAGCGGGCCGGGCAGTGCGGTGCCGCCGGGCCTTTACCGCAATGACGGGCGGGTGGTGGCCTTGAACCCGGTGGCGGGTGACTCGGTACTGGTCAAGGCGGTCTGGCCGGCGGATCTGACGCTGGGCGATCTGGCGCTGCCAACCGAACGGGCCTTGAAGGGGCCGGTGCTGGCCATCGCCATGATCCTGCTTTTGCTGGACATTCTGGCGACTTTGGCCCTGTCGGGGCGGCTGCGGTTTCGCGGCGCCGGCGTGGCGCTGGTGGCGCTTTCCCTCTTGTCCCAGCCGCAGGAGGCCCGCGCCGATGCTGCCGATGACCGCGCGATTGCCGCGACCGCGGGCGTGGTGCTGGCCTATGTGATCACGGGCGACACGCGGGTGGATGAAACCTCGGCCGCGGGGCTGCTGGGCCTGAGCGATCAGCTGGCCAACCGGACCGCGGTCGAGCCTTCGCCGCCGATGGGCGTGGACATCGAGAAGGACGAGCTGGCCTTCTTCCCCTTCCTGTACTGGCCGGTGACGGCGGATGCGCCGGTGCCCTCCTCGGCCACCTATGCCAAGCTGAACCGGTATCTGCGCACCGGCGGCATGATCCTGTTCGACACCCGCGATGCCGATGTGGCGGGCGCGGGGCCGACGCCCGAGGGGCAGGCGTTGCAGCGTATCGCCTCAGGTCTCGACATCCCGCCGATCGCGCCGATCCCCGAGGATCATGTGCTGACCCGCAGCTTCTATCTGCTGCAGGCCTTTCCGGGCCGCTTCACCGAAGGCGGGCTCTGGGTCGAGGCCGCGCCGCCGGATGCTGCCAAGGCGGAAGGCATGCCGTTTCGCAACCTCAACGACGGGGTGACGCCGGTGGTGATCGGCGGCAATGACTGGGCGAGCGCCTGGGCGGTGGATAGTGACGGGATGCCCCTCTACCCGGTCGGGCGGGGTGCTGCGGGCGAGGATCAGAGGGAATATGCCTACCGCTTCGGCATCAACCTGATGATGCATGTGCTGACCGGGAATTATAAGTCGGATCAGGTCCATGTGCCGGCCCTGCTGGAAAGGCTGGGCAAATGAGCCAGACATTCATCTTTCAACCCCTCGTGCCGGACTGGGCGCTGATTGCTCTGGCGGTGGCGGCGGCCTTGCTGCTGGCGCTGGCCCTGTGGCGCGGGCTGGCGGGTTGGGCCGTCCGGGCACTGGCGCTGGGGTTGGTGCTTCTGGCGCTTGGCAACCCGTCCTTGCAGGATGAAAACCGCAAGGCGCTGGCGGATATCGTTATTCTGGTCGTCGATGACAGCGCGAGCCAGGGCCTGTCGGACCGCACCGCACAGACCGCCCAGGCGGTTGAGGCGATCAAGGCCAAGGTCGCGGCCCTGCCCAATACCGAATTGCGGATCGTCCATGTCACCGATGCCAAGGACAATGCGGGCACGCTGGCGATGACGGCGCTGGCCCAGGCCCTGGCGCGCGAACCGCAGGCGCGGGTGGCGGGCGCCATCCTGATCACCGACGGACAGGTGCATGACTTGGGCGCCACGCCCACCCTGCCCGCGCCTTTGCAGGTGCTTCTGACCGGGCACCAGACGGACTGGGACCGCCGCCTTGTGATCACCAATGCCCCGGCCTTTGCGATCATGGGCGAGAAGACCAGCCTCAAGTTCCGCATCGAGGATCAGGGCAAGGCGCCGGCCACTGCGGGTGCCGTGGTCGATGTGACCATCGCGCTCGACGCCGAGCCGCCCTCGACCTTCTCGGTGCCGGTGGGGCAGGATCTGGACCTGCCGATCGGCTTGCCCCATGCCGGGATCAACGTGCTGCAACTGTCGATCGCGGGCCAGAAGGGCGAGCTGACCGACCGCAACAACACCGCCGTCGTCCAGATCAACGGGGTGCGCGACCGGTTGCGGGTTCTATTGGTGTCGGGCGAGCCGAACCCGGGCGAGCGGGTCTGGCGCAACCTCCTGAAATCCGACCCTTCGGTGGACCTTGTGCACTTCACCATCCTGCGGCCACCGGAAAAGCAGGATGGCATCCCGGTCTCGGAACTGTCGCTGATCGCCTTTCCGACCAAGGAATTGTTTGTCGACAAGATCAAGGATTTCGACCTGATCATCTTTGACCGCTATGCGATGCGGGGCATCCTGCCGATGTCCTATCTGCAGAACGTGGTGGATTATGTGCAGGAGGGCGGCACGGTTCTGGTGGCCGCCGGGCCGGAGTTCGGCCAGGTCGACAGCCTCTGGCGCTCGCCCCTGTCACAGATCCTTCCGGTGGAGCCGACGAGCCAGATCATCGAACAGGGCTACCGTCCCGCGCTGACCGAGGTCGGCCGCCGCCATCCGGTGACCGAAGGGCTGGAAGCCCTGGCCCCGCAAGGCGGCTGGGGCCGCTGGTTCCGCCTGATCGAGGTCAAGCAACGCTCGGGCCAGGTCTTGATGAGCGGGCCGGATGACAAGCCTTTGCTGGTGCTGGACCGGGTGGGCAAGGGGCGAGTCGCCGTCCTCGCCTCGGATCAAAGCTGGCTTTGGGGGCGCGGGTTTGAAGGCGGCGGGCCGCAGCTGGAGCTGTTGCGCCGTTTGGCGCACTGGATGCTGAAACAGCCGGAGCTGGAGGAGGAAAGCCTTGCCGCCTCGGCCGTGGGGCAACAGATGACGATCACCCGGCGCACCATCCTGGACACCGCCCCGCCGCCGGTCGTCCTGACCCTGCCGGACGGCACCACCAGCAGCGTCACGTTACAGAAAACCGCGCCCGGCCAATATGATGCGACCTATGCCGCGCCGGCGCTGGGGCTGTACCGGCTGCAACAGGGCGATCTGGCGCGGGTGGTGGCCGTCGGCCCCTCGGCGCCGAAAGAGTTCGAGGAAACCATCGCCAGCCCGACCAAGCTGCAACCCGCCGTCACCCCGACGCGTGGCGGGATCATGGCTTTGGAGGCCGGAATCCCGGATATCCGCCTGGTCAATGACGGGCGACCGGCGGCCGGGCGCGGCTGGATCGGGATCACCCCGCGCGGGGCCTATGTGACGGGCGAAATTTCGGTCAATGCCCTGCTACCGGCGTGGTTGTATCTGCTGCTGGCCGCGGCCTTCGCGGTGCTGGCCTGGGTGATCGAAGGGCGCAAGGGCAGCCGGGCCTGAAAATCGGGCCTGAAAAATAGGCCGGAGACTTCGTTCCCAGGCCTACTCGATCTTTTCCATCATCACGGCACGGGAATGGCTGGCAAACTCGCGCCGCAGCTGGACACCGCCGGTCAGCAGCACGGCGAGGATCAGCGCCCTTGGCCCGATCAGCCAGGCCAGCCCGGCCAGGGCGAAATAGACCGAGTTCAGCCCGCGGTTGAAGCTTTTGGCGGCGGTGATGTTGATCTCGGCGGTCTGGGCGGCGCGCGGCAGGGCGGTGTGCTTGGTGTGGTCATTGGGCACCGCCGCCAGCATGATCGCGCAATAGCCGAAGAGGCGATGGGACCAGACGAATTTCAGCAAGGCGTTGGACATCAGCCCGATCACGACGATCAGCTTGATGCGGATCTGGCTGACATCGGCCCCGATGGTCAGGTCATGCGCCAGCCCCTGCAGGGTCGTCACATTGCCGATTAGCGCCAGCCCGCCGCCGATGGCGATCATCGAGCCGGAGACGAAAAACGCCGTGCCCTGGCGCAGGCTGTCCATCAGGGAAATGTCGAAGATGCGCGGCGTGCGGGTCAGAAACTCCACCATCCAGCGGCGGCGGAAATCCTTCATCAGGACCGTCACCGAAACTCGCCAGGCCGGCGGATGTTCGGCCACATAGCCGGTGCCCAGCCAAACCGCCATCAGCAGCCCGAAAGCCACCGTGTCGAGGCCGGTGAATGTGGTCTCAAGGGTCGCAAGAAGATTCATGCCGGCAACCCTAGCGTGACGCGCAGCGCCTTGCCAGAGGGGATGCAGGCTCGTAACCTCGCGCAAAGGGGAGGCCTTGCCCATGGATATGCCATTGCCCGATCAGGCCGTGCTGTCGGCCCGTGACCGGATCATTTCGCGCCTGCGCGGGGTGCTCCCCGCCGGCGTGATCTCGGACCCGGCGGAGACGCTGGCCTATGAATGCGACGCGCTGAGCGCCTATCGCTGCGCGCCTTTGGCCGTGGTGCTGCCGCGCACGACGGCGGAGGTTTCGGCCCTGCTGCGGCTGTGCTGCGAGCTTGGGGTGAAGGTCGTGCCGCGCGGTTCGGGCACCAGTCTGGCGGGCGGGGCCCTGCCGACGGCGGATTGCGTGGTGCTGGGTGTGGCGCGGATGAATGGCGTTCTGGAGACCGATTACGAGAACCGCTTCATCCGGGTGCAGACCGGGCGCACCAACCTCGCCGTGACGGCAGCGGTCGAGGCGGATGGCTGGTTTTACGCGCCCGACCCGTCAAGCCAGCTCGCCTGCGCCATCGCCGGCAATATCGCGATGAACTCCGGCGGTGCGCATTGCCTGAAATACGGGGTGACGACCAACAACCTGCTGGGCGTGACCATGGTCCTGATGACGGGCGAGGTGGTGGAGATCGGCGGGCCGTGGAATGACGCCTGCGGGCTGGACCTGCTGGGCGTGATTTGCGGGTCGGAAGGGCAGCTTGGCATCGTCACCGAAGCCACCCTGCGCATCCTGCCCAAGCCCGAAGGCGCAAGGCCGGTGCTGATGGGCTTTGGCTCGAACGAGGTCGCCGGGGAATGCGTGGCCGACATCATCCGCGCCGGGCTGTTGCCCGTGGCGATCGAGTTCATGGACCGCCCCTGCATCCGCGCCTGCGAGGATTTCGCCAAGGCGGGCTACCCCGATTGCGAGGCGTTGTTGATCATCGAGGTCGAGGGCAGCCCGCCCGAGATCGACGCCCAGCTGGCCCGCATCAAGGAAATCGCCCAGCGCCACAACCCGACCGCCTACCGCGAAAGCGGCTCGGAAGAGGAATCGAAACGGATCTGGCTGGGGCGCAAGTCGGCCTTTGGCGCGGTGGGCAATCTGGGGGATTACATGTGTCTGGATGGCACGATCCCGGTCTCGGAACTGCCCCTGGTCTTGCGGCGGATTGCCGAGATGTCGAAGGCGGTGGGCCTGTCGGTCGCCAATGTCTTCCATGCCGGCGATGGCAACATGCATCCTTTGATCATCTACAACGCCAACAAGCCGGGCGATCTGGCTTTGTGCGAGGCTTTGGGCGCGGATATCCTGAAGCTTTGCGTCGAGGTGGGCGGTTGCCTGACCGGGGAACATGGCGTGGGGATTGAAAAGCGCGATCTGATGCATGTGCAGTTTACGCCTGCCGATATGGAGGCGCAGCTGCGGGTGAAGGACGTGTTTGACCCGGCCTGGCTGTTGAACCCGGCCAAGGTGTTCCCCTTGGACACCACCGCCAGCCGGCGCGCGGGCTGACAGCGCCGGAGGGTTTCACACCCTCCGGACCTCCCGTGGGATATTTATGGACCAATGAAAGACAAGATGCAGCCGAGAGATGAAGCTGAACTGAGCGAGATGGTGCGGGCTGCCGCCGGGCCTCTGTCCCTGCGCGGAGGCGGGACAAGGGGTGTGGCTTTCGGGCCGGGTGAGGTTCTGGAAACCTCGCGTCTGGCCGGGGTGCGGCTTTATGAGCCGGGGGCGCTGACGCTGGTCGTGGGCGCGGGGACGCCGGTGGCGGAGGTTTCGGCGCTGTTGGCGGGCGAGCGGCAGCGGCTGGCCTTTGAAGTGCCCAATTTGCAGCAGGCTTTGGGGCGCGCGGGCGTCTCCACCATCGGCGGGGTGGCGGCGGTCAATGCGGCGGGGCCGCGGCGGGTGCAGGCGGGATCGGCGCGCGATCACATGCTGGGCGTGCGCTTTGTCGACGGGCGCGGCACGGTGATCAAATCGGGCGGGCGGGTGATGAAGAATGTGACCGGGCTGGATCTGGTCAAGCTGCTGGCCGGGTCGCATGGCACTTTGGGCGTGATGAGCGAGGTCGCCTTCAAGGTGCAGGCTATGCCCGAGACCGAAGTGACCCTGCGCGCCGAAGGGTTGGGGGTGACGGCGGGGCTGGCCATGCTGCGCAAGGCGCTCGGCTCGCCTTTTGAGGTTTCGGGGGCGGCGCAGGGGGATTTCGGCACCTTGCTGCGGATCGAGGGGCTGGAAGCCTCGGTCCGGCATCGGGCGGCGGCGTTGCGCGGGCTGTTGGGCGGCGATTGGGCCGAGGTCGCGGGGCAGGATCTGTGGGCGCGGCTGCGGGATGGCGGCGGCGTCAGTGGCGATGCCTTGTGGCGGATTTCCTGCAAGCCGACGGCGGCGGAGGCGGTGGTCTCGGCTCTGGCTGGAACCTCGCATCAGGCGGCTTATGACTGGGGCGGCGGGCTGATCTGGCTGGGCGTCAGCGGGCTGGCCGATGGCGGGGCGGCGCGGATCCGGGGGGCTTTGGCGGGGGTTGGCCATGCCACCCTCATGCGGGGCCCAAGCGGGGTTGCGGTCTTTCATCCGGAGGCGCCGGGGGTTGTGGCCCTGTCGCGCGCGCTTCGGGCCAGATTTGATCCCAGAGGGATTTTGAACGCAGGGATCATGGACTGATGCAGACCTTTTTCACCGAAGCCCAGCTGGCCGACCCGACCCTGGCCGAAGCCAACAAGATCCTGCGGACCTGTGTCCATTGCGGCATGTGCACCGCGACCTGCCCGACCTATCAGGTGCTGGGAGACGAGCTCGACAGTCCGCGCGGGCGGATCTACCTGATCAAGGAGATGCTGGAAAGCGGGCGGCCGGCCGATGCCAAGACCGTCAAGCACATCGACCGGTGTCTTTCGTGCCTTGCCTGCACCACCACCTGCCCCTCGGGCGTGGATTATGCCCATCTGATCGACATGGGCCGCGCGCATATCGACCTGACCTACAAGCGCCCGCTGATGGACCGCTTCCTGCGCCGGGTGCTGGTCATGGTGATGCCCTATCCGCGCCGCTTCCGGCTGGCGCTGTTCGGCGCGCGTCTGGCGCGGCCCTTTGCCCGGCTGATGCCCGATGCGCGGCTGAAGGCGATGCTGAAGCTGGCGCCGAAGACCCTGCCGCCGGTCAGCCGCAACGACGATGCGCAGGTCTTTCCGGCAGAGGGCCCGCGGCGGATGCGGGTCGCCTTGATGACCGGCTGCGTCCAGAAGGCGCTGGATACCGAGATCAACGATGCGACGATCCGCCTTCTGACCCGGCTGGGTGCCGAGGTCGTGGTGCCGCGCAACATGGGCTGCTGCGGCGGGCTGCCGCTCCATATGGGCAAGGAGGCCACCGCCCTGCCCTTCGCCCGCAGCATGGTCAAGGCCGTGATGGCCGAGGACCGGCGCGAGGCTTTGGACGCCCTGGTCATCAACACCTCGGGCTGCGGGACGACCTTGAAGGATTACGGGCATCTGCTGGCCCGGGATGCCCTGGCGGGAGATGCGGCCAAAGTGGCCGGATTGACCAAGGATATCAGTGAAGTGCTGACCACGTTGGGCCTGCCTGCATCCAAGCCCATGGGCTTGTCGGTGGCCTATCACGCGGCCTGTTCGCTGCAACACGGGCAGAAGATCAAGACCCTGCCGAAGGACCTGCTGAAGGCGGCGGGCTTTACGGTGAGCGAGCCTTTGGACAGCCATCTGTGCTGCGGCTCGGCCGGGACTTACAACATCCTGCAGCCGGAGATTTCGGGCGAATTGCGCACACGCAAGGTGGCGAGCCTGATGGCGAAAAAGCCCGATGTGATCGCGGCGGGCAACCTCGGCTGCATGATCCAGATCGGGCAGGAGGCCGGGGTGCCGGTGGTGCATACGGTCTCCTTGCTCGATTGGGCGACCGGCGGCCCGGTTCCTGCCGCACTGCAACAGACCCGACTGCGACAAACCAGCGCCGCAATGATGCCCAGCTGAAGGGTTAGGACCGCCGTGAACCCCGGAGGTCCCATGCTGCGTCTGATTGCCCTTTTCTGCCTGATCGCCCTGCCCTTGCGGGCGCAGGAGACGCCCTTGGTCAAGCTGCAGACCCTGAATGACAGCCGGGGCTGGGAGGCGGTGGGCAAGCTCGTCCTCGGCGACCGCGGCTTTTGCACCGGGGCGCTGATTGCGCCGCAGCTGGTGCTGACGGCGGCGCATTGCCTGTTCGACAAGGAAAGCGGCGCAAGGCTCGACCCGGGCCAGATCAAGTTCCTCGCCGGCTGGCGCAATGGAAGGGCCGAGGCCTATCGTGGCGTCAAGCAGGCTGTGGCGCATCCGGATTACGTCTATGGCGGGTCGGACAGTCTGGACCGCGTGGCCGATGACGTGGCCCTGATCGAGCTGGATCAGCCGATCCTGACCCCCTCGGTCCGGCCCTTTGCAATTGCCGAGACGCCGAACACCGGGGATATGATCGGGGTGGTGTCCTATGGGCAGGGGCGGGCCGACAACCCCTCGCTGCAACAGGAATGCAGCGTGATGGACAAGCAGACCGGGATTCTGGTGCTGACCTGCGATGTCGATTTCGGCTCCTCCGGCGCGCCGGTGTTCCAGATGAAGGATGGCGTGGCGCGGGTGGTCTCGGTCATCTCGGCCAAGGCCGAGGTCGAGGGGAAACGGGTCGCCCTCGGCTCGGCGCTGCAGATCCCGATGGCCCTGCTGATGGACACGCTGAAGACCGCCGACAGCGGACGCGGCGACGTGGCCCATGTGCAGATCCTGTCGGGCGGGCTTGGCGGCGGGGCCAAGTTCATCAAGCCGAAGGCCGTACCGGCGCCCTGAGGGCGGATTGGCGTGGGCTGCGATCCGACGACTCTCGTTTTTCCCTCCGAGGGCGGTACGGCTGCGCTGGGTCTTTGACGCCACTGCCAGCGGAAGCGCATGTTTCTGCACGGCGCCTCGTCGCGTAAAATCTGGGAGTCAAATCTGGGTGATGCCCCTGGAACGGCCATAAATGGCCTGATCTTTCCGTTGCTTGGCCAGTTCCAGCCGAGATTTTCCCGGTTTTGACAGCCTCAAGATCTCGTGTCCGGCGCGGGGCTGGTCCGGGCGCCACGCCCGTCCCAGGGTCAGGGGCAGCATCGACGTTCGATGCCGAAAAAGTCGGGAAAAGCCCCTGGAGGCAGAAAATGAAGCATACCGCAGTCTTGGCCCTCGCTCTTCTTGCAACCCCGTTCGCCGCCATGGCGGGCGGCCCCGCAGCACCGACCATCGAGCCGACGGTCGCGGCCCCGGTGCCGGTGGCGCCGCCACCGCAGGCCGTCGACTGGACCGGCTACTACACCGGGCTTTCGCTGGGCCATGGCAAATCCTACGCCAATGTTTCGGGGCAGGATGGCACCCTTGGCATCGGCGGCGTGAACCTTGGCTACCGGAAGGATCTGGGCCAAGTCGTCATCGGTGGCGAACTCAGCTATGACAAGGACAATTTCCGCACCTCTGGCAATTCCAACAGCGCCTTCAAGAATACCACCGCGCTCAAGATGATCGTCGGCACCAATCTGGGCCGCACGCTGGTCTATGGCACGGTCGGGCTGGCGCAGTCGGATGCCACGGTGGCGGGCACAAGCGGCTCGGACCATGGCTATACCGCGGGGATCGGCGCCGACTATGCGCTGAACCAGCAATGGACCGTCGGCGGCGAACTTTCCACCGACCGGTACAACAACTTCGACAACACCGGAATCGACCTTAAGAACACGGCGGTGAAGGTGAAGATCGGCTACCGGTTCTGAGCGGAAGGCGGGCGCGGCCGGTCCGGGCAGACCCGACCGGCCGCGCGCAGGCGGGTGCCTTGAAATCCTCGACAGGGTTTCCCACATGAGACCTGTGCCGGATGCCACAAGGGTCCGGCCAGAAACCGCCCGTCCCCAAGGGGAGGGCAAATCTCGTGTCGCTCCAAGGAGGATGCCATGCAAGCTTTTGATTTCGCTCCGCTCTACCGTGCCACCGTCGGCTTTGACCGTGTGGCCAATCTGCTTGACCGTGCCCGGTCGGCCGATGTCGCCCAGCCGAGCTATCCGCCCTACAACATCGAAAAGACCGCCGAAGATGCCTATCGCATCTCGGTCGCCGTGGCGGGCTTCACGCCCGAGGAACTGACGGTCGAGGTCAAGGAAGGCGGCCTCTTCGTCTCGGCCAAGCGCACGGCTGAGACTGCCCCCAAGACCTATCTGCACCGCGGCATCGCCACCCGGGCCTTTGAACGCCGCTTCACGCTGGCCGATCATGTCCGTGTGACCGGGGCCACCCATGAACATGGGATGTTGCACATCGACCTCGTCCGCGAGACCCCCGAAGCGCTGAAACCGCGCCGGATCGAGATTGGCCGCGGCGCCGATGCGACCGAGGTCAAGGCGCTGGAGGGCACCACGGTTGAGGCAGCACCCCAGACGCTGAACTCCTGATCCTCTGATCATCTTCGACAAGGCCCCGGGCAAGTCCCGGGGCCTTTGTTTTGCCGCTGGACGCAAGGCGCGCGCTGGGCGAAGACGGGGCAATTCAGGAGGATGCCCATGGAACTGCACGCCCAGCCTTTGCCGCCCAGCCCGACCCCTGATGCGCCCACCCCGCTGCGCCCGGCCACCGCCGCCCTTGATGGCGGCCTGCGGCCCGATCCGGTCACCGGGGCGATCCAGCCCAATATCTCGATGTCGGTCAACAACCTCTTCAATCCGGGCGGCGCGGGCTTCTCGGCCGAGGGGGCGGACCTGACCGCCCTGCCCTATCTTTACGCCCGCTGGACCAACCCGACCGTCCGCGATCTGGAACGCCGGCTTTGTGCGCTGGAGGGGGCGGAGGATGCGCTCGCCACCGCCACTGGAGTGGCTGCGATCGCCGCGACCTTCCTTGCCCTGTTGAAATCGGGCGACCATCTGATCATCTCGGACGTCTGCTATGCCGGCGCTTACGAGCTTGCCAACCGCATCCTGCCCGGCTTTGGCATCGAGGTGACTCCCGTCAACCTGTCGGATCTCGCGCAGCTGAAAGCGGCGATCCGGCCCAACACGCGGCTGATCCATGCCGAAAGCCCCTGCAACCCCTTGCTGCGGCTGACCGATCTGGCGGGACTTGCCGCCATTGCGAAAGCGCATGGCATCCTGACCTCGGTCGACAGCACGCTGGCCACGCCTGTGATCACAAGGCCGCTGGCCTTGGGGGTCGATCTGGTGATCCATTCGCTGACCAAGTTCATCAACGGCCATGGCGATGCCCTGGGCGGAGCGGTGATCGGGCGGCAGGAAGTAATCTCGAAGATCCGGGCGCAGAGCGGGGTCTATCTTGGCGCCACCCTGTCGGCGCAGAATGCCTGGCTGATCCTGCGCGGCATCGACACGCTCTTCCCCCGGCTGCGCACCGCCTCGGCCAATGCGCTGCAGGTCGCGCGGTATCTTGAGGCGCATCCGGCGGTGCAGAAGGTCACCTACCCGGGCCTTCCCAGCCATCCGCAATTCGATCTGGCGCAGCGCCAGATGGACCTGCCCGGCGGCATGCTGACCTTTCAGGTCGCCGACCCCGAGGCCACCTCGCACCGCATGGCCGCCAGGTTCCGCGTCATCCATTATGCCTTTTCGCTCGGCCATCAACGTTCGATCTGCGTGCTGATCCCCACTGCGGAGATTCAGGCCTCGACCTACCGGATGGCGGGGCCGGCGCTGGAGGATTACCGCCGGTTTGCCGGGGATGGCGTGTTCCGCCTCTCGGTCGGGCTGGAAGACCCGGAGGATCTGACCGAGGATCTCGCTCGCGCGCTGGATCGGTAGGATGGGCAATTTGCCCATCTTCGGGGCCTGAACGGGGCGGCGCAGATAAAAAAAGCAGGCGGGGGGGCGCCCGCCTGCTTCGGATACTGAAAATGGATTTTCGGGAACCCTGCTCGATGGTCTCTTGTCCCGGAAAGTTGGTCGTCGCGGAAAGCTGACGTCTCGGAAAATCTGGTCGCTCCGGGGCCGCAGGACCCCGGGGCGGAAGGTCAGCCGATCAGCGCGTCGAACAGGCCATAGGCGCCGCCGCGGCTTTGCAGCAGATTGGCCTTGCCCGAACGGCTGGCATAGGCGGCAATCGCGTTATAGGTGCCCGGGCCAAAGGCGCCATCGAGGCTGCCGTTGTAGTAGCCGTAGTTCGACAGCGTGGCCTGGATCCGGATCCGCTCGTTGCGCGAGTAGGAGTTGAAGGCCTGCGCCCCCGGGGTCGAATAGATGCTTTGCTGGTAGGTCGGCTGGTAATAGGTCGGCTGGCGATAGACCGGGGCCGGTTGGTAATAGGTCGGCTGACGGTAAACCGGCGCGGGCTGGTAATAGGTCGGCTGGCGGTAGACCGGGCGATAATCGTCGCGGTAGACCGGCTGGTCACGGTCCCGGTTGCGGTGGTTGGACTGCTGGATCACCGATCCGATGATCACCGCGGCCAGGGCACCCTTGGCGAAATCCTGTTCGCGCTGGCCCCAAGCCAGAGCCGGAACCGCCGAGGTGGCCAGAAGCGAAACTGCAACAGTCGCGGCGATCAATTTGTTCTTCATGTTCGACATTACGGGCAGCATGTCATTTCCTTTCAGCGTGCTGTTGGCATTGCCCCGGACCCATGCCGTTGGCGTTTGCCTTGGACCAAGAGATGGCCCTTAAACGCAGGCTAGGCAAGATCAGCTCCCTGCTATCGGATATCAATGGCCTACAACCGGTATAATACATTGGTATTAAACGCTTTTCATAATCCTTCCGTGCCCCGCGCCACAGCACCTTTTCAGGGAAATCATCCGGCGGAAGGGCCCGGGATTCGCCGGATTTGCCTGCCACCTCCGGGCCTCATCCACAGGTATAGGGGCGCCGGGGTTGAAAACCGGGCGCGACTCAGGTCTGGCGATGAAGGGGGGGGCAGGTCATTGACCTGTGGCGCCCGGGCAAGGTCAAACCTCGCCCGGGGCAGAAGAGGTCATCAGACCGACAGGCAGATGTACTTCATTTCCATGTAGTCTTCGATGCCGTGATGGCTGCCCTCGCGGCCAAGGCCGGATTGCTTGACGCCGCCGAAGGGCGCGACCTCGGTCGAGATCAGGCCGGTGTTCACGCCGACCATGCCGTATTCCAGCTGCTCTTGCACCCGGGTGATCCGGCCGATGTCGCGGGAATAGAAGTAGGAAGCCAGGCCAAAGATCGTGTCATTGGCGCGGGCGATGATCTCTTCCTCGGTGTCGAACTTGAACAGCGGGGCAAGCGGGCCGAAGGTCTCTTCGGTGGCAACCTTGGCGGTGGGCAGGACGCCGGTCACCACGGTCGGTTCAAAGAAGGTGCCGCCGAGGGCATGGCGCTTGCCGCCGGTGATGATCTTGCCGCCAGAGGCCACAACATCGGCGATATGCTCTTCGACCTTCTCGACCGCTTCTTCGTTGATCAAGGGCCCCGTGGTGGTGCCCGCCGTCAGACCGTCGCCGATCGCCAGCTTGTTGACCGCCGCCGCCAGCTTGTCGGCAAAGGCGTCATAGACCCCGGCCTGCACATAGATCCGGTTGGCACAGACGCAGGTCTGGCCGTTGTTGCGGAACTTCGAGATCATCGCGCCTTCGACGGCCTTGTCGAGGTCGGCATCGTCGAACACGATGAAGGGCGCGTTGCCGCCCAGCTCCATCGAGCATTTCAGCACCTGCTGCGAGGCCTGACGCAGAAGGATCCGCCCCACCTCGGTCGAGCCGGTGAAGGTCAGCTTGCGGATCGCCGGGTTCTCGCAGAACTCCTTGCCGATCTCGGAAGCGCGGCTGGAGGTGATGACTGAGAAGACACCGGCCGGAACCCCGGCGCGTTCGGCCAGAACCGCCAAAGCGATCGCCGACAGCGGGGTTTCCGAGGCCGGGCGGCAGACAAAGCCACAGCCGGCGGCCAGCGCAGGGGCGACCTTGCGGGCGATCATCGCGTTGGGGAAGTTCCACGGCGTGATCGAGGCGGCGACCCCGATCGGCTGCTTGATCACCGTGATGCGCTTGTCGCGCTGGTGGCCGGGGATCGTCTCGCCATAGATGCGCTTGGCCTCTTCGCCGAACCATTCGATATAGGAGGCACCGTAAGCGACCTCGCCCTTGGCCTCGGCCACCGGCTTGCCCTGTTCGGCGGTCAGGATCACGCCAAGGTCATCCTGATTTGCCATGCAAAGGTCGAACCACTTGCGCAGCACGGCGGCGCGTTCCTTGCCGGTCTGGGCGGCCCAGCCCCGGCGCGCCGTGTCGGCGGCAGCGATGGCGCGGGCGGCATCGGCGCGGGTCATGTCGGGCACCCGGGCGATCACGTCGCCCCGCGCCGGGTTGGTCACGTCAAAGGTCGCGCCATCGGCCGCTTCCACCCATTCCCCGGCGATATAGGCCTTGTTGGGAAGCAGGGATGGGTCTTTGAGTAGGGCGCGCAGATCGGTTACGGAATCGAGCATAAGTGGGCCTCCATGACTCGTTTGCCTTGTGAGGATTGCAATGGCGCAGGGCTGGGGAAAAGTCCAGTTCCGGGCTGGGGTCTGGACTTAAGCTTTGCGCAGAACTGGAGGAGTGGAATGCAGGATTTCGAAGCCGCCTATCAGATCGGCGCCTATATCGACGGCGGCAGCGCCTATCCCCCCCGCTGGCGCGCCGAGGCCGAGGCCTTCCGGCAGGCGCTCGGCGCCCGGGCACAACTGGGCCTGCCCTATGGCGCGGCGCGGCGGCAGCGGTTCGACCTGTTCCTGCCCGAGGGCGCTCCTCACGGTCTTCTGGTCTTTGTCCACGGCGGCTACTGGATGAGCTTTGGCCGCGAGGACTGGTCGCATCTGGCCGCAGGCGCGCTGGCGCGGGGCTGGGCCTGTGCCATGCCCTCTTACACCCTCGCCCCCGAGGCACGGATTGCGCAGATGACGGGCGAGGTCGCCGAAAGCCTGCGCGCCGCTTCGGCGTTGGTGGCGGGGCCTGTGGTCGTCACCGGACATTCCGCCGGCGGGCATCTCGCGGCGCGGATGGGCTGCGCCGATCTGGACCTGCCTGAGGTGCTGCGGGTGGTGCCGATCTCCCCCCTGTCGGACCTTGCCCCCCTGCAGCAGACCGAAAAGCAGGCGACCCTGCATCTGGACGCGGCTGAGGTCGCAAGCGAAAGCCCGGCACGATTGAACCTTCGCCGCGGCTGCGAGGCCCATGTCTGGGTCGGCGGGCAGGAGCGCCCGGCTTTCCTCTGGCAGGCGCGCACCCTGTCCGAGGTCTGGGATTGCCCCTGGACCGTCGCCTCTGGCCGCCACCACTACGACGTGATCGACGATCTGGCCGACCCGGACAGCGCTCTGATCGCGGCCTGCCTCAAGGGGCTCTGACGCGCCCCATTCATTCTGGCTCAAATATCCACTCTTACGCCAGCGTCTCGCGCTGCCAGCCGTCGGTAAATTCCACCCGGTCACAACCGGCAAAGCGGGCGAGGCGGTCCAGCTCGGCCTCCAGCCGTTGCAGGCGGCCAGTGCCCATCGAGACACCCTGCTCCGGCCAGAAGGCGCGGATGCGCAGGGTGGATTGGTCGCGGTGCGCCTTGGCGTCGATCCGGCCGATCAGGCGGGCGCCTTCCAGCACCGGAAAGACGTAATAGCCATATTTGCGCTGCGGTTCGGGGACGAAAACCTCGATCCGGTAGTGGAAGCCAAACAGGTGCAAGGCCCGGTCGCGGTCGCGCAAGGCCGGGTCGAAGGGCGACAGGATGCGCAACCGGCCGGGCGGTTCGGGGGCATTGGCCGCCGCCACCAGCACATCGGGCCGCGCCAGGCTGCGCTTGCGGCTGCCATCGGCGCCTTCGACCTCGACCGGCACGACCTCGCCCTTTTGCAGGGCGGCTTGCGCCCAGGCCTTGGCCTCCTCCACCGTGATCATATGCCAATAGGCGCGCAACTCGCTGGAGTCGGCAAAGCCCAGGCGGTCGAGCGCCGCATTGCAGGACCAGTCGACCATGCTGGCGCGGTCGCCCTTTGGCGGGTGGTGCACCTCGGGAATGACGCGGTGCGACAGGTCATAGACCTTGCGGAAGCTTTCGCGCCGGGTGATGGCGAGCTTGCCGGTCCGCCACAGCCATTCCAGCGCGGTTTTCGACGGGTGCCAATCCCACCAGCCGCCCTTGCCGCGCACCTCGCCCTCGCCCACGTCGGAGGTGGTCAGCGGGCCTTCTTCCTCGATCCGGCGCAGGATGGTGTCGAACTGCGCCTCATAGCCCTCGCGGAACCATTTCTGCCAGTTGCCATGCAGGCGCGTCGCATCGCGTTCGAAGCGGTGATGCCAATGGCCATGCAGGTGGATCGGCAGGATCGAGGCATCATGGGTCCAGTGTTCCCACATCAGCCGGTCCTTCTCGATCAGCCGATGCAGCGCCTCGGGCTTGTAGGAGGCGCGGCGCGCGAAGAGGATCATGTGATGCGCGCGTTCGACCGTGTTGATGCTGTCGACCTGGACAAAGCCGATCCGGTCGATCAGCGCGGCCAGCGCCGCGCCAGAGGCCGGGCCGCTGGGCGGCTCTCCCAAAGCGTGACGGTCGAGGAACAGGCGGCGAGCGGCGGGGTTGGGAAGCAGGATCATGGGGGCGAGGCTAGCAGGCGGCAGGGGCAGGGCCAAGCAGATCTGCGGGCCGTCTGGGCGGACCGCTGAAGGATCTACTTTCGCCATAGTTGTGTCAAAATGGCTTGGCAGACCGGGGGATGTATCATTGCAAAGGTTTTGCCCGATGAATTTCCGCCGTCTTGTTGCAGCCCTCGCCACCTGCGCTGCTTTGCCCGCATTTGCCCCGGCGCTGGCCGAAACGCCCGCCGCCGACCCCGCGGCAGACCTCGCCGCCATCACGGCAAAGGCCGCCGCGGACCGCAACCTGCAGGTCTGGCTGCAACAGATGCTGCAGTACAAATCGCGCCCGAACGAGGCGCGGATGATGCTGGACCAGCAGATGTTCCAGTTCGATGGCATGGGCCGGACGCCCGGCGATGTGCCGTTCAACTACCGGACGCTGGCGCAGGTGCTGGTCGCACAGCAGCGGGCGCAGTACCTTGGCCAGATCCTGACGGCCGATCTGAACAACGATGGCCAGATCACCATGCAGGAGATCAAGGACGCCCTCAGAGTGCGCCAGATCCAGGGCGCGGCGGAGGCGTTCTTTTCGTCAGACGCGAACAACGACTCGGTGCTGGCGCCGGAGGAGATCCGCGCGGCCGCCGACCGTCAGGTCAGCTTGCAGCAGGGCCGCGCCCAGCGCGGCAATCCGGCCCAATTGTTCGACTTTGACGACGACGGCATCATGACCCCGGCCGAGCATGACCGGGGCATGGCGGCCTTGGGCCTTTAGGCCGACCCGTAAATCTGGCGCATCTCGCGGAAGGACATCAGGCGCTGGGTCTTCTCGTCCCAAAGCTTCAGCTTCACGCAGGCAAGGCTTTCGCGGATCGTCAGCTTCTGCGCCTGGGCGAGGTCCTTGTGATCACGCAGAACCTCCGTCAGGCGGTAGAAGGGGATGCGACTGTAAAGGTGGTGCACATGATGCACGCCGATGTTGCCGGTCAGCCATTGCAGGGGCTGCGGCAGCTGGTAGTGCGAGGAGCCTTCCAGCGCTGCGTCATGGATCTGCCAGTCTTCATCCTTCGCCCAATGGGTCTCTTCGAACTGGTGCTGGACGTAGAAAAGCCAGACCCCGATCGTCGCCCCGATCACCGAGGTCGGGATATAGATGAGCAGCAAGGGCATCAGCCCGCCGAGCCAGAGGATCAGCGCCACGATGATCGCGATCAGCGCATTGGTCCCCATGGCCGAGGTCCAGTAACGCCAGCCCGATTTCATCAGGCCCATCGGCAGACGGTTCTGCAGGATGAACAGATAGCTCGGCCCCAGCACGAACAGCACCAGGGGATGGCGGTAAAGCCGGTACATCAGCCGGCCCCAGCGGCTGCGGGCGCGGTATTCCTCGACCGTCAGGGTCAGCACATCGCCGATGCCGCGGCGGTCCAGGTTGCCGTGCTGCGCATGGTGAACGGCATGGGTGCGCTTCCAGACGTCATAGGGTGTCAGGGTCAGCACGCCCAAGGCCCGGCCCAGCCAATCCGAAACGGTGCGGTTGGTGAAATAGGAGGCATGGCCGCAATCGTGCTGGATGATGAAGATCCGCACCAGAAAGCCGCCGTTCAGCATCGCAATGGCCAGCGACAGCCAGGGCGACACCTCCATCGCGGCCCAGGCGAGCGCCCAGAGCATCAGGAAGGGCACCAGGGTCACGAACAGCTCGAAGATGCTGCGTCGGGTCGAGGGCTCGCGGTAGCGCGCCAAAGTCACCACCCATTTGCGGGCGGCGTCCTGTCGCGCCTTTGCGACGGCAAGGTCAATTGTCATGCAGGGGCCCATGTTGAGAGGCGCAGAGGGAAGGCAGAACCAAATTTCAGCTTCCGCTCATAGGGTCCGGGACTCAAGCCCGGGCTGGTCAGCATAATGAACGCTTTGCCCGCATCGGGAAAGCCTATTCCGCTGCAGGTGCGGCACGCTGCGCCGATTTGCGCAGTTTTTCACTCGCGGACTTCAATTGCCCGCAGGCGGCCATGATATCCTCACCGCGCGGGGTGCGGATCGGCGAGGCGTAGCCGGCGTTGTGGATGATGTCGGCGAAAGCATGGATGCGGTTCCCGGAGGAGCGTTTGTACGGTGCGCCGGGCCATTCGTTGAAGGGGATCAGGTTCACCTTGGCGGGGATGCCCTTGAGCAGTTCAACCAGACGCAGCGCGTCTTCCTTGCTGTCGTTCACATGGTCCAGCATCACATATTCAAAGGTGATGCGTTCCGAGTTCGACAGGCCGGGATAGGCGCGCAGCGCCTCCAAGAGGGTCTCGATGTTCCATTTCTTGTTGATCGGCACCAGCTTGTCGCGCACCTCGTCGGTGGTGGCGTGGAAGGAGATGGCCAGAAGGCAGCCGATTTCCGTGGCGGTGCGGGCGATCTCGGGCACGACACCCGAGGTCGAGAGCGTGATGCGGCGGCGGCCAAGGCCGATGCCTTCATCGTCCATCACGATCTTCATCGCGTCGCGCACGTTGTCGAAGTTGTACAGGGGCTCGCCCATGCCCATCAGCACGACGTTGGAAACCAGACGCACCTCGGGCTTGGGTTCGCCCTTGACCGGCCATTCGCCCAGATCGTCGCGCGCCAGCATGACCTGGCCGACGATCTCCGCCGCCGTCAGGTTGCGCACCAGCTTTTGCGTGCCGGTGTGGCAGAAGGAACAGGTCAGCGTGCAACCGACCTGGGAGGAGATGCAAAGCGTGCCGCGGTCGGTTTCGGGGATATAGACCACCTCGACCTCATGCCCGCCCTGGATCCGCACCAGATATTTGCGGGTGCCGTCTTCCGAAAGCTGACGGGTCACGACCTCGGGCAGTTCGATGCAGAAGTTTTCGGTGAGCATGACGCGGAAGTCCTTGGCGAGATTGCTCATCGCCATGAAGTCGCGCAGGCCCCAGTAATAGACCCATTGCCAGACCTGCCCCACCCGCATCTTGGCCTGCTTCTCGGGCGTGCCCGCCGCAATCAGCGCCGCGCGCAGCTCGTCACGGGTCAGACCGACGATATTGGTCTTGCCACCCGCAGCCAGCTTGCGCGGGATGGTCAGGAGGTCCTGAACAAGAGGGGCTTGGGTGATGGGCGTCTGGGCTGTGGTCATGGGTCTGGCTCCTGAAGCGGTGCATATAGGCGCTGCCGCTGCAAAAGAAAACAGCTGTGGTTGCTGATGCACCACAAGCTGTCCGAAATTGTCTGGGCCAGACCCTCGCGCCCCGCAACCGGGGCGCTCCAGGGCTTATTTGCAGCGGCTGGAGGCCTCGGCCATCGCGGCCGTGAAGCCGGAGAGGCTGAAGGTGTCCTTGGTCTGGGTGCCCTTGCCGGAATGCGCGGTCAGCGTGGCGGTCGAGCCCTTTTGCAGCGCGGCCATCAGCTTGGCGTCGTCATCGGCGCTGGACCAGGCCCATTCGCCCTTGGTCGACAGCTTGAACGTGGTGCCGTCGATGGTGACATCGACCGTGGATTTGTCGGCAAAGGTATAGCCGCCGGTGAAGGAGGTCTCGCCCAGCGGTTTGCCCGGGCGGAAGGTCACGAACAGCATCACGTCGCTGCGCTTGACCGAGACCGGCTTGCCGTCGCGGGTGTTCACGCTTTCCTTGGGCTTGGAGACGCCCCAGCATTCCTTCGGGCTGCCTTCGGCGAAAACGCTCCACGCCGTCTTGCTGGCCACCAGATTGTCAGAGGTCGCCTGTGCGTTCACCGCACCCGCCGTCAGAACCAGGGCAGCGCCGAATCCGGCACGCATCATCCAGTTTGTCATATCGTAAGCCTCCAGAAGCCTCTGCCCGCCCGGCCCCCTTGATCGGGGTTTTTCCTGTGGCGCGGGCCACATTCACTCGATATCCCATATGTAACCGATAATGTCCGTTCCGCGAAAGCCCCATGGGCAGTTTTTCGCCCAGACGTGAAGGAGAATGCGATGGGAAAGACGAACCAGCAGGCGCAGACCATGGTGGAAACCTGGCGCGGCGGGCTTTTGGAGAGCTATCACGCCGGCCACGCGGTGATCTGCGACGAGAAGGGCCAGATCATCGAGGCCTGGGGCAACCCCGAAGAGGTGATCTTCCCGCGCTCCTCCTGCAAGATGGTGCAGGCGCTGCCATTGATGGAAAGCGGCTGCGCCGATCAGGTCGGGCTGACCGAGGCGCAACTGGCCTTTGCCTGCGCCAGCCACTGGGGCCAGGCCCTGCATGTCAAGATGGCCGCCGCCTGGCTGGAAGGCCTCGGCATGGGCGAGGCCGACCTGCGCTGCGGATCACATGAACCGACCGACAAGATCGAGCGTGACCGCCTGATCCGCGCCGGGGAAAGCCCGTGCCAGTATCACAACAACTGTTCGGGCAAGCATTCGGGCTTCCTGACGATGAACCGCCATATCAAGGGCGGGCCGGAATATGTCGAGCATGACCATCCCCTGCAGGTGATGATCAAGCAGGCTTTCGAAGAGGTCACCGGCGAGACGAGCCCGGGCTGGGGCGTCGACGGCTGTTCGGCGCCGAACTTTGCCACCTCGGTCCACGGGCTGGCGCGGGCGATGGGGCGGTTTGCCGGCGCCACGGGCGAAGGCGACGGGCGCGACCGGGCGATGTTCCGCCTGACCAAAGCGATGGCGAAATATCCCGAACTGGTGGCAGGCGACACCTCGACCGATACGGAACTGATGCGCGCCATGGGCGGCAAGGTCACGATCAAGGGCGGCGCCGAGGCGGTCCATGTGGCGATCCTGCCCGAGTTGAAGCGCGGCATCGCAATCAAGATCGTCGATGGCGGGGCGCGGGCCTCGGATGCGGTGATGACGGCTTTGCTGATCCGGCTCGGGGCCTTGGACGCGGGGCATCCGGCGGTGGCAAAGCGGCTCAATACCGTGCAGAAAAACTGGCGCGGGATCGAGACCGGCACTTTGCAACTGGCGCCGGGCTTCCTGTAAGCTTCTGGAAGATGGGCATATTGCCCATCCTACCGGCCAGCGGATGCGCGAAGGCCCCCGGCGTTCTGCCGAGGGCCTTTTGCAGGACAGTCACCGACGGACCGGGCTTGGTGGGGGCTACAACCCGAGCCCGCCGGCTTCTGCGTTTCGTGCAACGGGTCTAGCGCCGAATCATGGCGGCTCCGCGACGGCAGTCGGGCGGGGCGGCGGTCATTTCGCGGCGGAAACGGGGCACGATTGGGCTGCCCTCGCGTGTCGCGGCGACTGGGCCTTGATTTGTGACGATGCGGCGGTAGACTTGCCCCATGACGGTTCTGACACCGACCCCTTTCCCGCATCCCGAACGCCCGCCCGAGCAGGTTTGTTTCGACCGCCGCGAGTTCGGCCAGATCTTCACTCTTTATGGCCGGATGGTCGCGATGGGCGAGTGGCGCGACTATGCCCTGGCCACCCTGCGTGACAGCGCGATCTTTTCGATCTTCCGCCGCACCGCCGAGATGCCCCTGTACCGCGTGGAAAAGCGCCCCGCCCTGCGCGGCAAGCAGGGGATGTATTCGGTTGTCGCCATGGACGGCCGCATCCTGCGGCGCGGGCATGACCTGACGCAGGTGCTGCGCGTGCTGGAGCCGAAGGCCGTCAGGCCGATCGACTGACCGCCTTACAGCCGGCGATGGCTGCGCAGGGGATGGCCTTCCTGCGCCTCGATCCGGGTGATGGCCTGAGCGATGCCTTCGTAGGCCACAGACATGCTATGGCCATTGGCGTGGATCAGCTTTTCGCCGTCCACCGCCATGGCGACATGGCCGGGCCAGAACAGAAGATCGCCCCGCCGGAACTCGCCCTGCACCACCGCGCCGGCCTTTTCCTGCAGGTCGGCGTCGCCGCCGATCGTCACCCCGCAGGCATGAAAGGCGATCTGGCAGAGGCCGGAACAATCGAGACCCGCCCTTGCATTGCCGCCCCAGAGATAGGGCGAATGCAGGAAGCTCTCTGCCACGGCGACCGGATCAGACAACGTTTGCCCAAGCGGCAGAAGGTGGCTCATCGGGACAAAGCCCTGCGTCGTCTGGGCATATTTGCCGCTTTGCCCCAGGACCGACAGCCGCGCGCCCATCGGCAGCGCCGCAATCTCGCGCGAGGCGGAGCGCGGCTCGGGGTAAAGATGGGTGCCGGGCGAGGCGACCCAATGGGTCAGCGGCGGCGCCTCTTCCAGCATCGCCTCGGGCAGCCAGCCGCAATAGCCATCCTTGGCGGCAAAGCCGAAGGCATGACCCTGATCGCGGTCAATCACGGTGAAATCCTCGCCGAGCCAAAGCTGACGCTCCCGCGCGCCGAAGGGTTCGCGCAAGAGGTCGGCGAGGGGGACGGCGACCTGGCGCAGCTGCCCCTCGGTATATTCCGGCGCCTCGACCACACCGCGAAGCGAGACATGGGCCACGCGGGCCGTGGCGGGGGTGAGGCGGCGGTCCATCCTACAGCCCCAGAAGCGCGGGAAGGGCGTTCAGCACCGCCCGTGCGCCCTGCCCCACGCCGCCCTTGGGCCGCGCCGGCAGGTCCGAGGGGGTATGGGCATAGATGTCGAAATGCAGATAGCGCGGGTTATCCACAAAGCGCCGCAGGAACAGCGCCGCCGTGCCCGAGCCGGCAAAGCCCCAGCCCGGCGCATTGTCGAGATCGGCGATGCCCGGCTCGATCACCACCTCGTAGGGATCGTGGAAGGGCAGGCGCCAGACCGGATCGAAACCCGCAAGCGCGCCCGCTTCCAAAGCCGCCACGACGCCCATGTCATTGCAGTAATAGGGGGCCAGATCCGGCCCCACCGCCACCCGCGCCGCGCCGGTCAGGGTGGCCATCGACAGGATCATGTCCGAAGGCTCCTCCTCGGCCCAGGCCAGGGCATCGCCGAGGACCAGGCGGCCTTCGGCATCGGTATCGTTAACCTCGACCGTCAGGCCCTTGCGCGAGGTCAGGATATCCTTCGGGCGCAAGGCATTGCCGGAAATGGAATTTTCCACCGCAGGCACGATGACGCGCAGCTGCAGGGGCAGGTTCAGCGTCATGATCATATGGGCCAGGCCCAGCACCGTGGCCGCGCCGCCCATGTCTTTCTTCATCAGGTTCATCCCCGAGGAGGGCTTGATGTTCAGCCCGCCGGTGTCGAAACACACGCCCTTGCCAACCAGCGTCAGCTTCGGCCCGACGCTGCCCCAGTGCATCTGCATGATGCGCGGCGCCCGGGTCGAGGCGCGGCCGACGGCATGGACCATGGGGAAATTCTGCGCCAGCAGGTCGTCACCGCGCACCACGGTGGTGCTGGCGCCGAAACGGGTGGCAAGGGCGGTGAAGGCGGCCTCAAGCTCCGCCGGGCCCATGTCGGAGGCGGGGGTGTTGACCAGATCGCGGGTCAGAAACTCGCCCTCGGCCATGGCGAGCATCCGGGCGCCGTCCACACCTTCGGGCAGGCGCAGCAGGGCGGGGGCGGTGGGCGTTTTGCTGGGGCGGTAGCGGTCGAAACGGTAGGATTGCAGGAGCCAGGCCAGAACCGCCTCATCGCGCTGCGCGGGGGAAAGGTTGCCCGCCAAAGCCCAGTTGCCCGCAGGCAGCCCGGCAATCGCCTTGGCCAGACCGAAGCGCAGCCGCGCGCGGGCCTTTGCACTGCCGAGCCCCGCCACGGCAGAGATACCCTCCGCGCCCGGGATCAGGCGCAGATCGCCCAAAGACGCCTCGAACCCGGTGCTCACAAGCCAATCCCTCGACGGATGGGCATCGCGGAAGGCGGGCCAATCGTCGGCGCTGACGACGGTCAGGGTTTGAAAGGGCGCAGCGGGGTCGGCAAAGCGGACTTCGGTCATGGCATTCTCCTGTGCCGTGACCCTAGCTTTTCCGCGCCGGGCTGCAAGAGGTCTAGCCTTGGGTGAGCCCCAACATCCCGCGATCCGCCGCCAGTGAGCGTTCGGCCACCCGCAAGAGCCTTGCCCAGACGGCGGCAAAGGCGGTGACATCGCTGCGTTCGATACAGGCGCGCACGTCGTCGGCGATCAGGCCCAGGCTGACCATGCCGAGGTTCTCGCTCATCCGTTGCAGGCGGCGCAGCTGGCGGGCCATATTCGCCAGATCGTGCGCCTGGACCTGGGCTGCCAGTCCCGACATGGTCACCGCCAGTTCGGTCAGGGCCCGCGTCACCACCTGCTCCGCCGAGGTCGTACCAAGGTTGCGATAGATCGTTGCAATCGGCTCGGCGTCTTGGCGCACCCGGTCATTGGGGCGCAAGGCCACCACATTTGCCATAGTCATTTCCCACACTCCTCAGTCACCCAAGGCCATCCTGCACCGTCTTGCTGAAGAAATAGTTCCCCGCACCCGAAAGGCGAGGCGGATAGTCGCTACGAATCCTCTCGAATTTGCTGCGATTGCAAACTATGGTCAGCCGACCACGAAGGAGCCTCGCATGGACCAAGCCCGCCCCCTGCCGACCTATCTCGTGAGCCGCTTTCACGGCTGGCGCGCCACGACCTATCAGGAAAACCGCGCCTGGTATCGCCGCTTGGCCGAAGGGGGCCAGCATCCGCGCGCCATGGTGATTTCCTGCTGCGACAGCCGGGTCCATGTCACCTCGATCTTCGGGGCGGACGAGGGGGAGTTCTTCATCCACCGCAACGTGGCCAATCTGGTGCCGCCCTACAACCCGGACGGCGAATATCACGGCACTTCGGCGGCGGTCGAATATGCCGTCACCTCGCTGGGGGTCGCGCATATCGTCGTGCTGGGCCATTCGAACTGCGGCGGTGTGAAGGGCTGCCACGACATGTGTTCCGGCCTTGCGCCGCAGCTGGAGGAGAAATCCTCCTTCGTCGGCCGCTGGATGGACATCCTGCGCCCCGGCTATCAGCGCATCGCCGGCCTGCCCGAGGGCGAGCGTGTGCCCGCGCTGGAACGTCAGGCGGTGCTGGTCAGCCTGGAAAACCTGATCACCTTCCCCTTCGTCCGCGAGGCTGTCGCCAATGACATGCTGACCCTGCATGGGCTTTGGAACAACACCGGCGAGGGTGCGCTGGAGCAATATGACCCCGCCAAGGGTGGCTTCGTTCCGGTCTGAACCTCAGACCAGAACCCCCGCTTTCAGGCCTTCGTAGACCGCCTCTTCCGCCGTGCGCGGGGCGAGGCAGTCGCCGATCAGATGCACTTCGATGCCTTGGGCCTGCAGGCTGTCCGACAGGGTTTCAACCGGGACATGGCCGAGGCAGAGGACCAGCGTATCCACCCCCGCCACCTCGATCGCGTCGCCATTGGCGGTGTGCTGCAGATAAACCGTATCGCCCGCCGTGCCGTAAAGCCTTGCATAGGGCATGACCTTGACCTGCAGTCGGTGCAGTTCAGAAGCGATGTTGTCGCGGACATAGAGCGGCAGCACCTCGCCCAGATGGGTGCCGTTGACGGCTAAAGTGACCTGAGACCCGTCGCGGGCCAGCTGTTCCGCAATGCCGGGACCGATCCAGTCGCAGCGCCAGTCGGCGACCAGAACCCGCCCGCCGGGGCGGACCTTGCGGTCAAGGATATCCCAGGCGGTGAGGATCTGCATCTCGCCATCGGTCGGCAGGTCCGGCACATGCGGCACGGCCCCGGTGGCGAGGATCACGGCGTCGGGCTTTTCCTCGGCCACAAGTTCAGGCGTCACGCGGATACCGCGGCGGATCTGGACCTGCGCCAGCTCCAACTCGCGCGACAGGTTGGTGACGATGCCGCCAAACTCGGCCCGGCGCGGCAGAAGCTGCGCTTTCAGAGCCTGCCCGCCCAGCTGCGGCGCGGCTTCGTAAAGGGTGACCAGATGGCCGCGTTTGGCGGCGGTCACCGCGGCCTTCATGCCGGCAGGGCCGCCGCCGACCACCATCACGCGTTTGGCTTTCGCGGCGGGGGCAAGGCGCGCATAGGTCAGCTCGCGCCCGGTTTCGGGATGCTGGATGCAGGACACCGGCAGACCGCGATGGAAATGCCCGATGCAGGCTTGGTTGCAGCCGATGCAGGCGCGGATATCGTCCACCGCGCCGCGCTGCGCCTTGTTGGGCATCTGCGGGTCGGCGATCATTGCGCGCGTCATGCCGCACATATCAGCCTTGCCGCTGGCAAGGATCGCCTCGGCCTCTTGTGGCTGGTTGATCCGGCCTGCGACAAAGACCGGGATTTTCAACGCCTTGCGGAAGCTGGACGCTTCCGGCGCCACATAGCCCGGGGTGAAGGCCATCGGCGGGGCGATATGCACCGCGCCCCCGACCGAGGCCGAGGTGCCGGTGGTGACATTCACATAATCCAGAAGATCCTCGGCGCCGACACAGGCGGCAATCGCCTCGTCCAGCGTCAGCCCCTCGTCATCGCGCTCACCACCGCTGATGCGCAGGCCGATGACAAAGCCTTCGTCGGTTTCGGCGCGGATCGCGGCCAGAACCTCGCGCAGGAAATGCAGGCGCTTGGCGTCATCGCCGCCATAGGCATCTGTCCGGCGGTTGATGCGGGGGTTGAGGAACTGGGCGGGCAGATAGCCGTGGCTCGCCACGACCTCGACCCCATCGAGCCCCGCCTGCCGCATCCGGCGGGCGGCGGCGGCGTAACCGGCCACGATCTCGGCAATCAGCGGCAGCGTCAGGGCACGCGGCATGACGTGAAAGCGTTCGTTTGGCGTGACCGAGGGCGCATAGGCCACCGCCAGCAAGCCATCCGCGCTTTCCATGATCTCGCGCCCCGGGTGGAACAGCTGCGAGAAGATGGCACAGCCCGCCGCATGGACGGTTTCGGCCAGCGCCCGATAGCCGGGGATGCAGTCATCGGAAGTCGCCATCAGCAGGTGCGAGGTGTAGCGGGCGGTTTCATGCACGCCGGCCACTTGCGTCACGATCAGCCCGGCCCCGCCCTCGGCCCGCGCCTTGTGATAGGCGATCAGCGCCGGGTTCACCGTGCCATCGCTGGGCAGGGTCGTGTCATGCCCGGTCGACAGGATCCGGTTGCGCAGGGTCACGCCGCGGATCGTCAGCGGGGCGAAGAGATGGGGGAAACGCATGGCGGCGACCTTGGCTGGGGGGGTTGGCCGATTGGTAGGCCAGTTCAGTAAAATTTCAAAGCTATTTTTTACTCTGGGAATAAACTTGCCAATACTTTTACAATGCTTCAGCTTGGGCTCATGGCAGAGACCAGTGAAATCCTCGGCGAACGCATCCGCGGCCTGCGCAAAAGGCGCGGGTTGACGCTGGCCGCGCTGGCGCAGGCGGCCGGGCTTTCGACCGGCTATATCAGCCAGCTGGAGCGCAACCTCGCCTCGCCCTCGATCCCGGCCCTCGTCAATATCGCCAAGGCTTTGGGCGTCACCGTGCAATGGTTCTTCGCTGGCGAGGCCGTGGTGCCGGAAGACGAGCGCGGCTATGTCATCCGCCGCCACAACCGCCTGTCGCTGCACTACGACGGCGGCATCGTGGACGAGTTGCTCACCCCGAAGCTGAGCCTTCAGGTCGAGATGATCCACACCCGCATGCCCCCCGGCACCGAAAGCGCGCAAAGCTACAGCCATGAGGGCGACGAGGTCGGCTTTGTCCTGCAGGGGCAGCTGGAGTTCTGGGTGGGGGAGCGCCATTTCCTGCTGAACACCGGCGACAGCTGCAGCTTTTCCTCACGCGAGCCGCACCGCTACCGCAATCCGGGGCCGGAGGAGGCGGTGATCCTTTGGGCGATCAGCCCGCCGAGTTTCTAGAGCGAAAAGCAAACGGCCCGGCCCTCTCACGGGGACCGGGCCGTTTGGCGCGATGGAAAAGGCTCAGTTGATCTCGGGCACCTGGTAGCGGTTGGTCAGGAGCGAGGTCTCGACCCGCTGGTTCAGCATGCCCCAGAGAAAACCGGTGGTGATCGTCTGCACCCCAAGCGAGGCACAGACCACCGCCAAGGAGGCCGGACGCACGATCATCGCCGGCGACAGATCGCCAAAGCCCGCGGCGGACCATTGCAAGACGGCCGTCACCGTGGCGCCCAGAGCGACCAGCAGGAAGGCGCCGCCCAGAAGGCAGGCGGTATCCACGCTGATCAGGCGCCGCAGCTTCTCGAACTCGGGGGAGGAGGGGAGGAGGTCGAAGCGCACCGCAAAGACCCGGGCCAGAGCATAGAAACAGACCATCTGGAACCCGGTCAGCACGAGAGCCGATGCGAGGATCAGGGTCGCAATGTCAAAGGTCACGCCGCCGATGTGCAGGGGGCCGAACATCAGGCCGGTGAAGGCGGCGCCACCCAACCCCAGAAGCATCATGCCCGGGTAGAAGAACAGCCAATAGGGCGCGAAGGTCAGAAGCAGCTTCAGATGCCGCCAGCCATCGCGCCAGCTGCGCAGATGCGGCGGGCGCGAGCGGCCATCGGGGCTGAGTGTGGTCGGAACCTCGACAATCTTCAGGCCCATCAGGGTGGCCTTGATCACCATCTCGGAAGCAAACTCCATGCCGGGCGAGTTCAGCTCCAGCCGCAGGGCCGCCTCGCGGGAGAAGCCGCGCAGACCACAGTGAAAATCGCCGACCGGGGTGCCGTAGAGCACGCGGCCCACGGTGGACAGCACCGGGTTGCCGAGATAGCGGTGCAGGGGCGGCATGGCGTTCTTGGCGATCCCGCCCTTGAAGCGGTTGCCCATCACCAGTTCGGCCCCGTCGCAGAGCGCAGCCACGAAGCTGTCGAGCCGCGAGAAGTCGTAGGAATCGTCGCTGTCGCCCATGATGATATAGGTGCCGCGGGCGTGGCGGATCCCGGCGATCAGCGCCGCGCCATAACCGCGCTGCGGGGCGGTCACCACCCTTGCGCCCAGCCGTTCGGCGATCGCCTGGCTGCCATCGGTCGAGCCGTTGTCCGAGATCAGGATCTCGCCCTCCACCCCGCTGCGGTCCAGATAGGCACGCGCCTTCACGATGCAGGCTTCCAGCGTTTCCGCCTCGTTCAGGCACGGCATCAGGATGGTCAGTTCGGTCATCACGAAATCCCCGGAGATGGATGCGTTGGGTCACTGGCTTTCGCCGGTCTGACCCCGTTTTCGGCAGAGATTCGGGCATTTGCGTGACCTGCGGTCGGTCTTTTCTTGTCAGCGCGCAATCCCGGCGGCAGGCGGTGATTGTTTCTGGAGCACCAAGGAATAGTCATAGATTCGCCCCGAATCCTGACTATCCCGCCGCTTGAGCATGCCAGACCGGCCCGGATAGAGGCGCGGCACGGCCCGAAGAGGATTGGAAGAGCAGATGTCTGATTCCCTGTTTCCGCCGCTGGCGCCGAACCCTGCGGTCATGCCGATGCCTTCCGCCACCCGCGCGCCGCAAAGCCTCGCGTCCCGGCTGTTCCCCCTTGCCCTGGTGCTGGCCTTGACCACGGTGGTGTTGCGGGGCGTGATGGCCTTTCCGCAGATCTTCAAGACGGTGATCGGCGGCGACAATGACGACATCATGCGCCTGATGCAGATCCGCGCCTGGCTGGGTGGCCAGGGCTGGTTCGACATGACGCAATACCGCGTGCTTCCGCCCGAGGGGATCTCCCTCCACTGGTCGCGCTATGTAGACTTGGGGATTGCGGCGATCCTGGTGCCCCTGTCCAAGGTCTTTCCGGCCAGCGTGGCGGAGAATCTGACCCTCGTGATCTGGCCGACGCTGCTGCTGGCGCTGATGGTCGTGATCGCGGGCTATGGCACGCGCAAACATCTGGGCGATGGCGCGGCGATTGCGGCCATGGTGGGCGTGGTGCAATGGGCGCTGCTCAGCCAGCTGTACTTTGGCCCGGGGCGGATCGACCATCACAATGTGCAGATGCTGACCACGACCATCATGGCCTATGCGATGATCGCGCGGGGCCGGCCCCTGCTGCATGGGGCGATCGCGGGGGCGGCGGCGGCCTTCTCGCTCGCCGTGGGGCTGGAGACCTTGCCGCTGATCCTGGTCGCCGGGGCGCTTCTGCTGCTGCGTTCGGCCTGGGAGCGGGAGGCGGCCAATACCTTGCTGACGGGCTTCTGCCTTGCCCTGTTCGGGGCCGAGCTGGTGCTGTTTCTCGGCCAGACCGGCCCGGACGAATGGCTGGTGCCACGCTGCGACAAACTCGCCTCGCCGGTGCTGGCGCTGAGCGCCATTGCCGCCATAGCCTGCCTTGCCCCCATCGCGCTGCGGCGCTGGTTGGCCAATCCCTGGGCGCGTCTGGGCGCTTCGGGGGTGCTGGTCGGCATGGGGGTCAAGCTTTGCGCCGGACTGCTCGCGCCCTGCCTGGCGGGCCCCTATGGCAGCCTGCCGCCCGACGTTCAGAAGATCATCGCGAACCAGATCCTCGAGGCGATGCCGGGTCTGGCCTTCGCCGGGCGCACCCCCTTTGCCTATAACAGCATGATGACCCCGGTCGTGGCATCCATCCTGCTGGGCGCTTTGTTCCTCGCCATCCGCCGCAAGGCCCCTGCTGCGGAGAAGGCGGCCGTCGGCCAGATGCTCGTCCTGGGATGCGTCGGTCTGCTGGGCAGCTTCTACCAGATCCGGATGAACCTGCTGTCAACCTGCGCGGTGCCCTTTCTGATCGGCTATGTCCTGCGCTGCCTCTGGGAAAAGCGCGCCGAACATCGCAAGGCCCTGTGGTCCCTGGCCCTCGTCGGAGGGGTCGCCGTCACGGAGTTCGCACAGCCGTTGAACATCCCGGCCAGGGCTGCGGTCCATGCCTTCTTGCCGCCGGAGAGGGCGAAGGCGCTGACCCAGAGCGCCTCGCTTGAGGAATGCCGCGATCCCGCCGACCTTTCCGCGCTGGACGCGCTGCCCAAGGCGCGAATCCTGACGCCGATGGACCTGGCCACGCCGATGATCGCCACCACCCATCACGACGGTCTGGCCGCGCCCTACCATCGCAGCGCCGCCGCCTATGCCAATGGCATCGTGCCCTTCCGCAGCTCGGAAGGCATGGTGGCCGCCCTGCGCAGCACCGGCGCGACATATGTTGCGATCTGTGGCGGCAGCGATGCCAGCCGCTCCCCAACCCTGACCGCCCAGCTTCTGCGCGGCGAGGTCTTGCCCTATCTTCAACCCGTGGCGGTGGCGGGGACGGCGCTCAAGGTGTTCAAAGTGCTGCCCGACATCCTGGCGGAGCAACCGTGATGCGTGTGGCGCCGAGGCTGCTGATGCCCCTCGCCTGCCTTGTGCTGCTGGCCGCTCTGGTTCTGCGGGCGGTGTTCGCCTTTCCGACCATCTTCGAGAAGCTTCTCGACGGCGACAACGACGACACCATGCGCCTGATGGAGATCCGCGACTGGCTGGGTGGTCAGGGCTGGTTCGACATGATGCAGTACCGCATCCTCGGACCGGAGGGGATCTCGATGCACTGGTCGCGCTATGTCGACCTTGGCATCTCGGCCATTCTGGTGCCGCTGGCCAAAGTCGTGCCAATGGCCACGGCGGAGCGGCTGACGCTGGTGATCTGGCCGACGCTTCTGCTGGCGCTGATGGTGGTTCTGGTGGGTTTTGGCACGCGGCGGATCCTCGGGTCGGGGGCTGCGATCATGGCGATGCTGATGGCGGTCCTGTGGCTGCCGATGGGATGGCTGTTCTTCGGGCCGGGGCGGATCGACCACCACAATGTGCAGATGCTGACCACGGCGGTCATGGCCTTTGCGCTGATCCTGCCCGGAGACGCGCTGCGCCGCGGGCTGATCGCCGGGGCGGCGGCGGCCTTCTCGCTGGCCGTGGGGCTGGAGACGCTGCCGCTGATCCTGGTTGCCGGGGGCATGCTGCTGGTCCGCTCGGGCTTCGAGGTCAAGGCCGCCAACGGGGTGCTGACCGGCTTCTGCCTGGCGCTTGTCGGGGCCGAAGTCGCCCTGTTTCTGGGCCAGACCGCGCCGGGCGAGTGGCTGGCGCCGCGCTGCGACGAACTGGCCCCGCCGGTTCTGGCGCTGAGCCTGATTGCCGCTTTGGCCTGCCTTCTGCCCATGGCCGCCCGGCATTGGCTGCGGGGTCCTGCGGCGCGGCTTGCGGCTTCGGTGGCGATCGCCGGGCTCGGGGTCGCGATCTGCGCACCCTTGCTGCTGCCCTGCCTGACCGGACCCTATGGCGCCCTGCCGGCCGAGGTGCAGGCCATGATGACCACCCAGATCACCGAGGCGCAGCCCGGTCTGGTCTATGCCGGCCACAACCCGCGCAGCTATAACCTTTTGCTGACCCCGGTCTTTGCCGTCGTCGCCCTGACCGCCCTGCTTTTGTGGTCGCGGCGCAAGTCCGCCCCGGGCGCCGAGTCTGATGCCATGGCCGCGCAGGATTCCGCCGCGCTTCAGATGCTGGTGCTGGCTTGCGTCGGGCTTCTGGGCAGCTTCTTTCAGATCCGCATGACCAACCTGACCGGCTGTGCCGTGCCCTTCCTGACCGGCTATGTGCTGCAGTGTCTGGCGCAAAGGCGGGCGGCGCGGCAAGGGTCGGTGGCAGGCTCGCTCTGGGCGCTGGCGCTGGTCGCCGCGGCTCTGGTGCTGGAGTTGCCGACGGTCGTGGCCCTGCCGGTCACCGCGCTGATCCGGGCCGCGATGCCCGATGCCGTGCGGGCCGAGGCTCTGGCCCCTGTCAACGATTGCCGCAATGCCACCGACCTTGGCGCGCTGAATGTGCTGCCGCCCGCGCGGATCCTGACCACGCTGGGCCTTGGCGCGCCGCTGATCGCCACCACCCATCACATGGGCCTCGCCGCCCCCTATCACCGGAGCGCCGCCGCGATGTGGAACGGCGTCTTCCCCTTCCGCAGCCCCGAGAACATGCTTATCGCCATCCGCGCCAGCAAGCCCGATTACGTCGCCGTCTGTGCGACCCTCGACATCGCCCGCCAGCCCGCATTTGCCGCCCAGCTGATGCGCGGCGATCCTGTGCCCTGGCTGCAGCCGGTGCCGGTGGCAGGCACCGCGCTCAAAGTCTACCGGGTGTTGCCCGAGGTCGGGGCGGTGCAGCCATGATCCGCCTCACCCCGCAACTTGCGACCTTCCTGCGGTTTCTGCTGGTCGGCGGCAGTTTCAGCCTTGGCTATTCGGTGACCACCGCAGCCCTGATCCGCTTTGCGGGCACGCCGCCGTTCTGGACCTCGGTCCTGGTCTATGTGGCGAGCATTCCCCTCGCCTATACCGCGCAGCGCCGCTTTGCCTTCCGGATCGAAAGGCCGCGGCGCAGCGCCTTTGCGTCCTATGTGGCGACACAGATCGGCTCGGTCTCGCTGGTCTCTGCGGTGACCACCCATTTCGTCACGCATCAGTTCTTCCACGACACGCTGCTGCTGTTGGTCACCTCGGCGCTGGCGGCGGTGGTCAGCTTCCTCATCGGGCGCTTTGTAACCTTTGTGCCGCAAGCCTAGCTGCGCAGGAAGCTTTGCGGCGGGCAGCCGAACTGGTCGTGAAAGGCCGCGACAAAGGCGCTGACCGACCGATACCCCAGGCCATAGGCGATCGAGGTGCTGCTTTGCCCCAGGTTCAGCCGCTCGATCGCCGCCAGAAGCCGCAGCCGCGCCCGCCATTGCCGGAAGGTGAGGCCGGTTTCGGCGCGGAACAGGCGCTCCAGCGTGCGCGGGCTGGCGCCGGCAAAGGCCGCCAGGGCATGAAGCCCGCGCGGATCGGCAGGGGCGCCGCCCAGATGCCGGGTCAGCCGCACCAGACGCGGGTCCTGCCCACCGGGGAGCGACAGCGGCGCAGGTTCCAGCGCCTCCACCTCGTCCAGGATCACGGCGCAAAGGTTCTGCAGCCGCGCATCGAAAGCCCTTGTCATGTCCTGCGCCCCCAGCCGCAGGATCAGCTGCCGCATCAGCGGCGTCAGCAGCAGGACCGCGCAGGCCTCTTGCCGGCGCGCGGGCAAGGCGGCGTCGAAGTAAAGGTTGCGGATCTGCGCCTCGGTCTCTGAACTGACGGCGTGCCAGGTGTCGGCCGCGATCCAGACCGCATGGCTCGGCGGCACGATCCAGACGCTGCCGCCGCCGGTGACCCGCAAGACCCCCTCCGCCGCCCACAGAAGCTGCGCGCGCGGGTGGCTGTGCGGGCGCACGGCGTCGCCGGGCCGGAAGGTGCGGCCATGCGCCAGGATCGGGCGGCGCGGGTCCTGGACAAAGCCGGTGCCGCTCGGGCTTTGGTCTGGCGTGTCAGCGATATCCTCTGTCATCATACCGGTCTAACGCAAAAGCGCCTTTGCGGCTAGTCTGGCCCGGTACAACAGAGGAAGCCCGCAATGACCCAAGCCCGCACCGCCACGCTGAAACAGGCCTTCATGCTGGGGCTTTTGCTGATCGCCCTGACCCTGGCGCTGATCACCCCCCCGGGCCTGACACCCACGCAGGGCCGCATCCTCGGCGCGGTTCTGGTCACGCTGGGCTTCTGGGCGACCGGGGTGGTGCCGAATTACCTGGCCAGCCTGATCCTGTTCTCGGTCGCGCTGATCTTCGGGCTGGCGCCCTCGGATCAGGTCTTTGCCGGTTTCGGCTCGGCGGCGGTCTGGCTGATCGTCTCGGGCTTCGTGATCGGCAGCGCGATCGGCCAATCGGGACTTGGCGCAAGGCTGGCCGGGGCGCTGGGGCCGCATTTGGGCGGCAGCTATGCCGGGCTGGTGGCCGGGCTGACCGCGGTGGCGATGCTTTTGGGCTTCATCATGCCCTCCTCCGTCGGACGGGCGGTGGTGATGATCCCGATCGGCATGGCTTTGGCCGACCGTGCCGGGTTTGGCCCCGGATCCCGCGGGCGGAGCGGGATCGCCGTGGCGCTGACGCTGGCCTGCAATGTGCCGAGCTTTGCCATCCTGACCGCGAACATCCCCAACATGGTGCTGACCGGTGCCGCCGAGACCATCGGTCATGTCCGCCTCGGCTATACCGAATATCTGGCGCTGCATTACCCGATCCTCGGGCTGGTTAAATCGGCGCTGACGGTCTGGCTGATCCTGCGGCTGTTTCCGGCCAAGGTCGCGACCCCGGTGCATATCGCCCCCGTGGCCGCTGCCGCGCCGAACGGCGCAGAGCTGCGGGTCATGGTCATCCTCTTGATCACGCTGGGCTTCTGGATCACCGACCATTTCCATGGCATCAACCCGGCCTGGATCGGCATCGCCGCTGCCACTGTGCTTCTGAGCCCGCGTCTGGGCGTGGTCAGCCCCGCCGCCTTCAAGGCTTCGGTCGATTTCGGGCTCTTGCTGTTCGTCGTCGGTGCCCTGACCCTGGGGACGCTGGTCAATGTCTCGGGCCTCGGCGCGCTTCTGGGCCATCTTCTGGAGGCGGTCCTGCCGCTGCAGCCGGGGCGCGATTTCGTCAACTTCGTCTCGCTGTCGGGGATGGCGATGGTCACCGGGCTTTTCACCACGGCGCCCAGCGTGCCCTCGGTCCTGACGCCCCTGGCGCAGGAACTGGCGGATCTGACCGGCTTCAGCCTGCCCGCCGTGCTGATGACCCAGGTGATCGGTTTTTCGACCGTCTTCTTCCCCTACCAGATCGCGCCGCTGGTCGTGGCGATGCAGCTGTCGGGCGAGAAACTCTCGCATCTTCTGCGGGTCATTCTGCCCCTGGCCGCGATCACGATTCTGGGGCTTTTGCCGCTGGATTACCTGTGGTGGCGGCTCCTTGGCTGGATCTGAGGCAGAACGGCTCCGCTCTGCCTGATTTTCGGACATATTCGCCTGTTATTTGGGCCACGGATGAACAAACCGGCGCAAGTCGCTGCACTTTCCGACAGAAGGCTTGCGCAAGGCCCACGGCCAAGCGTGGCCTCGCGGGGACCCGGCCTTGCTTGGACCCGGACCGACGCTGAAGGAGCCTGTCATGCTGCCCGCCATTCTCACCCTGCCCGCCCTGCAAGCCGCCTATGCCAGCGGCATGACCCCGCTGGAGGTGATCGAAGAGGTCATCGCCCGCCGCGCCGCTTTGGCCGACAAGGCCGTCTTCATCACCGCCACCCCGGACGAGGCGCTGCGCGATGCGGCCCGCGCTGTGATGGCGGGCGGAGCCGAGGGCAAGCCGCTTTACGGTATCCCCTTTGCGGTGAAGGATAATATCGACGTGGCGGGCCTGCCCACCACCGCCGCCTGCCCGGCGTTTGAATATGAACCGGCAGTGGATGCCGTCACTGTGGCCCGGCTGCGGGTGGCGGGGGCGATCGTGATCGGCAAGACCAACCTCGACCAGTTTGCTACCGGGCTGAACGGCTCGCGCTCGCCCTATGGCGCGCCGCGCTCGGTGTTTGATGCGGAATACGTCTCGGGCGGCTCGTCCTCCGGGTCGGCGGTGGCGGTGGCCTCAGGCCTCGCCGTCTTTGCGCTGGGGACGGATACGGCGGGTTCGGGCCGGGTTCCGGCGATGTTCAACAACCTCGTCGGCATCAAGCCCACGCCGGGCCTCGTGCCCAATACCGGCGTCGTGCCCGCCTGCCGCAGTGTCGATGTGGTGACCGTCTTTGCCGGATCGGTCGCCGATGGCGTGGCGATCCGCCGGGTGATGGACGGGTTCGACGGCGGCGACCCCTTCTCTCGCAAGGCCGTGCCGGTCAGCCTGCCGCCCAAGCCGCGGATCGGCGTGTTGGCGGGGGCCGAGCGCGAGTTTTACGGCAATGCCGAGGTCGAGGCCCTGTATGACGCCGCCATTGCCCGCGCCGAAAGCCTGGGCGCCACCATCGTCCCCTTCGACTATGCCCCCTTCCGCGAGGTGGCCGCCCTTCTTTACGACGGCCCCTGGGTGGCGGAACGTCTGGCGGCGGTGGAGGACTTCTTCGCCTCGAATGCCGATGACTTCGACCCGACCGTGCGCAAGATCATCGCCGGCGCCCTGCCCAAAACCGCGGTGGAGGCTTTCAAGGGCCGCTACCGACTGGAGGCTTTGCGCCAGATCGTCGCCCCGACTTGGGATGCGGTCGACATGCTGATGCTGCCGACCTCGCCCACCACCTACAAGGTGGCCGACATGCTGGCCGACCCGGTGACCAAGAACAGCCACTTCGGCCGCTACACCAACTTTGCCAACCTCCTCGGCTATGCCGCCATCGCGGTGCCGGGCGGGTTTGGGCCGTCAGGCCTGCCGGCGGGTGTGACCCTGGTCGGGCCGGGCTTCAGCGATGACGCCCTTGCTCCTTTTGCCGCCGCGATGCACGCCGCCGCTGCCTCTGGCATGGGCAAAGACAAGAGCGCCGCGATCCCGGCCGCACCCGAAGTCACCATCCCCGAAGGCTTCCTCCCGATCTGCGTCGTCGGCGCCCACCTGACCGGCATGCCGCTCAACCCCGAACTGACCGGGCCGGGCGGCTTCCTGCTGGGCGAGGCGAAGACCGCCCCCGGCTACCGGCTTTACGCGCTGGCCGGCACCGTGCCGCCGAAACCGGGCATGGCTTTCGACCCCGCCTTCACCGGCCCCGGCCTGATTGTCGAGGTCTGGGCCCTGCCCGCCGCCGCCTTCGGCGCCTTCGTCGCCCGCATCCCGGCGCCACTCGGCATCGGCAAGGTGGCGCTGGAAGATGGCCGCCAGATCTCGGGCTTCCTCTGCGAAGCGCATGCCCTGCAGGGTGCTACCGAGATAACCCAATACGGCGGCTGGCGCGCCTTCCGCGCCGCGCAAGCCTGACGTCGCGTGTCGGGCAGAAAACCCGGTTCCCCCTTTTGCCCGACACGCTCACTCATAGCGCGCGTCCAGCGCCTTGCCGATCTGCGCTGCGAATTTCGCCGCAGCGACCGGCAGGGTGCGTCCGCGCAGTTGGCACAGGTAGAGCCGCCCCTCCGGCACATCGCGGGTGTCGATGGGGCGAAAGACCGAGCCCTCCGCCTCGCCCTCGCCGGGCAGGCCGATCGGGATCTGAAAGCTGATCAGGTTTTCCTGCGCCGGATAGCGGCGCAGGAATTCGAAATGGTCCGCATCGAGCACGACGCGCAGGCTGATCGAAGATTTGATCAGCGCCAGGTCGATCAGGTGCCGCACACCATATTGCGCCGTGGGCAGGCCGATCGGATAGCCCGCACAGTCGCGCAGCCGCAAGCTATCGCGCCCGGCCAGCGGGTGTTCTGCCCCCATCACCGCATGGATCGTCTGCCGGGCGGAGCCAAGGATCTGCACTTCCGACAAACGAACCGGTTCAAAGATCAGCGCGATATCGGCGTCATGGTTGACCAGCGCCGCCTCCGCCGCCTCGCGGTCGCGCACCCGGACCGAGAAGGTCACGCCCGGATGGTCGCGCCGATAGGCGCCGATCTGTTCGGGCAGAAAGAAGGGCAGAAAGGCTTGCGAACAGGCGATATTCACATGGCCGCGCCTTTCGCCCGCAAGGTCGGCGATCTGGCTTTTCAGCTTCTCCAGCTCTGCCGCCTGGGTGCGCAGGTGGTGGATCAGCAGTTCTCCCGCCGTCGAAAGCCGCACCCCGCGTGGCAGGCGTTCGAAGATCGGCACGCCCATCTCATCCTCCAACGCCAGAACGCGGCGGTTCAGCGCGGTCGAGGTGAGGGCCATGCCCTCCGCCGCCTTGCGGATCGACCCGGCGCGGGCCACGGCGTCGATGAATTGCAGCGGGGTCAACTGGCGCATGGAGCCTCCTATGCTGCAAAGTTTGCAGCAGATTGGTGCAAAGGTAGCAGACGACAGCAGCAGTGCAACGGGTAACACTCTCGTTAACGAGTCGATGCCGCAGCGCGGCGCGACCTAACCCTGACATGGAGATGCCAATGACCCTTTCTCGCCGTCGCTTCCTAAATGGCGCTGCAGCACTTTCGGGCGCCGCGCTGACCTCGGGCCTGCCCTTCATGGCGCGGGCGGCCACGCCCCTGACCATCGGCTTCATCTATGTCGGCGCCAAGGACGACTTCGGCTACAACCAGGCCCATGCCGAGGGCGCCGCCGCCGTCAAGGCGATGGAGGGTGTGACCGTCGTCGAGGAAGAAAACGTCCCCGAGACCATCGACGTGCAGAAGACGATGGAATCGATGATCAACCTCGATGGCGCTTCGCTGCTGTTCCCGACCTCCTTCGGCTATTTCGACCCCCATGTGCTGACCGTCGCGCCGAAGTACCCCGAGGTGCGCTTTGAACATGCGGCGGGCCTGTGGAAAGAGGGTCTGCCCACCAATGTCGGCAGCTATTTCGGCTATATCGGCATGGGGCAGTACCTGAACGGCATCGTCGCCGGGCATATGACCAAGTCGAAGAAGATCGGCTTTGTCGCGGCCAAGCCGATCCCGCAGGTGCTTTTGAACATCAACTCCTTCCTTTTGGGCGCCCGTGCGGTGGACCCGACGATCACCTGCCAGGTGATCTTCACCGGCGAATGGTCGCTGGCGGTCAAAGAGGCCGAGGCGACCAATGCGCTCTGCGATGCCGGTTGCGATGTGATCACCTGCCACGTCGACGGCCCCAAGGTCACGATCCAGACCGCCGCCGGGCGCGGCGCCTATGTCTGCGGCTATCACGCCAACCAGTCGGCACTCGCCCCCGACAAATACCTGACCGGGGCGGAATGGAACTGGGCCGGCGTCTATACCGGCATGGTGAAATCGGTGATGGACGGAGAGAAGCTGCCCAACTTCATGCGCGGCGGGCTGACCGACGGCTATATCAAGATGTCGCCCCTCGGCCCCTCCGTGACGCCCGAAGCCAAGGCGCAGTTCGATGCGACCATGGCCGAGATCATGAAGGGCGGGTTCGCCGTGATCAAAGGTCCGCTGAAGGACAACAAGGGCAATGTGATCCTGAAGGACGGCGAGAAGCAGGTCGAGACGGATATCGCCTTGGAAAGCATGAACTATCTGGTTGAGGGCGTGGTCGGGTCCACCTCGTAAGGAGACGGCAATGGCAGATCAGGCGATCATCGGCAGCACGGGGGCCAGTTGGCTCCCAGGGCTGGCGCGAAGGTCCGAGGCGATGGTGATCCCCCTGGCCGCCTTGGCCTTGGGGCTTGCCCTCTTCGGGATATTCCTGCTGACGCAGGGCAAATCGCCCCTCGAGTTCATGGCGATCGTCTGGAAGGGGGCCTATGGCTCGGCCTTCTCCTTGCAAAACACCCTGTCGCGGGCGGCGCCTTTGCTTCTGTCCGCGCTGTGCGTCGCCTTGCCGGCCCGTCTGGGGCTGGTGGTGATCGGTGGCGAGGGCGCGATCGTGCTGGGCGGCGTGGCGGTTGGTGCCCTTGGCCCGCATCTGGCAGGGGTGACGCCAGTTGTCGCCCTGCCGCTGATGGCGCTGGTCGCGATGGCGGTCGGTGGCATCTGGATCGGTGCTGCTGGCGCCTTGCGGTTTTACCGTGGCGTGAACGAGACGATTTCCTCGCTGCTGCTGGCCTATATCGCGATTGCCTTGATGAACCACCTGGTCGAAGGCCCGTTCCGCGACCCGGCGTCCTTGAACAAACCCTCGACCTTGCCGCTCGCCGACGCTCTGCGCGTTGGCAACCTGCCGGGGATGGAGGTGCATTGGGGCCTGGCCTTCGGCATCCTGGCTTGCGTGATCTCCTGGGCGCTGATCGACAAGACGACCTGGGGCTTTGCGGCGCGGATCGCCGGCGGCAACGTCAAGGCGGCGCAGGTGCAGGGGCTGCCGGTGGGCAAGCTGATCCTTGGCTTCACCGCGCTGGCCGGGGCGTTTGCAGGCCTCGCCGGGTTCTTCGAGGTGACGGCGGTTTTCGGGTCGGCCAATGCTTCGCTGGCGGCGGGCTATGGCTATACCGGCATCCTCATCGCCTTTCTGGCCCGGCATAACCCCCTCGCCATCATCCCGGTGGCCCTGCTGCTGGCCGGGTTCGATGCGGCCTCGGGCCTGATCCAGCGCCGGATGGATCTGCCGGATGCGACGATCGTCGTGCTGCAAGGCTTTGTTTTCCTTGTGATCCTGATCTCTGACACGGCCTACGGACGCTTCAAGCTGTTCGCGCCGGAACGGTGGAGCGCCTGATGGAACATGACATCGGCCTGTGGGGCATCCCGATTGCCATCCTCGGCGGCGCTATCCGGGTTTCGACCCCCTTCCTCTTCGTGAGCCTGGGCGAGGTGCTGACCGAACGCTCCGGCCGCATCAACCTTGGCCTTGAAGGCACCCTGGTTTTCGGCGCGATGGCGGGCTATGCGACGGCCGTGCTGACCGGCTCCGCCTGGGCCGGGGTGCTGGTCGCGGCCTTTGCCGGTTCGATCTTCGGGCTGGTGCATGGCATGATCTGTTCGCTGCCCAAGGTGAACGACATCGCCATCGGCATCGCGATGATGCTGTTCGGCACCGGCATCGCGTTTTACTTCGGCAAACCCTATATCCAGCCGGTCGCCCCGCATCTGCCCGCGATCCCGCTGGGCTTCTGGTCCGACCTGCCGCAGTTGCAGGCGGCCCTGCAGATCAACGTGCTCTTCGTCGTGGGTCTGGCGCTGGCGCTCGGCATGGCCTGGATGTTCCGCAGCACAAAAGTTGGCCTGATCCTGCGTGTCGTCGGCGATAGCACTGATGCCGCCCGAGCTATGGGGCTGCGCCCCAATGTCATCCGTACACTCGCCACCGCAGCAGGCGGCGCCTTCGCCGGGATCGGCGGCGCCTTCCTGTCGCTGTATTACCCCGGCAGCTGGAACGAAGGCCTCTCCTCCGGTCAGGGCCTGATGGCGGTGGCGCTGGTGATCTTCGCCCGCTGGAACCCGATCGCCTGCTTTGGCGCGGCACTTCTGTTCGGTGGCGCAGGCGCCCTGGGCCCGGCCCTGCAATCAGTCGGCGTCTCCTCGGGCTATTACCTCTTCTATGCCGCCCCCTATGTCCTGACCCTTGGCGTGCTGATCGCCACCTCATCGCCGACCCGCGCCATGGCGGGCGCTCCCGGCGAGCTTTCCATCACCAAGTGAGGCCCCAATGTCCACGATCCCCTCGACCCCCTATGCCTGGCCCTGGAATGGCGATCTGCGCCCGGTCAACACCGCGCTGATCATCATCGACATGCAGACCGATTTCTGCGGCAAGGGCGGCTATGTCGACATGATGGGCTATGACCTGTCGATGACCCAGGCGCCCATCGCCCCGATCAAGGCGCTTCTGGCGGCGATGCGGGAGAAGGGCTACATGATCATCCACACCCGCGAGGGCCACCGCCCCGACCTCGCCGACCTGCCGCCCAACAAGCGCTGGCGGTCGCAGCAGATCGGCGCCGGCATCGGCGACGCCGGGCCCTGCGGCAAGATCCTGATCCGGGGCGAGCCGGGCTGGGACATCATCCCCGAGCTTTACCCCCTGCCGGACGAGGTCATCATCGACAAGCCCGGCAAGGGCAGCTTCTGCGCCACCGACCTGGAGCTGATCCTGCGCACCAAGGGCATCCAGAACCTGATCCTGACCGGGATCACCACCGATGTCTGCGTCTCGACCACGATGCGCGAGGCGAACGACCGCGGTTTCGAATGCCTGATCGTCTCCGACTGCTGCGGCGCCACCGATGCCGGCAACCATGCGGCGGCCCTGAAGATGGTCACCATGCAGGGCGGCGTCTTTGGCGCGGTCAGCGACAGCGCCGCCTTGTTCGCGGGGCTGGTATGAGTGTCATTGGCGCGGACCCCGTCCTCCCCGGCGCGCTGGAGGTTTCGACCCTGGGCATGACCATGCGCTTCGGCGGCTTCACGGCGCTGGAGGATGTCTCGATCCACATCGCCCCCGGCAGCTTTCACGCCCTGCTGGGCGAGAATGGTGCCGGAAAATCCACCCTCGTCAAATGCATGATGGGGTTTTACCACGCCACCTCCGGCCAGATGATCGTCGGCGGGAAAGAGGCGCAGATTGCCGACCCGCGCGATGCCCATGCGATGGGGCTCGGCATGGTCTACCAGCATTTCACCCTGGTCCCCTCACTGACTGCGGCGGAAAACCTCGTGATCAGCCGCCGCGACACGCCCGCCGTGATCGACTGGGCCAAGGAAAGCCGCGACCTTGCGGGTTTCATGGCAGCCATGCCCTTCAAGGTGCCGCTTGATCAACCGATCTCCCGACTGGCGGCCGGGGAGAAGCAGAAGCTTGAAATCCTCAAGCAGCTTTACCTTGGTCGCCGCTTTCTTATTCTCGACGAGCCGACCTCGGTTCTGACCCCGGACGAGGCGGATGAGGTGCTGGGCCATGTCCGCGGCCTGTGTACGGCGGGCGAGATTTCAGTCCTGATGATCACCCACAAGTTCCGCGAAGTGACTGCCTTTGCCGATGACGTCTCGGTCCTGCGGCGGGGGCGGCTGGTCGGCAAGGGCAAGGTCGCTGCCCTGAGCCATGCCGACATGGCCGCTATGATGATCGGCACTTCCGCCGCCCGCACCCCCTTGCCGCGCAAGGGCGAGGCCGGGGCCGAGGTGCTGACCGTCAAGGGCGTCACCGCACGCGACCGCTCGGGGTTGAAAGAGATCAACATCGCCGATCTGACCGTGAAGGCGGGCGAGGTCGTCGGCATCGCAGGCATTTCCGGCAATGGCCAGATGGAGCTGATGGAGGTTCTGACCGGCCAGCGCCCCTCCGCCGGCGATATCCGGGTGAATGGCCAGCCCTATCACGCGACCCGGCCCGAGGCGCAGGCCCTCGCCGTGCGCTACCTGCCCGAAGAACCCCTGCGCAACGCCTGCGCCGGCAAGATGAGCGTCACCGAAAACATCGCCTTCCGCAGCTTTGATCTGAAAGGCGCCACTCCCCGCTTCTGGCTGTCGGGCGCGCAGATGCGTGAGCAGGCGGCGAAGCTGGTCGATGCCTTCAAGGTCAAGACCGCCTCGCTCGACACGCCGATCGCCGCGCTTTCGGGCGGCAACGTGCAGCGCGCGGTGCTGGCGCGGGAACTGACGGGAGAGGTCAAGCTTCTCGTCATCTCCAACCCCTGTTTCGGTCTGGACTTCGCCGCCGTGGCCGAGATCCGCGCCCGCATCATGACGGCGCGCAACGCCGGCACCGCCGTCTTGCTGATGAGCGAGGATCTGGACGAGGTGATGGAATTGTCCGACCGTATCCTGGTCATGTCCGAAGGCCGGATCTCTTACGAAACCCCGGCAGCGACGGCGGATCTTGCCACCATCGGCCACCACATGGGGGGCCATGCCTGATGGCAGAGATTGCGGGCGCCCTGCCCTTCCCCTTCGATTTCGACCCCTCCACCACCGCGCTGATCGTCATCGACATGCAGCGCGACTTCATGGAGCCGGGCGGCTTTGGCGAGACTTTGGGCAATGATGTCAGCTTGTTGCGGGCGCTGATCCCCGCAGCCTCGGCCTTGATGGCCGGATGCCGGGCGGCGGGTATTCCGGTGATCCACACCCGCGAATGCCACGCGCCCGACCTGTCCGATTGCCCGCCGCTGAAACGCCTGCGCGGCAACCCCTCCCTCAGGATCGGCGACGAAGGCCCGATGGGGCGCATCCTGATCGCTGGCGAGCCCGGCGCAGGCATCATCCCCGAACTCGCCCCCCTGCCCGGCGAAATCGTCATCGACAAGCCCGGCAAAGGCGCCTTCTACGCCACCTCGCTGACCGAGGACCTCGCCCGCCTTGGCACCAAGACCCTGCTTTTCGCCGGGGTCACAACCGAGGTCTGCGTGCAAACCACGATGCGCGAGGCCAATGACCGCGGCTTTGCCTGTCTTCTGGTCGAGGATGCGACGGAAAGCTATTTCCCCGCCTTCAAGGCCGCCACTCTTGAGATGATCCGCGCGCAGGGGGCCATTGTCGGCTGGACCGCCCCCACCGCATTGGTGCTGGAGGCGCTTGGTGTCTGACCCCTTTTCCCTCTCCGGTTTTCTGCCGGAAACCTGGCGCGATGCCGTCTATGAACCCTTCCGCGAAGGGGTCGAAATCTCGCCGATCCTGACTGGCGAACCTGCGGTGGCCCTGTTGCGCTATGCCCCCGGTGCAGGCGTGCCACGGCACCTCCACCGCGGGCTGGAGACGATCCTCGTGCTCGAAGGCAGCCAGAGCGACGAGCGCGGCACCTACAAGACCGGATCGCTGGTCCTGAACCCCGAGGGCAGCGTGCATTCGGTCTGGTCCGACGATGGTTGCGTCGTGCTGATCCAGTGGAACAAGCAGGTCGAGTTCGTCTAGACCCCGAACTGGCCCCTATTCCACCTCTTTGCCCTGCGGCCAGGAGATCACGCTGTCGAGCTTGACCTCCTTGGTCTCCTTCGGGCCCAGATCGAAATCCCAGGCGAGGATGCCGCGCTGGCCATCGACATCCTGCACCGACACCTTCGGGTCGGCGGTATAGGTGATCTTGATATCCTCGGTTTCCGAATAGGGCACCTGATCCATGAGATGGACGGGCCAGGCCTCATCCGTCAGGTTCTCGACCTTCAGCACCGCCTTCTCCTCGATCTGGGTCGAGGAGGTGAAGATCCCCCGGTCACCCTCGGCCCGCTGGGGCATGTCGCGGGTCAGCTTCAACCCCTCGATCGCGCCGAAGCCAAGGTCCACCTTGCCACCGGGGGCCAGAACCTGCAAATCCGTCCCGCCGACCAAGGCCCCGTCCCGCGTGAGAATAGCTCCGCCGGGCAGCAGGATTTCCTTGGAGGTATTGGTCAGCTTGGCGACCAGAAAGGCCGTGTGGTCGTAACGCGGCACGGCAAGGGCCTGCACTTCGGGGGTGAAGGTCAGCTGATCCAGTTCCAGCCGCAGGTTTTCCACCCCAGAGGCCACATCGACGGCGGCGGCGTAGTGATAGACTACGGTATCGCCCTGATAGGCGGCCGCGCCGTAGTTCGATTTCGCAACCATTGCCTCCACCATCGGCGCCGGCTCGGCGACATCCCCGGACCCATCCGCAGCCAAACCGCGGCTCGGCGGGACGAATCGCTTGAGTTCGGGGTAGAGCCGCGACGCCTCGGCCTGTTCGCCGGGCCGCGCGGTGGACAGGGTCAGATCGACCCCGGCCCAATCCTCGCCGGTCGACTGGCTGACCAGAACGCCCCGGTCCACCGTCAGCTTCGGCGCCTTGCGGTCCAGCGCCATGTCATAGACCGGCAGCCAGGAAGCGTCGGAGACGTAATGCGTCACGGTCAGATGGCCGCCCTTGCCGGTGCTGGTGACGGCAACGGACAGGGCTGCGTAATCCTCGTCCCCCCGCGACAGGGCCTCCTGCGCGGCCTTGGCCTTGTCCAGCGCCTCTTGCGCCGCGGTGACGGCTTCCTGAGCAGCGGGCAGGCCCAGATTTGCGGCCTGCGCGGCCTGACGCGCCGCCAGAACCTTGGTCTGCACCATATCGGCAATCGCGGTCAGCCCCTCGGCCGTCGCGCCGGAACCTTCCAGCTTCAGCCCGGTCAGAAAGGCGATCTGGGCCTGCTGCGCCTCGACCTGGGCAGAGATCGCATCGACGGCGCCCTGCGCCTTGGCCAGATCCGCCTCGGCGGATTTGACAAGGGCCTTAGCTGAATCCATCGCCGGCGTGGTAGGCTCGGTGCGCGGCGGCAGACGGTCGGTGCGCAGCGCAAAGGCCCCGAGCGTCGCATCGGGCGAGGTCAGGCGCAGCAACTGCGGAACGGTCTTGGCGGGCAGATCGGTGATCAAGACCTCATGCGCGCCGGGTGGGGCATCAAAGCTGACCTCGCGGGTGATCTGGGCACCCTGCGGATAGATCGTCACGGCGGTGATATGGCTGGTGGCAAGCACGGTGTCTGCCCAAAGCGGCACGGGAATGGACAGCGGAACAAGGGCCAAAAGGCCAAGGGGGATGCGCATGAAAATTCTCCTGTAATTGACCTCAGCCTAGGCCCGCCGGCCCCTTCGGGCAAGCGGCTTTGCCCCCTTGCTGCCCCTGCCGCCTCCTGCCACTCTCCGCCCAAACAGGAGCCTGCCATGTCCACCAGCCACGCCAAGACTGAACATCTCAAAGCCACCGATGGCCTGCCCAAGGTGATCCGCGCCAAGGGCAGCTATCTTTGGGACATGAACGGCAAGCAATATATCGACGGTTCGGGCGGGCCTGCGGTCTATAGCCTTGGCCATGCCAATGACGAGGTCAACGCCGCTGTCATGGCGCAGATGAGCTCGATCGCGCATGGCTACCGCTACAACTTCACCACCGACGCTTTGGAGGAGCTGACCGAAATCATCCGCGCCCATTGCGGCGGCACCCTGCGCGAGATGGTCTTTGTCACCGGCGGGTCGGAGGCCGTCGAAAGCTGCCTCAAGATCGCGCTGCAATACCACACGGCCAATGGCCAGAAATCCCGCCGCCGTTTCATCTCGCGCCAGAGGTCCTGGCACGGCAACACGCTGGGCGCGCTTGGGGTTTCGGGCTTTGCCGAACGGACAGCGGCCTATGAGGGCGCCTTCATCCCCTCGATCAAGCTTTCCCCGGCCAACGCCTATCGCCCGATCTCCGGCGCCACGCCGGAAACCCTGGCCGAGGCCTGCGCCGCCGAGCTTGAGGCCGCCATCCTGCGCGAAGGCCCCGAGACCATCGCCGCCTTCATCTTCGAACCGGTCGTCGGCGCCGCAGGCGGCTGCGTGCCGGCGCCCGAGGGCTACGCCCAGCGTGTGCGCGAGATCTGCAGCCGTTACGGCGTGTTGATGATCGCGGATGAGGTGATGTGTGGCGCCGGCCGCACCGGCACCTGGCGCGCCTTGGCTTACGACGGGGTCGAGCCTGACATCATGTCGGTCGCCAAGGGCCTCGCCGCAGGCTACCTGCCTTTGGGCGCCGCCATCTGCACCACGGCCGTCTGGGAGGTGATCCGCGCCCGCGACGGGGCCTTCGGCACCGGGCACACTTTCTCCGGCCATACCGCCGCCTGTGCCGCAGGCGTCGCCGTGCAAAAGATCATCGCTCGCGAGGGCCTGCTGGAAAGGGTCGCCGCCAACGGCCCGCGCCTCAAATCCTGGCTGGCCGAGGCGCTGTCGGGCGTCGAGGCCCTGGGCGACATCCGCGGTCGCGGCCATTTCATCTGCGCCGAACTTGTGGCCGACCGCACCTCCAAGGCCGCTTTTCCCGCCCAGCACCAGCTTGCCCTGAAAATTCGCGCCCAGGCGATGGAAAACGGGCTTGTCTGCTATCCGGTCAGTGGCAATGTGGATGGGGTCAACGGCGACATCGTGATTCTTGCGCCGCCCTACAATTGCAGCGATGCCGAACTGGACGAGATCGTCACGAAATGCGCCACCTCGATCCGGCAGGTTCTTGCTTCCGAACACCTGGCCTGACCGCTGTCACGCAGGCTTGAAGCCGGAAATTTCAGGAATCACCGTACCATCCTGACCAAGAGGAATAAGGAGACTTCCGATGACACATATTTTCAGCAGCTTTCTCGTGGGCATTCTGGCCATTTTCTCCGTCCTGGCCGCCCCGGTCATGGCGGCAGGCACCAGCGACGGCAGCAGCGCCGCAAGCCCGACCGTCTCGGCCTATGACGAGGCCAAGGCCATGGTGGACGAGGGCAATTTCGCCGCCGCCCTGCCCAAGCTGATCAATGTGACCAAGGAAGACCCCAAGAACGCCGATGCCTGGAACCTGCTCGGCTTCACCTATCGCAAGCTTGGCCAGCTGGCCGACAGCGACAAGGCCTATCTGACCGTCTTGAAGATCAATCCCAACCATCTGGGCGCGCTGGAATATCAGGGCGAGCTGTTCATCACGACCGGCAAGATCGACAAGGCCAAGGCCAACCTCGCCAAGCTGCAGGGGCTCTGCGGCAAATGCGAACAGGCCGAGGATCTTGAGAAGGCCCTGAAAGCTGCAGGGGCGTAAGCCCCGCATCGCCCCCCGCGGGCTTCGCGCCAAGGCGCAAATAATCCGCTGTCGGGCCAGGACCTAAACCACTCGTTCACTTCCTTGGCGTAGCCCTTCCTGAACGCATCAGAAGGAGCGCCCATGCAGCACGCAGATCCCGCAGCCTTTCGCAGGCCCGTCAGCCGCAGCCTCGGTCAGGCCGCGATCTTGCGCCAGCTTTACGCGCAGGTCGATCTGACGCCGCTAGCCGCCCATCTGATCGCCCGCGCCGGGGCAGAGGTGGCCGATCCGGGTGCCGCGATGGATCTGTCGACCCTGCTTCTGGCGCAGGGTGGCGATCTGGCCGCCGAGGGGCGCGTGATGCAGCGCGCCGCCGTGCAACTGCAGCCGAGTTACGAGGTGATCCACGGCGCCGGCACCGGCCCGCGGGTTCTGGCCCTGGTGACGCCGGGCGATTTCATGACCAACACGCCGATCGATTTCCTGCTGGCCGGCTCGGACGCCGTGCTGATCCAGCATTTTGTCGATGAGGCGACCGAAAGCCTCGACAATCTGCCGCCGCATGACGTGATCTTCATGGCCGTGGGCGAAGGGCCGGAAAACGCCGGCGTCTTGGCCAACCTGACGCGCTTGTTGAGGAATCACCCCGGCCCCGTGCTCAACAACGCCCCGCGGCTGATCGCCCGCCTGACCCGCGACAACGTCAGCGCGATGCTGTCCGACGTGCCCGGCCTGCTTTGCCCGCCGACCCGCCGCGTCAGCCGCTTCATGCTGATCGCCGCTGTCCGCGCGCGACGCTTCTTCGACTTTCCCGCGGTGATCCGCCCGGTGGGGTCGCATGCCGGGCAGGGCCTCGCCAAGGTCGAAAATACCGAGGAATTAGACGCATTTCTGGCCACCCACCCGGAGGAGGAGTTCTTTACCGCTCCCTTCATCGACCATCGCGGCGCCGACGGGCTTTATGCCAAGGCGCGGGTCGTGCTGATCAAGGGCCAGCCCTTCGCCAGCCACATGGCAGCTTCACAGCACTGGATGGTGCACTATCTGAACGCGGCGATGGAAACGAACCCCGGCAGACGCGCGCTCGAAGCGGCCTGGATGGAAGATTTCGACAGCGGTTTCGCCCAGCGCCACGCCCAGGCCTTCGCCGGGCTGGCCGAGGCAATCGGCCTGGACTATTTCGGCATCGACTGCGCCGAATTGCCGGACGGGCGGCTTCTGGTCTTTGAACTCGACGTCGCGATGATCGTCCATGACATGGACAGCGCCGAGGTGTTTCCCTACAAAAAACCCGCCATGCGCAAGCTTTTCAAGGCCTTCGTCGCCGCCCTTGAAGGCGCCTGACCCCAAAGAAAAAGGCCCCACCTCGCGGCAGGGCCTTTACGCAATCTCGAAAGACTCAACCCTTTTTCAGGACCTTGCTGCCCAGAAGCTCGGCGATCTGCACCGCGTTCAGGGCCGCGCCCTTGCGCAGGTTGTCCGAGACGCACCACAGCGACAGGCCGTTTTCCACCGTCGAATCCTGGCGGACCCGGCTGATATAGGTGGCATATTCGCCCACGCATTCGATCGGCGTGATGTAGCCACCCGGCTCGCGCTTGTCGACGAGCAGGATGCCCGGCGCCTCGCGCAGGATGTCTTGCGCTTCTTCCCAGTCGAGCGGCTCTTCAAACTCGATGTTGATCGCTTCGGAGTGGCCGACGAAAACCGGGACGCGGACGCAGGTGGCCACGACCTTGATCTTGGGGTCGAGGATCTTCTTGGTCTCGGCCACCATCTTCCACTCTTCCTTGGTCTCGCCCGAGTCCAGGAAAACGTCGATCTGCGGGATCACGTTGAAAGCGATCTGCTTGGTGAACTTCTTCGGCGCGACCTCCTGGCCGGGGACGTAAAGCCCCTTGGTCTGGTCCCAAAGCTCGTCGATGCCTTCCTTGCCGGCACCCGACACGGATTGATAGGTCGACACCACAACGCGCTTGATCTTGGCGCGGTCGTGCAAGGGCTTCAAGGCCACGACCATCTGCGCGGTGGAGCAGTTGGGGTTGGCGATGATGTTCTTGTTTTTATACATGAAAATCTGATCGGCGTTCACTTCCGGCACGATCAGCGGGATCTGGCTGTCGTAGCGGTAAAGCGAAGAGTTGTCGATCACGACACAGCCCGCCGCCGCAGCCCGGGGCGCATAGATCTTGGTCGCATCCGACCCCACGGCGAACAAGGCAATGTCCCAGCCGGTGAAATCGAAAGTCTCCAGGTCCTTGGTCTTGACGGTCTTGTCGCCAAAGCTGATTTCAGTGCCCAACGATTTTCGCGATGCCAGTGCGGCAATCTCGTCAACCGGGAACTCGCGCTCGGCGAGGATGTTCAGCATTTCGCGGCCCACGTTGCCCGTGGCACCCGCGACGACGACCTTATAGCCCATCGGGGTTCTCCTTTATGTCAAAGACGGTTGGGCCTTAGCCTATGCGCGCGGGGGGCGAAAGGGGCGAATGGGGCAAAGCGCCAACTCTCCGCCCCAGCACAGATTATTCCGTTAAAGCGGAGGGACCTTCAGCGCAAAGCGCGCATCCCGCGCCATCAAAGCCTCGACAAAGCCGCGCTCGGCGACGAAATCATGCGGCACCTGCGCCGCCGTCCGACTGCCCGAGAGCGAAAGGCTGGCAAAGAAGTCAAAGCCGTAAAGATCAACCGAACGCGCCGGGCTGCGCGCCAGCAGGTCAATCATCATCAACCCGGTGGTGGGCGGCGCCCCCAGCAAGGCCTTCAGCCGAAAGAAATCCTCCAAGGGCGGCAGGGCAAATCCCGGGTGGCTCGCCACCGCCCAGGGCAGGCGCTTGCGCTTGTGCGACATCCAGAGGACCAGACGCGGGTTTAGCCGGGCCAAGGTCGCGGCGTCCAGACTGGTAGCGAGGCACAGCACATCGGTGCGGCTGCCGTGGCTTTCGGCGCTTGGCATCGGGGCGCGGTTGATCCGCAGGATCAGGTCGGCGGCGTCAATATCGGCCCCGAACTGCGCCTTCCCAAGGCTTTGCGCATTGCCGATCAGCGCGATCCGCCCCCGCATCTGCGCCAGAACCTGCGCCATGGGCAGGCCCATCGCGGCCAGCGGCGCCTCTTGCCGGCAGGTCCGGGCGAGGTAGAAGCCCAGCCTTGTCACGGCGTGTCCAGCATCTGACGATAGATCCCGACCAGGGTGGCCGCCTCATCCTCGATCCGGTGACGGGACAGGACATGGGCGCGGGCGGCCTCACCCCCCGCTTTCAGCAAGTCGGGATTGTCGATCCAGACCGAAAGTGCCCCGGTCAGTGCGGTGGCATCGCCCGGCGTCACCAAGGAGCCGACCTGCGGGCTGATCAAGGTCTCGAACGCGCCAACGCGGGCGGCGACGACCGGCACAGCGCAAGCCATCGCCTCCAAGGGCGTCAGGCCGAACCCCTCCCACCTTGCCGGGGCCACGAACAGATCCAGCGCCTGATAGTGGCGCACCACCTCGGCCCAGGGGATCTCGCCCAGAAAACTCACGCGGTCGGCGATGCCGGCGGCGGCCAGCCGGGCCAGCTGGGCCTCATGGAAGGCCTTGTTGTCCTCGGTCACCCGCCCGGTGAAGATGATCCGGACCTTGGGGCGCGAGGGCAGCAGGGCGCAGGCGGCCTCGACCAGCAGATCGACGCCCTTTTGCGCGCGGACCCGGCCAAAACAGCCCAGAACCACCGCATCCGGGGCGATCCCCAGGCTTTCGCGCAGGGCAGCACGGTCGGGCGCGGGGTGGAAAACCTGCGTATCGACGCCATGCATGACCACCGTGGCAGGCACCTGCAGATAGGATTTCGCCCGTTCCGAGGTCGCCACCACGCGGTCCATCTTCGCGATCATCCAGCGGGTGAAGCCCTTGTGGTGGCGCTGCGCGGCCGAGGTGAACAGCAGCCGAAACTTGCAGAAGAACAGATGCCGCAGGATCAGCCCCAGCGCCATTTCCGTATTGCGCCGCGCGTGCCAGACCCGCCAGCGCTTGCGCGACAGAAAGGGTAGCCGCGCCAAGGCGATATGCGGCATTTCGGGCGGCAGGCCGGGCCCGGTCGCCACAATCCCGATCATCTTCGCCTGGATCGGGATCAGCCGCACCACCGTCGCCGTGACCCCAGACAGGCGACGCTTCAGGTTCGGGGCGATCACCTCGATCGGGCGGGATTGGGCTTCGGGCATGACATCCTCGGGCATTTTAACCCGCGATAGCCCAAAGAACGGCCCTTGGGAAGCGTCAGGCGGGAACGGCCACCATCCGCTCGCGGATCGGCAGGTGGATCAGCGCCGAGAAGGCGCCGACGCCGATGCCGATCCACCAGACCATGGTGTAATCCCCGGTCAGGTCATACATCCGCCCACCAAGCCAGACGCCGAGGAAACTGCCGATCTGGTGGCTGAGGAAGACAAAGCCATAAAGCGTGCCCATGTAGCGCAGCCCGTACAAATGCGCGACCAGACCCGAGGTCAAAGGCACCGTCGCCAGCCACATCGCCCCCATGACAGCCGAGAACAGCAGGACCGAGCCCGGCGTCATCGGCAGCATGATGAACAGGATCGAGGCCACGGTCCGCCCGGTATAGATCCCCGCCAGCAGGTATTTCTTCGAATAGCGCTTGCCCAGAAGCCCGGACAGGATCGAGCCGGCGATGTTGAACAACCCAATCACCGAAATCGCCACCGCGCCGAGGATCGAGGTCGAGGAGATCCCGATCCCGGCGAGGATGCCGCTCGGGTCAATCGCGCCGCAGCGTTCGGTGACAAAGGCCGGGAAATGCGCCGTGATGAAACCCAGCTGATAGCCGCAAGAGAAGAACCCCATGAAAATCATCGCAAAAGACGGGTCCTTGAAGGTGCGGACCAAGACCGTGCCCAGCGATTCCTCCAGTTCGGCCTTGCTGGCCATGGGCGAGGATTTGAGGAACGGCAGCGCGAACAACGTCACGAGGATCACCACCGCGAAGATGCCGAAAACCGTCTGCCAATGGTAATGCTGCAGCAAAAGCTGCGCCGTGGGCGCGCCCACCACCTGCCCGGCAGAGCCCGCCGCCGTGGCAAGTCCCAGCGCGAGGCTGCGATGTTCAGGCCGTGCCGCGCGGCCGATGATGGCGAGGATCAGGCCAAACCCGGTGCCCGCGATGCCGAAACCGACCAGAATCTCCAACAACTGCATGGTGCCTGGCGTTGTGGCATAGGCCGAAAGCACCAGCCCCAGCGCGTAAAGCAGCGCCCCCGCGATGATCGCCTTGCGGTCGCCGAACTTCTCGCCCAGCGCGCCGAAGATCGGCTGGCCGATGCCCCAAGCCAGGTTCTGCACCGCAATCGCCAGCGAGAAATCCGACCGCGGCCAGCCGAATTCAGCCGCGATCGGGATCTGGAACACGCCAAAACTGGCGCGGATCGCGAAGTTGAGCAGCAGAACCGCACAGCCGGCAATCAGAACCGGGGTGAAGATCGAGGTTTTCGGCATGGCTTGCCCCAGTATCGGGTGAAATGTCGGGCGAAACTGGCGCTGCGGGCGGGCGGGGTCAAATTCTAATTTGTGATCGGTACAATCAAATTTTCGGGCCGCACTCCGGGCAATCGGCGCCCTCGAGGAAAGGATGCCCGCAGGCCCGGCACATCCGCGCCTTGCCCTGGGTCAACCCGTGGCCCACCGCGACCCGGGCGTCAAAGACAAAGCACTCGCCCTGCCAGAGGCTTTCTTCCGCAGGCACCTCCTCCAGATATTTCAGGATGCCGCCCTGCAAATGGAAGACCTCGGGCACGCCCTGACCGAGAAGGTAGTTTGTTGATTTCTCGCAACGGATGCCGCCTGTACAAAACATGGCGATGCGCTTGCCCGCAAAACGGGTGCGGTTTTCCTGCCACCACTGGGGGAATTCGCGAAACGTGCTGGTGCCGGGGTCGACCGCCCCGGCGAAACTGCCGATCGAGACCTCGTAGCCGTTGCGCGTGTCGATCACCGCCACATCGGGGGAGGAGATCAGCGCGTTCCAGTCCTGCGGCGGCACATGGTGGCCGACCCGGGCCAGAGGATCGACGCCTTCGACGCCCAGCGTGACAATCTCGCGCTTCAGCCGCACCTTCAGCCGGGTGAAGGGGTTGGCCTCGGCCTGGCTTTCCTTCCAGACCAGATCGGCGCAGCCCGGCAGGGCGCGGATTGCATCCAACAGCGCATCAATCGCGGCGCGGCTGCCCGCAACCGTGCCGTTGATCCCCTCACCGGCCAGCAAAAGCGTGCCCTTGATCCCCTCCGCCTGGCACAAGGCCAGCAACGGCGCGCGCAAGGCAGCGGGGTCCGGGAAGGGCGTGAAGTGGTAAAGTGCCGCGATGATGATCATGGCCGCGCCTTAGTCCTTCGCGGCCGCCAACTCAAGGCCCGCGCCGGCTTGACCCCCGTTCGCTGCATGCCTAACCCTGATCCCAAGCATGGAGGACCAGATGCGCCTGAGCGATGAAGCCCTGATCGTGATCGACGTGCAGAACGATTTCTGCCCCGGCGGCGCCCTCGCCGTGGCCGAGGGGGAGGCGATCATCCCCCGCATCAATGCCCTGATGGACGAATTTCAGACCGTCGTCCTGACCCAGGACTGGCACCCCGCCGACCACAGCTCCTTTGCCGAAAACAACCCCGGTCACGCGGCTTTTTCGCAGATCGAAATGCCCTACGGGTTGCAGACCCTCTGGCCCGCCCATTGCGTGCAAGGCTCCGAGGGCGCGCTGTTTCACCCCGATCTGCGCACTGATCCGGCGCAGCTGATCCTGCGCAAGGGCTTTCGCAGCGCCATCGACAGCTATTCCGCCCTTTTCGAGAATGACAAGAAAACCCCAACCGGGCTGGAGACTTACCTGCGCGGGCGCGGGATTGCCAAGCTGACCTTCGTCGGCCTTGCCACCGATTATTGCGTGGCCTTTTCGGCGCTCGATGCCGTGGCCCACGGCTTTGCCGCCACCGTGCTGGAGGGCGCCTGCCGCGCGATTGACCTTGGCGGCTCGCTTGCGGCGCAGAAAAAGGCGATGACGGCGGCCGGGGTCACCTTGCTGCCCTGACCTTCAGCCTTCCTTAACCCTGAGGGCCTAAGCCTCATGTCAGGACCGGGAAGGACTTGGCATGGCGGAGAGCCGCGACATTCGCACCGAAGCGCTGATTGACCTCGCGCATTTCGAAGACCGGATGAGCCCGCATGGCCGCCTTCTGCGCTATGCGCAGGGGCGCAACGTCGCCGTCTGGCAACGGCAGATTCTGATCCTGTTTGGCGGGGGAATCATCGCCCTTCTCGACTCGCCGGGACTTGCTCTGACCCTGGCGCTGCTGGCCTCGGGAAGCGAGGTCGTCGATCATCTCAGCCTGCGCCGGGTGCTTGGCCGCCTCGAAGGCGGGGACGAAGGGCCCTGGCCGCTGCGGCTGGCGCTGGTGTCCGCCGGGGTGCAATCCACCGCGATCGCGCTCTGCGTTGCGCTGACCTGGCGCAGCATCCCCCTGCACGAGTCGCGGTTCTTCGCGGCCGCCTGCCTCATCGCGGCCATCGTCAACGCGGGCCTGACCAGACCGCTGCTCCGCGCCGTGGCGGATCTGCGGCTGGCGATCTTGGGGTTGACCCTGTTTGTGCTGATGGCGCTGGATCTGGCAATGCCGCGTCTGGCCAGCTCGCAGGAATATGGGTTTTTCGCCGCCGCGGTCGTGCTGCTGACCTACATCTCGATCCTCTTCATCAACGAGATCGAGAAGAATGAACTGGAACGACGACGCAATGAATATGCCCTTCTGAAGCATCAGCACGAACAGGAACTTGCCCGGATCGAGCTTGCCCGCTCGGATCAGGACGGCCAGCGCCTTGCGCTGGTTGCGAAATATGCCAATGACAGCATCCTCGTTTCCGGCGCCGATGGCCGGATCGAATGGGTGAACGATGCCTTTTCCCGCAGCACCGGCTATACTCTGGCCGAGGTCGCGGGCCGTTTGCCGGGCGAGGTGCTCAATGCGCCCGAGACCGATCCCGAAACCACCGCGCAGCTCGACACGGCGCTGCGCCAACATCGCGCCGTCCGGGCCGAGGTGCTGAACCGGGCCAAATCGGGCCGGCTGTTCTGGGTGGAAACCTCGATCACGCCCATTCTCGACGACACCGGCCAGCTGCGCCACTGGGTCGCCGTCGAGCGCGACATTTCCGAAGCCAAGGAGCGTCAGGCCGAGCTTGCCCGCGCCCATGCCGCGATGGAGGAGGCGGGCCAGGCCAAATCGCGCTTTCTGGCCAATATGAGCCATGAAATCCGCACCCCGATGAATGGCGTGATCGGCGTGGCCGAGCTTTTGGCCGATACCAAGCTGAACCTCGTGCAGCGCGAATATGTCGACACGATCGTGGAGTCCGGCCGCCTGCTGCTGGAGATCATCAATGACATCCTCGACCTTGCCAAGCTGCAGTCCGGCAAATCCACGCTGGAAAGCCGTCCCTTCTCGCTCGCGGCGGCGCTGAACGGGGTTTTGCGCATTCTGGAACCCGTCGCGGCGAAAAAACAGCTGGAGTTGCAGCTGATCCTGCCGCAGGACGCCACTGTTCTGGGCGACGAGGGCAAGCTGCGGCAGATCCTCCTGAATCTCGCCGGCAATGCGGTGAAATTCACCCGCGAGGGCGCCGTCACGATCACGGTGCATCCGCCCGGCCCCGACGCCGACCTGCTGCGGGTCGAGGTCGCGGACACGGGGATCGGCATTGCGCAAGACCGGATCGGGCGCATCTTCGACAGTTTCAGCCAGGCCGACGACGGGATTTCGCGGCAATACGGCGGCACCGGGCTGGGCCTGACGATCTGTTCGATGCTGGCCGAGCAGATGGGGGGCGGCATCTCGGTCAGTTCGCAGATCGGGCGCGGATCGGTTTTCACCCTGCAGGTGCGGATGGCCCGCACGACGATGCCCGCGCCGGGGGCGGAACTGCGCAACGCTTCGCCGTTGCGCCCTGGTCTGCGGGTGATGATCGCCGAGGACAACCGCACCAACATGATGATCGTCCGCAAGATGCTGAAAGACCAGGTCGCCAGCCTGATCGAGGCGGAAAATGGCGCCCAGGCGCTGGATCTTTACCGGGCGCGGGCGGTGGATCTGGTCCTGATGGACGTCTCGATGCCGGTGATGGACGGGCTGCAGGCCACCCGCGAGATACGGAATTACGAGGTCGCCAAGGGCCTGCGCCGCTGTCCGATCGTGGCGCTCACCGCCAATGCCTTTGGCGAAGATCGCGCCGCCTGCTGGGCCGCGGGCCTCGACGGGTTTCTGGTGAAACCCCTCGCCCGCGCCGATCTTCTGGCCGAGATTGAGCTGCATTGCCCGGCCGACATCCTGCCCCGCCGCAAGAAGGGGCTTTGACCTTTCCGCAACCTTGCTGCCATAGTCACCGGCAAGAGGAGCGCGCACATGGTCGATCTTGCTACCAGAGTCTGGAACCACCGTTGGAAGATCGACCCGATTGTGCGGTCTCTGATCGACACCGACTTTTACAAGCTGCTGATGTGCCAGTCGATTTTCCGCAACCGGCCCGACACGCAGGTGCAGTTCAGCCTGTTGAACCGCAGCCGGCAGATCCGTCTCGCCGATCTGATCGACGAGGGCGAGCTGCGCGAACAGCTGGACCATGTCCGCTCGCTGTCGCTTTCCCGCGGCGAAAGCACCTGGCTGCGCGGCAACATGTTCTACGGCAAGCGCCAAATGTTCCGCCCCGATTTCATGGAATGGTTCGAGGGCCTGCGCCTGCCGCCTTACCATCTGGAAAAGCGCGACGGCCAGTACGAGCTGACCTTCGAGGGCCGCTGGCACGAGGTCATGCTCTGGGAAATTCCCGCCCTCGCCGTCCTGATGGAGCTGCGCGGCCGTGCCGTGCTGCAACGCCTCGGCCGGTTCGAGCTGGAGGTGCTTTACGCCCGCGCCATGACCAAACTGTGGGAGAAGATCACCCGCCTGCGCGCGCTGGATGGTCTGAAGATCGCCGATTTCGGCACCCGCCGCCGGCATTCCTTCCTGTGGCAGGATTGGGCCGTGCAGGCGATGATGGAGGGGCTGGAGAACCGCTTCACCGGCACCTCGAACTGCCTGATCGCCCAGCGCCGTGACATCGAGGCGATCGGCACCAATGCGCATGAACTGCCGATGGTCTATGCAGCCCTCGCCCGCGACGATGCCGAACTGGCCCAGGCGCCCTATCAGGTTCTGGCCGACTGGCAGGACGAACACGAGGGCAACCTGCGCATCATTCTGCCCGACACATATGGCACCGAAGGCTTCCTGAAACACGCGCCGGATTGGCTCGCCTCCTGGACCGGCATCCGCATCGACAGTGGCGACCCGGCGCGCGGCGCCGAAATCGCGATCCGCTGGTGGCAGGAGAAGGGCGAAGATCCGCGCCAGAAGCTGGTGATCTTCTCCGACGGGCTCGACGTCGCCAAGATCGAGGAGCTGCACCGCCAGTTTGCCGGGCGGATCAAGGTCTCCTTCGGTTGGGGCACCATGCTGACCAACGATTTCGTCGGCCTGGTGCCGAATGACGCGCTGGCGCCGTTTTCGCTGGTCTGCAAGGCGGCCTCGGCCAATGGCCATCCGACGGTCAAACTCTCGGACAACCCCAACAAGGCGATGGGGCCGGCCGATCAGATCGCGCGTTACAAGCGGGTCTTTGGCGTCGGCGCCCAGCAGTCGATGGAGGTGACGGTCTGACGCGTTGCGTCAGGCCATCAGATGCTTCATCGCCTTCTGGGCCAGCGGCAAATGGTCCAGCGCCGTCTGCTTGCCTTTCATTTCCTTCAGTTTATTGGCCCACTCTTCCAGTGAGGTCGCCTTGGACCATTGGACCGTGTGCTTGACATCATCGAGCACGATATCGGCAAAATCGATCAGCGCCTGATAGTCCGCATCATGCCCGGACAGACGCGCCGCCCATTTGGTCTCTTTCATGGTCTTGGCGCGCTGGGCCAGAAGGACGCCATAGTTCTCGATGACATAGAACATGTTGACCGCCTTGACGGCATCTTTCCAGTCCACCGGATTATCCTTGCTGTTCATCACCTTGAGAACATTACGGATCTTCCCGTCGTCGGGCAGGATGGTGAGGATGTTCAGCAGGCTGCCGGCCAGCATGTTGTCGATCATCCATTTCAGGCTGTCGAGATCCAGCGCAACTTCGCTGCGAGTCTCCTTGACGGCGCCGGCCAGCGTCTTGTCCATCCACTTGATCAGATCGGGCGCGGTCTTGGCGAGCTTCGCCTTGTACTTGCCGACGTCCTTTTCCAGACCGTCCAAGGCGTTGTTGATCGACGTGTAGCCCTTGGATCGGGCCTTGTTAACCGCGTCGATGGCGTCGCCGATGCTGACACCCGACACAGCGCCCTTTTTGACATGCTTGTCGCGCTCGTTCTTCCAGAGATCGCGCATTTTCGCCCAGTCCGCCATCCTCTCCTCCCTGCTTTTGGCAAAAGTGATAGCACGTTCGGGTAAGCGAACAATGAGGATTTCCCTCAGTCCTCGGCATCCGGCGTCTGGCGACCTTCCTTGACGCCGCTGCGGATTTTCTTGGCCACGATCCGGCGCTGGATACTGCCATAGGTCGGCTTGGTGGCCAGCCGCCGCTTTGGTGCGATCAGCGCCTGGCGGATCAGTTCGACCAGCCTTTCGCGCGCAATCTCGCGATTTTGCGCCTGGCTGCGGGTGTCTTCGACCTGCAGAACGATGGCGCCCTCATTCGTCCAGCGCCGCCCGGCCAGCCGCTTCAACCGGGCCTTGACCATCGGCGTCAGATGCGGCGAACGCTCTGCCTCGAACCGAAGCTCGACCGCGGTCGAGACCTTGTTCACATTCTGCCCGCCCGGCCCCGAGGCACGCACGAATTGCTCTGACAATTCCCAGTCAGCGATAAAGATGGAGTCGGTTATGTGCAGCATGTCATTGATTCAAAAGAGAAAGGGCCGCCTCGCCGGCGACCCTTCCCGAGTTCCAAGGAGATGGGCCAGTTAGGGCATCCATCCAACCTCAGGGCTTTTTTCAGGGGGTTGCCCCTAGAAAACGAGCCCTCCAGCTGTCCCGACACCACTCTCCAATATCACTCTAGACACTGGATCACCTCCTTTCGAAATTGTTGCCGATGAGGTCAGGTTGGCACAGATTTTGTGTTTGTCAAAATGTTTTACGCTAGCCGTACGCTCATTCGCGCAACAAACAGGCGGAAGGGCAACAATCCGAAGAGCGCGATCCCAAATTTTACGCACCAGTCGGCAACGGCCAGCGAAATCCAGAACGGAACCACCGGTCCGGCCCCCAAAAGCGGCCCGGGTGCCGCGGCCCAGGACACGTCATTGCCCGGCTCCAGAAAGACCAGCGAGGCCGAAAAGGCGATGGTGAAGAAGATCACGCTGTCGATGGTCGAGCCCATCAGGGTCGAGAGCAGGGGTGCGCGCCACCACTCGGCCCGGCGCAGACGGTCAAAGATCGTCACGTCGAGCAACTGCCCGACCAGAAAGGCCGTGGCCGAACCCAGCGCCACCCGCAGGGTGACCAGGGGCCCGAAATCGCCCACGATCTGCGTGCCGATCACCGAGCAGACCAGGCCCGCGACAAAGCCCGCCAGCACAACGGTCCGCGCCGCGCGCACCCCTTGCAGCCGGTTGGTGATGTCATTGACCAGAAAGCTCAGGGGATAGGTCAGCGCCCCCCAGGTCAGATAGGCGCCCATCGGGTGCTGCACGAGGATATTGGAGGCGACGACGATGATCGCCATGGCAAGGATGCCAGGAACCAGAATTTTCATGTTTCAGTCCGTTTTTTACAAGGTCGCGGAGACTTGGCCCTCCCCATGAGGACGGAGGGCCTTTAGCCCCGGCGCGGCCTTGCTGTCAACGGTCGGAACTCAATTCGCCTGCAGAACCGCGGAACACTGGGCCGGCAGATCGGCCATGGTGAACTCGCGCGGGCCCTTCTTGTGCGGCGGTTTCGGGCCCGGGTTCTTCACCGGCTTGGGGTGCAGATAGGCGTCCGACACCCACCAGGCCAGGGTCTCGTCGCAACCGCTGCCGCCCTTCGACAGTTCGGAGACGCTGGGCGACTGGGTCTGGCACAGGCTCGACCCGGGCGGGCATTTCAGCCGCACATGGAAATGGTCCTGATGGTTGGCCTCTGGCCGGATGTGTTGCAGCCACTTGGCATCGGCGGCAGTTGCGTTCTTGCACATCTCGATCTTGATCGCGGCGGCCACGAAAATCCGGTCCACCCGCGGGTCGGAGGCGGCGGCCTTCAGCACCTCGCGGTAGGATCTGTTCCAGTTTTCGTTGACCGAAAGCTGGTCATTGGTGCGGATCGAGATCGAGGAGATCTTCTCGCGCTGCGCCGCCGTCAGCTTCAGGCTGGCGGGCGGCAGGAACCAGACATCGGCATCCAGCCCCATCTGGTGGCTGGCGTGGCCGGAAATCATCGGCCCGCCGCGCGGATTGCCCATGTCACCGATGTACAGCCCGCGCCAGCCAAAGGCGGTGACCTTGGCACTGAGATCCTCAAGATAGGAGACCAGCACCGGATTGCCCCAGTTGCGGTCGCGCGACAGGCGCATCGCCTGCCAGGTCGGTCCACTTTCCGGCAGCTCGACGTTGCCGGCCGCACAGCCGCGCCCATAGGCCCCGATCGGCTGCGCCGCACCCGAGGTCGGCTGGGTATGCGCCGCAAAGAGCTTGGCCGCCGTCGTCTCGGCCAGGGCCGGCTGGGTCATGGCCAGAAGAAGCAGCAGAATCAGGCGTTTCATTCGCGTTCCCCCATCGGTTTGACCCAGATAAGCCCCACCATCCCAAGAATGAACAGCGTGATCAAGGGGATGGCGATGCCTAGGCGCGAAGACCCGCTGATCGCGGTGAAAAGCGCGATGCCGGCCGTGCCCAGAAAGGTCGTGGCCTTGCCGGACAGCGCGTAAAGCCCGAAAGCCTCGGTCGCGCGGGCGGGGGTCGTGTGGAACACCATCATCGTCCGGCTGGCCGCTTGCAAGGTGCCGCCCGCCGCGCCGATGCCGCAACCACAGAGGTAAAAGACCAGATCCGGCAAGGGCGAGCCGGTGGCGAGGCCCAGCCCGAAGAAGCTGTCGCGCGACATGCCCGCCACCACCAGGCAGACCAGGATCAGCACCACCATCGACCCCACGATCACCGGTTTCGGCCCCAGAGCCGAGTCCATCATCCCGCCGATCCAGGTGAAAACCGCCGCCGAAATCGCCGCGATGATGCCGAAAATCCCGATCTGGGTGATCGACCAGCCCAGAACGCCCGAGGCATAGATGCCGCCGATCCCGTAAAGCGCATTCAAGGCGTCGCGGTAGAGCATCGAGGACAGAAGATGCGCCCCAAGGCTTTGCCTTTCGCGCAAGGACAGGATCAGCGCCCAAAGGTGGCGCAGCGACGCGCCGAGCCGCACCCGCGCCTTGACCGGCCCCTCGCTGACCCAAAGCGCGAAGGGCACCATGAAGATCACATACCAGAGCGCGGTAAAGGGCCCGACCGCCCGCGTCCCCTCGCGCAGGCCGGCATCCAGCCCGAACAGGGGCGAGATTCCAATCAGCGTCTTTCCGGTCGCACTGTTTTCGTTGAAAAACAACAGCATGATGACCAGCGACACGATGCCGCCCAGATAGCCCCAGGCCGAACCCGAACCCGAGATCTTGCCCATGTCCTCATCCCCGGCCAGATGCGGCATCAGTGCGTTGGTGAAGATCGTCGCAAACTCCATCCCGATCAGGCCGATGCCGAACCAGACCATCGCCATGAAAAGGTCGGGCTCCACCGGGTTCAAGGTCCAGAGCATCGCGGAGCCGATCACATAAAGCGCCGAAAATCCCCAGATCCACGGCATCCGCCGCCCGGTGCCATCGGCGACGGCGCCAAGGATCGGCGCAAGACAGGCGATCAGGATGCCCGAAATCGTCTGCCCCGTGGTCCAGTAGGTCTGCGCCGCGGCATGGGCCGCCTCGGGCGCCATGCCGGAGGCTGCGAACTTGCCCGTCGCCACCTCGGAAAAGTAGGGCGAGAAAGTGAAGGTCAGCAAAAGCGTGCTGTAGGGCTGGCTCGCCCAATCGAAGAAAAACCAGCCCCAGATGCGCTGCCGCTTGCTTGCCATGACCTGCCCCTCGTTTTGGCCAATCAAGCCCGAAGCGGCGGCTTTAAGCAAGCGCCGCAGAAGAGATTGCGCTTGGTCGCCATGCAGGCTACCACATCTGCGCAAACGAAAGGTCCGCTCATGGGTTCGCTTCAAGCCATCCTTCTGCTCATCCTGAACATCGCCTATTGGATTGTGCTGGTGCATGTCATCATGAGCTGGTTGATCAACTTTCAGGTTCTCAACCTGCGGCAGCCTCTGGTGGCGCAAATCTGGTACGGTCTTTCCAACACGCTGGAGCCGGTCTATCGCCGTGTCCGCAAGCTGATCCCGATCTCGGGCGGCATCGACTTTGCGCCGCTGATCGTCTTTGTCATCATCCTGTCCCTGCGGATCATCGTCACGCGCAACGTCTATTGACCCCCGCAGGGGTGGAGTGCCGTCGTGTTTGAGAGCCAGGCCGCCAGTGACCCGATGACCTCGGCCAATGCCCTGCTCCACCAGGTCTGGGGCTTTGCCGGTTTTCGCCCCGGTCAGGCCGAGATTGTCGAAGCGGTGATCGAGGGCCGCAACACCCTGGCCATCATGCCGACGGGTGGCGGGAAATCCTTGTGTTTTCAACTCCCTGCGCTGTGTCGCGATGGGGTGACTGTCGTCATCTCCCCCCTGATCGCCCTGATGCGCGATCAGGTGCGGGCCTTGAAGGCCGCAGGGGTGGAAGCGGGGGCGCTGACCTCTGGCAACACCGAGGATGAAACCGAAGAGGTGTTTCAGGCGCTGGACGAGGGTCGGCTCAAGCTCTTGTACCTCGCCCCTGAACGTCTGGCGGCGGCGGCGACCATGTCCATGCTGCGCCGGATCGGCGTCTCGATGATCGCGGTGGACGAGGCGCATTGCGTCAGCCAGTGGGGCCACGACTTCCGCCCCGATTACCTGCGCATCGGCGAGCTGCGCCGAAGCCTGGGCGTGCCCCTCGCCGCCTTCACCGCCACCGCCGATGCCGAAACAAGGGCCGAGATCGTCACCCGCCTGTTCGACGGGGCTGCGCCGACGACCTTCCTGCGCGGCTTTGACCGGCCGAACATCCGCCTGGCCTTCGCCGTCAAGGACTCTCCGCGCGACCAGATCCTGCGCTATGCCGCTGCCCGCAAAGGCCAATCCGGCATCATCTATTGTTCCAGCCGCGCCAAGACCGAAATTCTGGCCCAGGCCCTGCGCGAAGCGGGCCACCTCGTCCTGCACTATCACGCCGGGATGGAGGCGGAAGAACGCCGCCAGGCCGAACTGCGTTTTCAGCAGGAGGATGGGCTGATCGTGGTGGCCACCGTCGCCTTCGGCATGGGGATCGACAAGCCCGATATCCGCTGGGTCGCCCATGCCGACCTGCCGAAGTCGATCGAGGGCTATTACCAGGAAATCGGCCGCGCCGGACGCGATGGTGCTGCGGCCGATACGCTGACGCTTTACGGCCCCGACGACATCCGCCTGCGCCGCAGCCAGATCGATGAGGGCGCCGCCCCGCCCGAACGCAAGGCCGCCGACCACGGCCGCCTCAACGCGCTTTTGGGTCTGGCCGAGGCACTGCATTGCCGGCGTCAGGTGCTTTTGACCTATTTCGGCGAGGATTCGCCGCCCTGTGGCAATTGCGACCTTTGCCAGCGCCCGGCCAAGCTGTTCGATGCGACCGAATCCGTCCGCAAGGCCCTGTCCGCCGTGCTGCGCACCGGGGAATATTTCGGCGCGGGCCATCTGATTGATATCCTGACCGGAAATTCCACCGCCAAGGTGGTCGAGCGTGGCCATGACAAGCTGCCGACCTTCGCCGTCGGGCGCGATCTGTCGAAATCCGCCTGGGCCGCCGTCTTTCGCCAGATGATGGGCCGCGATCTGGTGCGCCCCGATCCCGACCGTTTCGGCGCCCTGCGGATGACCGACAGCGCGGTACCAATCCTGCGCGGCGAGGAGTCCATCACTCTGCGCGCCGATACCGTCGAAAAGGCCGACCGGGCCGAGCGGACCACCGCCCGCGTTCAGGTCGACGAGGAGGATGTGGCGCTCTTGACCGCGCTCAAGGCCAAGCGGCGCGATCTGGCCCAGGCGCAGGGCGTTCCGGCCTATGTTGTCTTTCCCGACAAGACGCTGATCGAGATGGCCGAACGCCGACCGCAGACGCTGGACGAGATGATCGGCATCAACGGCATCGGCGCGCGCAAGCTGGAAAGCTACGGCCAGGCCTTTCTGGAGGTCATTCTGGGCGAGAAAGCCGCCGTCCCGCATCCGACGCGGCGCAAATTGTCGGGCCGTGAGGCCGGGCCGATCTATGATCGGCTGGAAGAGGCGCAGGTCGCCCTTTCGCGCGGTGACAATGGTCTGGGCAAGTACCTGTCCTGCACGCCCGCGACGCTGAAGCAGATCGCGGAAAGCCGGCCCTCGACCCTGGCGGAGCTTTACAACCTGCATGGCATGGGCGAGGCGCGCACCGAACGCTTCGGCGCCGCCTTTCTGGAGATTCTGCGTCAGGCCTGATCAGGTACCGGTCATCTTGACCTCGCGCTGCACGGGCCGCGCCACGGGCGGGCAAAACTCGGCCAGAACGTCACAGATCGCCACCTTGCGCAGCGGTTTGGTCATGTAGCGGTCGATTCCGGCGGCGAGGATATCTTCGGCATCGCCCTCCATCGCCAGGGCGGTCAGGGCGACGATGGGCAGGTGGGTTCGCCCGCCCTCCAGCGCACGGATGGCGCGGGCGGCGTCGCGGCCATCCATTTCCGGCATCGAGATATCCATGAAGATCAGATCCGGCCGGAAGCTCTGAAACAATTCGACCGCCTCGCGCCCGTTGTTGGCAAAGACCAGTTCGATATCGACATCCTTCACCATCTTCTGGAAGACCAGCTGGTTGGTCCGGTTATCCTCGGCCGTCAGGACTCGCATCGCGCGCGAGGCTTCGGCTTCGGGGGCGGGTGCAGGCGCCTCAACGCGCACGATCTCTTTCAGCCGGCGGTACAGATCCGAGCGCAGGATGGGTTTTTGCAGGATCGCGGCGAGGTGTTCCGCCCCTTCCCCCTCGCGCGCCTGTGCCGGGTTCGACGACAACAGCACGATCGGCATCGCGATCCCCTGCGCGCGGATCCGGGCGGCGAGGGTCAGCCCGTCCATCTCGGGCATCGAATGGTCGGTCAGGACCGCGTCGAAACCGGCGTCATGGGACAGCACCTCCAGCGCTTCGGCGCCGGAACGGCAGAGCGTCACTTCGACCCCGCAGGGCTGCAGCTGGCGTTCCAGGATGGTGCGGTTGATGAAGAGGTCGTCCACCACCAGAACCCGCCGCAGGTTGATCGGCAGATGCGGCACATCGGCGTCCTCGGCCACCGGCAGCGTCACGCGAAAGCCGAAAACCGAGCCCTTGCCCGGCTCGCTGTCGACCCAGACCGCGCCCTCCATCCGTTCGATCAGGCGCTGGGTGATGGCAAGTCCCAGACCCGTCCCCTCGAACTTGCGGTTGGATTCGCTGTCCACCTGGTTGAATTCGCCAAAGATATGGTCGAGGTGTTCGCCCGCGATGCCGATGCCGGTGTCTTCCACCGTGACATGCAGCTGCTGTTCGCCTGCCTCGGTGGGCAGCCCGACCACGCGGATCAGCACATGGCCCTTGTCGGTGAACTTGACCGCATTGCCCACGAGGTTGGTCAAAACCTGACGCAACCGCCCCGGGTCGCCCACAAAGCGCGTTGGCAGGAACATGTCGAAATCGATCATCAGGTCGATCCCCTTGCTGCGCGCCTTGGGCTGCAACAGCATGGCCACCTCGTGGATTGTACGTTCCAGATCAAAGGGTTCCGGGTAAAGCGTCAAACGCTCGGCCTCGATCTTGGAATAGTCCAGGATGTCGTTGATGATGACCAGAAGCGCCTCGCCCGAGGATTTGATCGTCTCGGCAAACAGCCTTTGTTCGGGCGACAAGGTGGTGTCGCACAACAGTTCCGCCATACCGACCACCCCATTCATGGGCGTGCGAATCTCGTGGCTCATATTGGCGAGGAAGGCGGATTTGGCGCGGTTGGCGGCCTCGGCGGCCTCGGTCGCGGCGAGAAGGGCGGCCTCGGCCTCTTTCTGGTGGGTGATGTCCATCCTGAGGCCGACTCGGCCACCGTCGGGCGTGGGGTGGTCCTGGCCGCGGATCCAGCGGCCATCCTTCAGCTGCTGTTCGAAGGGCGCGTTGGCCGCCCGGTGTTCGGCCATCCTCTGGGCGAGCCAGGCCTCCTCCTCGCCCTCGGCCACCACATGCTGGCCATGGGCGAGGCCATAGCGCAGCATGTCCTCAAAGCGCACCCCCGGTTTCAGGATGGGGGCGGAGACCGAGAAAATCTCGCGATACCGTTGGTTGCAAGTCAAAAGTCGGTCCTCCCTGTCAAAAAGTACAAAGCCGTCGGGGATCGCCTCGATCCCGGCCCAGATGCGCATCTGTTCGGTGATGTTGACCGACAGCGAGACGAGGTCGCCATCCTGGGCCCGCCTGTTCACCAGCTTGATCCACTGCCCGTTGGTCATCTGCAGGGTCACCGGTTCGATCGGGTCGGCGTCCAGACGGGCCACCATGTCGGCCACGAAGTCATCGACGGTCCGACCGGCCAGTTCGACCCGGTCGGCATCGGCCAGGCGCAGCATGATATCGGCATAGGTGATGCCCGGCGCGATCGGCAGACCTTCGAGCGGGCGCAGAAAGGCGCTGTTGGCCGCGACCAGCCGCAGGTCGGAATCATAGACCGCAAACCCGTCGTTGATCGTGTTGATCGAATCCCACAGCCGCCGTTCCGCCATCACCGCATGGGTATGGGCACGGTCGAGATCCTCGATGAAGCGTGATTGCTGGCCCTTCAGCTTTTCCGCCTCGGAGACGGCGCTGCGGGCAATGCCGCGCTGTTCGACGATCTGGTCGGACAGGGACCGCGCGTGGATCGACAATTTCTCATTGGCGGCAAAGAGTTCGCGGCTTTTCTGTTCCAAGAGACGTTCGGCGGCAAGCCGTGCGCGTCGTTCCTTTGCCAGACGTTCCACACTGTCCATCCCTGCCTGCGCCCGTTCCCCAGCCCCACGGTCCCGCCCTGCCGGGCGCACCGTCTTTCCGGCACATTGGCGCATCAAGATGAACACCTCCTTAACGCACGACAGGTTAGAATCCTTGCCGGAACCGGGCCCGGCATGCGATAAACCGACCCAGGTTTTGCGGAGGAATTTTTGATGCGTGGCTTTGCTTTGCGGTCCGTGGCGGCCGTTATTTTGGGTCTTCTGCTGTCGGATGCCGGGCTTGCGCGCGCCGATGATCTGGTGCCCGCGCGCCGGCTTGTGCTGTCGGAAAACACCGATCTGCCGGGGGGCGACCTGTCCTCGATTTTCGACACCACGCTGGAATCCTGCGAGACCGCCTGCCTGACCTCCAAGAAATGCGAGGCCGTGACCTTCAACACCAAGAATGGCTCCTGTTTCCTGAAAGCCGGGGCCGGGGCGCCCACCGCTTTTGACGGCGCCTATTCCGGCCAGGTCGTCAAGGCCGCCAAGGGGGTCGAGGCGCTGGCCCAGACCCGCCGGGCCGAGCTGACCTTCCTGCAGGACTGGGATGTCTCGACCGCGACCGATCTGGCCAAGGGCCTCGCCAACCTGCACATCACCAACGATTATACCGCCGAGGATCACCTCGCCTCTGCCAAGCAAGCCGAGGCCGATGGCGATTTTGATGCCGCCTACAAATACACCGGCGCCGCGCTCAACATCGAGGATAGTGCCGCCAACTGGCTGGAATATGCCCGGCTTCTGATGCTGGCCGCCGGCAATGACCAGGCCAATGCCAGCAGTTTGCGCGACAGCGCCTTCCGCGCCACGATCAACGCCTATCTGCGCGCCGATGCCAAGCCCTTGCAGCACTCGATCCTGGCCCAGATGGGCCAGGCGCTGGAAAGCATCGACCGTGGCCGCGACGCGGTGCAGGCCTACCGTCTGGCGCAAGCGCTGCAACCGCGCGACGACACCGCCAAGCTGCTGGAGGCCGCCGCCGGCAAATACGGCTTCCGCATCACCGACAACCAGATCCAGACCAGCACCGCCCGCCCGCAGGTCTGCGTGAATTTCTCGGACGATCTGGTGGCCTCGGGCGTCGATTATTCCAGCTTCGTCAAGCTGCCGGAAGCCGGGCTTTCGGTCTCGGTCGCGGGCTCGCGCCAGCTTTGTGTCGAGGGGATTTCCTTTGGCACTCGCTACACTTTCACCTTCCGCACCGGCCTGCCCTCCGCCACGGGTGAGACGCTGGCCAAGAATGTCGATGTCACCGCCTATATCCGCGACCGCAACCCCGGCGTGCGCTTCACCGGGCGCGGCTATGTGTTGCCGCGCACCGGCTCCGCCGCGATTCCGGTGGTGACGGTGAACACGACCAAGCTGGATCTTGAGGTCTGGAAAGTCACCGACCGCAACCTGTTGCGTATCCTGCAGAACGGCTATTTCGACTCGCCGATGTACGACTATCAGGAAAGCGATTTCGAAAGCCAGATGGGCTCCAAGCTCTGGAGCGGGACGGCGACCGTCGGCCAGGACGTCAACAAGGACGTGACCACCCGCCTGCCCCTCGATGAGGCGATCAAGGGCCAGCCCGCCGGGATCTATGCGCTGCGCGCCGCCGTGCCAGGGGTGGACCCCTATGCCGTGCCGGCCAGCTGGCAGTGGTTCGTCGTCTCGGACCTTGGGCTGACCTCGATGAGCGGGGTCGATGGGCTGAACGTCTTCGTCCGCGCTTTGGGCGATGCGTCCCCGAAAGCCGGGGTCGATCTGCAACTCCTCTCCGTCGCGAACGAGGTTCTGGCCACGGCCAAGACCGATGCCGAGGGTCATGCCCGCTTTGAACCCGGCCTGATCCGCGGCACCGACAGCGCCGCCCCGGCCATGCTGGTCGCCCGCGATGGCGAGGTCGACACCGCCTTCATGTCCCTGACCGATCCCGAATTTGACCTGTCAGATCGCGGGGTTGAGGGGCACGAGGCCGCGCCCCCCGTCGATGTGTTCCTTGATACCGACCGTGGCGCCTACCGCGCCGGGGAAACCGTCCACGCCACCGCCCTCGCCCGCGATGCCAAGCAGGAGGCCGTCACCGGCCTGCCCCTGACCGCCATCCTGATGCGCCCCGATGGTGTCGAATATGTCCGCGCCCTGGCCGATGATGTCGGCGCCGGCGGCCATGTCTTCGATTTCCCCATTGCAGGCTCCGCCCCGCGCGGCCAGTGGAGCATGGCGGTCTATTCCGATGTGGATGGCCCCGCCCTTGTCTCCAAGACCTTCCTCGTCGAGGATTTCCTGCCCGAACGGATCGACTTCAAACTCGACCCCGGCACCGCGCCGCTGCACCTCGGCGATGTGCCCAAGGTGGCCCTTGACGCCCGCTACCTCTTCGGCGCGCCGGGGGCTGATCTTGCGGTGGAAGGCGACGTGATCGTCAGCGCCGCCGATGGCCTCGCCGCCTGGCCCGGCTACAAGTTCGGCCGCTTCGACGCCGCCTTCGATGCGCGGCTCGCCTCCTTCTCCGACATCCGCACCGATGCGAAGGGCCATGCCGACATCGACGCCGCCCTGCCGGAGTTTGACGACCCGCTGATCCCGCTGCAGGTGAAATTCGTCCTGCGGGTTGCCGAAGGTTCGGGCCGCCCGGTCGAACGCAAGGTGACCAAGCCCCTGACCCCCTCCGCCGCGATGATCGGCGTGAAACCCCTGTTCGACGGCGTGGCGCCCGAAAATGCCGAGGCGCGCTTCAACCTGATCGGTGTCGATGCCGATGCCAGGGCCAGCGCGATGAAAGTCCATTGGGAGCTGACGCGGATCGAGACCAACTACCAATGGTATCAACAGGATGGCGGCTGGAACTGGGAGCCTGTCACCTCACGCCAGCGCATGTCTGAGGGCGATGCCGAGCTGAACGCCGCTGGTCCTACCGAGATTGCCGCCCCCGTCATCTGGGGTGAATATGAGCTGACCGTCGCGCGCAGCGATGGGCAGAAGGCCGTCACCTCGACCCGGTTCTACGCCGGCTGGTATGCGCCCGCCGATGTCTCCTCGACGCCTGACACGCTGCAACTCTCGCTCGACAAGCCGGAATACAAGACCGGCGACACCGCCATGCTGCGCCTCGTGCCGCGGGCGGCGGGCACCGCGCTGATCACGGTTCTGTCCAACGAGGTGATCTCGCATCAAGAGGTCGCCGTGAAAGAGGGTGAGAACCTGATCCCGGTTCCGGTCACCGATGCCTGGGGCACCGGCGCCTATGTCACCGCCGCCGTTCTGCGCCCGATGGATGTCTCCGCCGGGCGCAACCCGGCACGGGCCCTGGGCCTCGCCTATGCCAAGATCGACCCGGGCACCCGCGCGTTGAAAACCACCATCGAGACTGCGCCGGAGGCCGCCCCGCGTGGCCCCTTGAACATCGCGGTCAAGGTCGAAGGCACCCTGCCCGGCGATACGGCTTACGTCACCGTCGCCGCCGTCGATCAGGGCATCCTGAACCTGACCGGTTATCTGCCCCCCGATCCGCAGGACCATTACTTCGGCCAGCGCAAGCTGGGCGTCGGCATCCGCGACCTCTATGGCCGCCTGATCGACGGTCTGAACGGGGCCGAGGGCACCGTCCGCTCCGGCGGCGATGCCGGGGCCAACGCCCGCCTGCAAGCCCCCCCGCCCACCGAGGAGCTGGTGGCCAATTTCGCCGGCCCGATCACCGTCGATGCCGATGGCTACGCCCGCGTCTCCTTCGACCTTCCCGCCTTCAACGGCACCGTCAAGGTGATGGCCGTCGCCTGGAGCAAGCGCGGCGTGGGTCAGGCCAATGCCGATGTCCTCGTCCGCGATCCGGTCGTGGTGACTGCCTCGCTGCCGCGCTTCCTGCAACCCGGCGACCAGAGCCGCCTGCTCTTGGAAATCGTCCATGCCACCGGCCCCTCGGGCCATATGGGGCTTGCGGTCACAGCCTCGGGCCTGACGCTGGGCAAGGTGCCGGAAGGCGTCGATCTGGCCGACCTTGGCAAGGCGGTGGTCGAGATCCCGGTCAAGGCCGATGCCGTGGGATTGCAGACCATCGAAGTCACCCTGACCACGCCGGATGGCAAGGTCCTGACCAAAGACCTGAAACTCCCGGTGCAGATCAACGACCCCACGATCAGCCGGGTCAGCCGGCTTGACCTCGCCAAGGGCAAGAGCTTCACCTTCGATGAGGCGGCCTTCACCGGCCTGCTGCCCGGCTCGGCCAAGGCTGTCATGGCCGTCGGCCCGATCGCCCGCCTGAACGCCCCCGGTCTGCTGGCCACTCTGGACGCCTATCCCTATGGCTGCACCGAGCAGATCACCTCCAAAGCCCTGCCGCTCCTATACTTCGATCAGGTGGCCCAGGCGATGGACCTGCCCGGTGCCTTGAACATCAAGGGCCGGGTGGAACAGGCCATCTCCGCCGTCCTGACCAACCAGAGCGCCTCTGGCGCCTTCGGCCTCTGGCAACCGGGTGAGGGCGACATGTGGCTGGATGCCTATGTCACCGACTTCCTCTCCCGCGCCAAGGCGCAGGGCTATGCGGTGCCCGATCAGGCCTTCCGCACCGCGCTGGACAACCTGCGCAACCAGGTCAACTACTACGCCGACTTCGACAAGGGCGGCGAGCCTTTGGCCTATGCGCTGATGGTTCTGGCCCGTGAAGGCGCGGCGGCGGTCGGCGATCTGCGCTACTACGCCGATGTGAAGGGCGACGCTTTCGCCACCCCCACCGCCATGGCGCAACTGGGGGCGGCGCTTGCCAGCTACGGCGACCAGCCCCGCGCCGATGCGATGTTCGCCAAGGCGGTCAAGCTTCTGAACGGCCTGCCCACCAAGGAGGATCAGATCCTGCGCGCCGACTATGGCTCCTTGCGCCGCGATGCCGCCGCCGTCCTGACCCTCGCGGTCGAGGCCGGGTCGAAGTCGGTCGACCGCGAGGCTTTGACCAACCGCATCGCCACACAGGGCGCGCTTTCGACGCAAGAGGCCACCTGGTCGCTACTGGCCGCCAATGCTCTGATCGGCCAGCCCGACGCCAGCGGCATCACCCTGAACGGCGAGCCTGCCAAAGGCCCGCTCGTCAAGGTGCTGGACGCCAGCTACCACGACCCGGTTGTGGTCAAGAACGACGGCGCCGATACCACCCTGACCGTCACCACCTTCGGCGTGCCGACCGATCCGGTCACGGCCGGCGGCAATGGCTATGCGATCACCCGCAGCTATTACACGCTCGACGGTCAGCCCGCCGCCTTGGATGGCGCCAAGGTCGGCGACCGCATGGTCGCCGTCTTGGAGGTGACACCCTATGGCCGTGGCGAGGCGCGGCTGATGGTCAACGACGCCCTCCCCGCCGGGTTCGAGATCGACAACCCCAACCTGATCACCGGCGGCTCGGTCTCCAACCTCGATTTCCTCGACCTTGCCACGGACGTTGCCCATTCGGAGTTCCGTCAGGACCGCTTCCTGACCGCCATCGACCGGACGGACAATTCCAGCTTCCGCCTCGCCTATATCCTGCGCGCCGTTAGCCCGGGCACCTACCACCAGCCCGCCGCCTCGGTCGAAGACATGTACCGGCCCGACCTGAACGCCCATACGGACGCAGGCACGGTCACCGTTACCAAGTGATGAAGGCGCGTTGGTTCATCACCGCAGCGGCGGGCCTCTGGCTCGCCGCCTTTGCGCGCGATGGGCTGGACGCCTGGATCGACGCCACCGACCTGCCGCCCCTGACCCTCGCCACCAGTCAGGAGGTGCTCGACCGCAACGGCACCCTCCTGCGCGCCTATACCGTGGCCGATGGCCGCTGGCGGCTGGCGACCGACCCCGCCGCGGTGGACCCCTTCTTCCTCAGCCTGCTGCTGGATTACGAGGACAAGCGGTTTTACTCCCACCACGGCATCGACCCCCAAGCCCTGCTGCGCGCCGTGGCGCAGGCGGTCTGGCGCGGCCATATCGTCTCGGGCGGCTCGACGCTGACCATGCAGGTCGCCCGCCTGCTGGAGGAGTCCGGCACCGGCCATATCGAGGGCAAGCTGCGCCAGATGCGGGTGGCGCTCGCCCTGGAACGCCGCCTGACCAAAGCGCAGATCCTTGGCCTTTACCTCCACCTCGCCCCCTATGGCGGCAATGTCGAAGGCATGCGCGCTGCAGCCATCGCCTATTTCGGCAAGGAACCCAAACGCCTGACCCCGGCCGAGGCCGCCCTTCTGGTCGCCATCCCGCAAAGCCCGGAAACCCGCCGCCCCGACCGCAGCGCCGTGGTCAAAGCCGCCCGCGACCGCGTTCTGGCCCGGGCCCGCGCCGACGGGTTGATCGACGCCGAACAGGCCAAAGCTGCCGCCAGCGAGCCGGTGCCCAGTGCCCGCCGCCCCTTCCCCGCCTTGGCCCCGCATCTGTCAGACCGCGTTCTGGCCGAGGACAAGACCCAAACCCGCCACCAGACCACGCTCGACAAGGGCCTGCAGATGGCGCTGGAACGGCTCGCCGCCGATACCGTCCTCAGCCGCGGTGACCGGATTCAGGTCGCCATCGTCGTGGCCGATCACCAGACCGGAGAGATCCTCGCCTCGGTCGGTTCCGCCGCCTATACCGGCGGCGAAAGGCTGGGCTTCGTCGACATGACGACCGCGCTCCGCTCGCCGGGGTCCACCCTGAAACCCCTGATCTACGGCCTTGGCTTTGACGAGGGCCTGATCCATCCCGAAACCACGATCGACGACAAACCCAGCGATTTCAACGGCTACCGCCCGCAGAACTTCGACCGCCAGTTCCGCGGCACCATCCGCGTGCGCGAGGCTTTGCAGCTGTCGCTCAACATCCCCGCCGTGGCGCTGACCGATGCCTTGGGGCCGGCAAAGCTCTTGCAAGCGATGGACCGCGCGGGCATGAAATCCGCCCTGCCGACCGGCCAGCCCGGTCTGGCCATCGCCCTGGGCGGCATCGGTGTGACGCTGGAGGATATGGTCCAGCTTTACGCCGCCATCGCGCGTGGCGGTGTGGTGCGGCCCTTGACCCACAGCTACGGCAAGGACAACCCCGAAGGCCCCCGCGTCCTGACCCGCGTCTCGGCTTGGGAGGTGGCGGATATCCTCGCCGGCCTCGCCCCGCCCCCGGGGGCGCCGTCGAACCGGCTGGCCTACAAGACCGGCACCTCCTACGGCCACCGCGACGCATGGGCCATCGGCTTTGACGGGAAGAACGTCATCGGCGTCTGGATGGGCCGCGCCGATGGCACGCCGGTGCCGGGGGCCTTTGGTGCCGACCTTGCGGCGCCGGTGCTGTTCCAGGCCTTCGCCCGGCTGAAACCCACGCTCGACCCGCAACCCGCCCCGCCGCCCGATACCTTGATGCTGGCCAATGCCCAGCTGCCGCAACCGCTGCGCCAGTTCCGCAGCAGGCAAGCCGCTTTCGCCCCGGAACCCGACGCGCCGCAGCTGACCTTCCCGCCCGACGGGTCAGAGGTCGAGCTCCTCCCCGAGGGATTGATGGTGCGCGTTTCCGGCGGCACCGCGCCTTTCACCTGGCTCGCCAACGGCGCCCCGGTGATCAGCGGCGAGGCGGACCCCTCGCTGATGCTGCCCGATCTGGGGCGTGGATTTGTCACTCTTTTGGTCATTGACGCCGAAGGCCGCTCGGCCCGCGCCCGGGTGCGGCTGCGCTGACGCCGCGCGATTGACCTTCACCAGCCGCCCCGCTACCCGTGCAGGGAATCGTTGATCGGGAATGCCATGGCCGTTTCGCCCAAGTCCGCCCTCCTGCTGTCGGGCCTCGCCTCGGTTGTCGTGCTCGGCTCCGGCATGGGGATCCTCGGACCCGCCCTGCCGGTCTACGAGCGGGATTTTGCGCTGAGCACGGCGCAATCCGGGCTGCTGATCTCCACCCTCTGGGGCGGCTGTCTGTTGTCGGCGCTGGGGATGTATTTCAAGGGGGCCGAGGTCACGCCGCGCCCGGGCCTCGCGCTTCTGGTGCTGGGTTCGGTGCTGCTGGCGGTGGCGCCGCTCTGGCCGGTGGCCTTGGCCGGGGCGCTGGTCTTCGGCATGGGCTACGGCATCCTCGCCGCGCTGTTCAACGCGCGGATCCTCACGGCCTATGGTGCGCAGGGCGCCTCGCGGCTCGGGATGCTGAACGCGGCCTTCTCGCTGGGCGCGATCCTCGCCCCCTTCGGCTTTGCGCTGGCCGGCGGCGATCTGCGCCCGGCCTTCTGGACCATGGCAGCCTGTGCCGCGCTGGCCTGGGTGCTGTCCGGCAAGATCGGGCTGACCGGCGTGTCCGGCGGCACGCTGGCCCGGGGTTTTCGCCTGCATCTGCCGATCCTCGGCTTTGCGCTGATCGCCATCGGGATCGAGGCGAGCCTCGCCGGCCTTGGCCCCACCGCCCTGATCCGTGCCGGCATCGGCGAAGAGCGGGCCGCCGCCTTGTTGTCGCTGTTCTTTATCGCAGCCCTGGCCGCAAGGATCGCACTGATCGGCGTGGCACAGCGGGTGCCGGATTTCGCGATCTTCCTTTTTGCGCTGATCTGGGCCACGGTCTGCGCGCTCGGGGCGGCGCTGCTCAGCCCGGCGCTGTTCTTTCCGCCGCTCGGCGTGGCGGCGGGCCTGTTCTTTCAGGGCGAATATGTCACGGCGACCCGCAAGATGGGCAATGACCCGCGCGTTTCGCCGATCATCATCGCGGTCGGGCTGGTGGGGGCGATCTTCTCGCCGCTGTTCTATGCCCGGCTGATGGATGGCTTCGGCAGCCACGGCTTCTTCTGGCTGGTGGCCGGGGTCGCGGGGCTGGCTTCGGCGGCCGGCCTCGCCTCCTACCGGGCGATGATGCGCTAGACCGCCACCATCGGCACCCGGCCTTCATCGGTCAGAAGCCAGACCTTGCGCCCCTCGATCACCGCGGCCGAAACCGGGCCGCCATAGGCCGCACTGCTGTCCATGTTCAGGCGGTTGACGTAAAGCGTCGCATGGTCCAGCGCGGTATGGCCATGCACGATCAGCGCGCCGTGGTCGGTGGTATCTTCCAGAAAGCCCTTGCGGATCCACACAAGGTCATCCTCGGCCTGTTCAGCCAGGGGAATGCCGGGGCGGATGCCGGCATGGACGAAGATCGACTGATCAAAGACATAGCTGGTGGGCAGCGCCTCCAGAAAGCGGTGGTCCGCCATGGACACGGCGGCAATCGCATCGGCATGAACCTTGGCCACCGGCCGGTCCGCCGCATTGGCCACCCCATAAGAGGCCAGCGTCGCCGCCCCGCCGAGCTTGGGGTGCAGCCAGCTCAGTTCGATCCGCAAACCGTTGTCATGCCATTTCGGATCGTTGAGGAACTGGGTGAACAGCCGGTCATGGTTGCCCTTCAGCACCACCCAATCGCGGCCCTCGGCGATCCCCGCCATCAGATATTCCACCACGCCCCGGCTGTCGGGGCCGCGGTCCACCAGATCGCCCAGATGGACCACGGTGGCGGTGCCATGGCGCGCCATGTCCTCCGCGATGCGCCGATGGGCGACCTTCAAGAGGTCAAGATGGCCGTGAATGTCGCCGATGGCATAGATGTGCATGGTCTTCTCCGATCCGCGCGTTTTGGATAGGGGAAGCCCAAAGGAGGGGCAAGGCACCGTCGGTCACTTCTGCGCCGCCCGGATGCAATCAGGCCGGTTCGCCGCCAAGGTTTGCCCAGAAATCCACCTTCTGGTTGCGGTTCGGAAAGGGCTGATCCGGCACCGGCACGCCCAGAAAGGCGCAGAGCGGGCCCCAGCCCTCGGCCACGTCAAAGACCAGCAGGCGTTCGGCCGGGATCGCCGCGCGCACGTCGGCGGCGCGCTTGTGATAGGCCTCCAGGGCCCGGTCCTTGTCCATCCACTGGCCGTGAAAGGTCTTGTCGCAGATGATCGGCTGCATCGCATCCATCATGGCGCGGATATGCGGCGGCATCGGCAGGGTCGGGTAGATCCGGATCAGCTTGCCGATGGTCGTGGAGAAGCTTTGCCACCATTTGTCGTCGGGCCGCTGGCTGTGGATCACCTTGGCCTGCGGATAGGCCGCCGCCAGCTCGCGCCAGACATGGCAGCCCGGCCAATCGACCTGCGAATTGTAGCCGGCGAAAACCGCGTCCCAATCCACCGGCCTGCCCGAAGCGATATCCTGCCAGAAGGCGACCTGCGGCGGGTTGTGGAAGATCTCTTCCATGTGGTGGGTCGGACCGAAGCCCAGAATTTCCAGAGCGTTTTTCAGAGAAAGCGTCCCCGTCCGGCCAAAGCCGGAGCCTATGACCTGCAATGCCATCATTCCCTCCCGAATGTGCTGTGCGATCGTTTCATGCCGCAGGGCGAGGGTGCGGCGATCCGTGGATTCTGGCAAGAAAATAACAAGGCCCGCAGGGCAAGCCTGCGGGCCTTGGAAACCGGATGGCAAAGGGCTCAGGCGCCGACGAATTCCAGCGCCTTGACCTGGCTGAACATGCCGGTCGATTCCAGCGTATCCAGCACCTTCTGGTCGATGCGCTCGTCCAGATAGAGGATCGCGATCGCATCCTGCCCCACGCCCGAACGGCCGAGGGTGAAGTTCGCGATGTTCACGTTGTTCTTGCCCATGGTCATGCCGAGCAGACCGATGATGCCGGGCACGTCCTCGTTGGTGGTGTACAGCATGTGCTGCCCGATCTCGGCGTCGATGTTGATGCCCTTGATCTGGATGAAGCGCGGCTTGCCATCGGCAAAGCAGGTGCCCGCCACCGAACGCTCGCGCTTGTCGGTGACCATGGTAACCTTGATATAGGCATCAAACACGCCGGTCTTGTCCTGCCGCGTGGTGGAGATCTGGATGCCCTTGTCCTTGGCCACGATGGGGGCAGAGACGAGGTTCACATCCGGGTTCTGCGCCTTCAGGACACCCGCGATCACCGACTGGTTCAGCGCGGCAAGGTTCATGTCCGACACGCGGCCATCGTAAAGGATGTTGATGGCGCGGATCGGCTCCTCGGTCATCTGGCCGATGAAGGCGCCCAGATGGCCGGCCAGCTTGATCCAGGGCCCCATGACCACGGCCTGTTCGGCGGTGACATTGGGCATGTTGAGCGCATTCTGCACGGCACCGGTGAGCAGATAATCCGACATCTGCTCGGCCACCTGCAGCGCCACATTCTCCTGCGCTTCCGAGGTGGAGGCGCCAAGGTGCGGGGTGCAGACCACGTTCGGCATGCCGAACAAGGGGTTGGACGTGGCGGGTTCAACCTCGAACACATCGAGTGCCGCCCCGGCGACATGACCCGAGGTTAGCGCCTCGGCCAAAGCCGCCTCGTCCACCAGGCCGCCGCGGGCGCAGTTGATGATCCGCACGCCGGGCTTGGTCTTGGCCAGAGCCTCGCGGCTCAGGATGTTCTTGGTCTTGTCGGTCAAAGGCACGTGCAGGGTGATGAAATCGGCCCGCGCCAGCAGTTCGTCAAGTTCGACCTTGGTCACGCCGAGGGTCTTGGCGCGTTCCTCCGACAGGAAGGGGTCATAGGCCACGACCTTCATCTTCAGCCCGACCGCACGGTCGCAGACAATACCACCGATGTTGCCGGCCCCGATCACGCCGAGGGTCTTGTTGAAAAGCTCGACCCCCATGAAGCGGGTCTTCTCCCACTTGCCGGCCTGGGTGGAGGCATTGGCCTCCGGAATCTGGCGGGCGACGGCGAACATCATCGCAATGGCATGTTCGGCGGTGGTGATCGAGTTGCCGAACGGCGTGTTCATCACGATCACGCCCTTCTTGGAGGCGGCGGGGATGTCGACATTGTCGACACCAATCCCGGCGCGGCCAATCACCTTGAGGCGGGTGGCCTTCTCCAACAGCTTTTCGGTGGCCTTGGTGGCAGACCGGATGGCCAGACCATCATACTGGTCGATGATGGCGGCGAGCGCGTCCTTGTCCTTGCCGAGTTTCGGCATGTAATCCACATCGACGCCCCGGTCGCGGAAGATCTGGACGGCGGTTTCGGAGAGTTCGTCGGAAACGAGAACGCGGGGTTTATTCTGGGGGGCCATGACGGGCTCCTATGAATGGGGGGGTGAGGAAGATGGGCACATTGCCCATCCTACCAACTGCTGTACGGCGCTTTACTGGGCCGCGATCTCGGCCTGGAAGGCATAGGCGATCCAGGGCATCAGGGCTTTGACATCGGCGGTTTCCACCGTCGAACCGCACCAGACCCTGAGGCCGGGAGGCGCATCGCGGTAAGCGCCCATGTCCAGACCGGCACCGGCCTTTTCGATCCGCTTGGCGACGGCCTTGGCGAAAGCCTCGCCATCCTTGATCCGCGGATCGGTGAACTTCAGGCAAACGCTGGTGGTCGAGGCGATCTCCGCCGTCTCTGCCAGGTTGGCGATCCAGTCATTGGCAGCGCAGAAGTCCCAGATCACCTGGGCATTGGCCTTGGCCCGCGCCACCAGCCCTTGCAAGCCGCCCACCGACTTCGCCCATTTCAGCGAGACGAGGTAATCTTCCACCGCCAGCATCGAAGGCGTGTTGATCGTCTCGCCGAGGAAGATCCCTTCCGAAATCTTGCCCTTGGAGGTCATGCGGAAGATCTTCGGCAAGGGCCAGGCCGGGACATAGCTTTCCAGCCGTTCGACAGCCCGCGGCGAAAGGATCAGCATGCCATGCGCGCCCTCGCCGCCCAGCACTTTCTGCCAGGAGAAGGTCGTCACATCCAGCTTGTCCCAGGGCAGTTCCATCGCGAAAGCGGCAGAGGTCGCATCGCAGATCGTCAGGCCAGCCCGCGCAGCCGGGATCGCATCGCCATTGGGCAGGCGGCAGCCCGAGGTGGTGCCGTTCCAGGTGAAGACCACGTCCGAATCGAAATCCACCGTGGCGAAATCGACGATCTGCCCATAGGGCGCGACCTTGACTTTCGCGTTCAGTTTCAGCTGCTTGACCACATCGGTGACCCAGCCTTCGCCGAAAGACTCCCAGGCCAGCATCTCCACCGGGCGCGCACCCAGCAGCGACCACATGGCCATTTCCATCGCCCCGGTGTCCGAGGCCGGCACGATGCCGATCCGGTAATCCGCCGGCACGCCCAGAATCTCGCGGGTAAGGTCGATCGCCTCTTTCAGCTTGGCCTTGCCGATGGCAGCCCGGTGCGACCGACCGAGCGGTGCATCAGCCAACATGTCGAGGGAGAAGCCGGGGATCTTGGCGCAGGGGCCAGAAGAAAAGCGCGGGTTTGCCGGCAGCGCTGCCGGGGTCTGCAGATCAGACATGGTATCCTTCCAGATATAAGCCCCCCGTTGGGGAGGGGTGTCCCGCCGCCGGAATTACGGGCTGATCTGGTCGCGCGCAAGCGGAAAAGTCGGCCTCTTGCGGCACTTCGTCGTGAAAAACCGACATGGAATTCCACTATCGGAAACTCGGGGCACAAGAGGCTCCGAAACGAAAAGGGGGGCCGAAGCCCCCCTTTCCCTCAATGCACCACATGCGGATGCGGTCGCTGCCGGGCCGAGGGCATCACCCGGTCGCCGATCTGCAGACCCTCCAACCCGGCCGAGACGGTGACGGTCGTCCCGTCCAGAATCTCGCCCGCCAGCAGCATCTGCGCCAGCTGATCCTGCAGGTTGCGCTGGATCACCCGCTTCAAGGGGCGCGCCCCGTAGACCGGGTCATAGCCCTCATCCGCCAGCCATTGCCGCGCCGCCGCGTCGAGGTTCAGCACGATCTTGCGCCCGGCCAACCGCGCCTCCAGCTTCTTCAGCTGGATGTCGACGATGGCGCCCATGTCGGCCCGGGCCAGACGTTCGAAGATGATCGTCTCGTCCAGACGGTTCAGGAACTCGGGCCGGAAGTGGGCCCGCACCGCCTCCATCACCTCGGCCCTGGCTTGCGTCGGGTCGGCGCCTTCCGGCAGCTGGCTCAAGGAATAGGCCCCGAGGTTCGAGGTCAGGATGATCAGCGTCTGCTTGAAGTCCACCGTGCGGCCCTGACCATCGGTCAAGACCCCGTCGTCCAGCACCTGCAACAGCACGTTGAACACGTCCGGATGGGCCTTTTCGACCTCGTCGAACAGCACGACCTGATAGGGGCGACGCCGGACCGCTTCGGTCAGAACCCCGCCTTCATCATAGCCGACATAGCCGGGCGGCGCGCCGATCAGGCGACTGACGGCATGTTTCTCCATGAACTCGCTCATGTCGATCCGCACCATCGCGCTGTCATCGTCAAACAGATACTCGGCCAAAGCCTTGGTCAGCTCGGTCTTGCCCACACCCGTCGGCCCGAGGAAAAGGAAGCTGCCCAAAGGCCGCCCCTCGTCGTTCAGACCCGCCCGCGCCCGGCGCACGGCATTGGCAACGGCGGTCACCGCAGCCTTCTGCCCCACGACCCGCTCGCCCAGCTTTTCTTCCATGGCGAGCAGCTTTTCCTTCTCGCCCTCCAGCATGCGCGAGGTCGGAATACCGGTCCAGCGTTCCACCACTTCGGCGATCTGTTCCGGCCGTACGGCCTCAGACACCAAAGCCTCGCCCTCGCGGGCCTCGGCCTCGACCAGCGCCTTCTCAAGCCCCGGAATCCGCCCGTATTGCAGCTCGCCAGCCTTGGCGAAGTCGCCATCCCGCTTGGCGCTTTCCAGCTCGGCGCGGGCGCGGTCCAGCTGCTCCTTGATCTCACGCGCCTTTTCCAGGCTGTCACGCTCCGCCTGCCAGGTGGCCGTCATCGAGGCCGACTGTTCCTGCAGATCCGCCAGTTCCTTTTCCAGCCGCTCCAGCCGGTCTTTCGAGGCCGCGTCGTCTTCCTTCTTCAGGGCCTCCGCTTCGATCTGCAGCTGCAGGATCTGCCGATCCAGCGCATCGAGCTCCTCAGGCTTGGAATCCACCTCCATCCGCAGACGAGAGGCGGCTTCGTCCACCAGGTCGATCGCCTTGTCGGGCAGGAAACGGTCGGTGATATAGCGGTGGCTCAAAGTCGCCGCCGCCACCAGGGCCGAGTCCGAAATCCGCACGCCATGGTGCAGCTCGTACTTTTCCTTGATGCCGCGCAGGATCGAGATCGTGTCCTCCACCGTCGGTTCGGACACCATGACCGGCTGGAAGCGCCGGGCCAGGGCCGCGTCCTTCTCCACATACTTGCGGTATTCATCCAGCGTGGTGGCACCGACGCAATGGAGTTCGCCCCGTGCCAAAGCCGGCTTGATCAGGTTGGCCGCATCCATCGCGCCATCCGACTTGCCGGCACCGACCAGCGTGTGCATTTCGTCGATGAACAGGATGATTTCGCCTTCCGCCGAGGTGACCTCGCTCAGAACCGCCTTCAGCCGCTCTTCAAACTCACCGCGGTATTTCGACCCGGCAATCAGCGAGCCCATGTCGAGCGCCATCAGCTTCTTGTTGCGCAAGGACTCCGGCACGTCGCCGTTGACGATGCGCAGCGCCAGACCTTCGGCGATCGCGGTCTTACCCACGCCCGGCTCCCCGATCAACACCGGGTTGTTCTTGGTGCGGCGCGACAGAACCTGCATCGTGCGGCGAATTTCATCGTCGCGCCCGATGATCGGGTCGATCTTGCCCTCCGCCGCAGCCTCGGTCAGGTCGCGGGCGTATTTCTTCAACGCGTCATAGCCTTCCTCAGCGCTCGCCGAATCCGCCGTCCGCCCCTTCCTGATGTCATTGATCGCGGTGTTGAGGTTCTGCGCGGTCACGGCGCCGGCGTCCAAAGCCTCCTTGGCTTTCGACGCGACCATGCACAGCGCCATCAGGATGCGTTCCACCGGCACAAAGCTGTCGCCGGCCTTTTTCGCGACCTTCTCGGCCTCGTCCAGCACCCGCGCCAAAGCGGGATCCATGAAAGGCTGCGCATCGCCCGATACCTTGGGCAGCTTGGTCAGGGCCAGGGTCAGCGCCTCGGTCACCCGGTCCGGCTCGCCCCCGGCGCGGCGGATCAGGTTGGAGGACAGGCCCTGATCGTCATCCATCAAGGCCTTCAGCAGATGTTCGGGCGCCAGCCGCTGATGGCTTTCCCGCATCGCAATCGTCTGGGCCGCTTGCAGAAAGCCACGCGACCGTTCGGTAAATTTCTCAAGATTCATCATAATCTCCCTTGCAGCACCGCATCAGACGCCCTTCAAAGGCACGTCGCTTGCAGCCTGAGCCTCATGTGGGAAGCCACAGCCCCCGATGCAAGATTGCCACAGGCCCGCGGCGTGGATTTTGCCGCACTCCTCTGATACACCCGCCCCGCGACAGGGAGATTGACGTGGATCATGCGACACTGCGCCAGCAGGCCTTGGCTGAGGGCTTTTCCGCCCTCGGCATCTGCGCGCCCGACGCGATCCCGCAGGCCATCCCCCGCCTGCGCGCCTTCCTTGACGCCGGCCACCATGGCCAGATGGACTGGATGGCCGACCGCGAGGCATGGCGCGCCAACCCCGCCGCCCTCTGGCCCGAGGCGCATTCGGTCATCATGCTGGCTGAGGTCTATACGCCCGAGACCAACCCCCTCGAAGGCCTCACCCACCCGAGCCACGGTGTGATTTCGACCTATGCCCAGGGCAAGGACTACCACGACCTCGTCAAACGCCGCCTCAAACGCCTTGGCCGCTGGATGATGGATCAGTGTGCCAAGGCGGGGGAACCCTGCGAGATCAAGGTCTTCGTCGATACCGCCCCGGTTATGGAAAAGCCCCTCGCGCAAGCCGCCGGCCTCGGCTGGCAGGGCAAGCACACCAACCTTCTGTCCCGCGATCTCGGCAACTGGTTCTTCCTCGGTGCCATTTTCACCACTTTGGACCTGCCCAGAGACCAGCCCGAAACCTCGCATTGCGGCTCCTGCACCGCCTGCCTTGACGCCTGCCCGACCAAGGCCTTCCCGGCCCCCTACCAGCTCGACGCGCGGCGCTGCATTTCTTACCTGACGATCGAGCACAAAGGCCCCGTCGACCCCGACCTGCGCCCCCTGATGGGCAACCGGATCTATGGCTGCGACGATTGCCTTGCCGCCTGCCCGTGGAACAAATTCGCCGCAAGCGCCCGCGACCTTGGCTATCAGCCCAAAGTCGGCCTGCCCGAACTCGCCGACCTCGCCAGCCTCGACGATGCCGCCTTCCGCCAGCGTTTCGCAGGTTCCCCCATCAAGCGCATCGGCCGCGACCGGATGACGCGCAACGTGCTCTATGCCATCGGCAATTCCGCCGACCCGGCGCTGATCCCGATAGCCCGGCGCTTGACCGAGGACCCCGACCCCACCGTAGCCGAGGCCGCCACATGGGCGCTCACTCGCCTCGCAACCGGTCCCTGAGCCCGACGATCTGGTCGCGCAGCGCGGTCAGATCCTCCAAGGCCAGCCCGCAGGCGTCAAAGATGCAACCCGACAGGGCCGCGCTTTCGTCCTGCAAGGCGCGACCCTTGGCCGTCAGGCTGACCCGCACCTGCCGCTCATCCTCGGGCACACGGGCGCGGGTGACCAGTCCCTGCGCCTCCATCCGCTTCAACAGCGGCGTCAGCGTATTCGACTCCAGCTGCAAAGCCCGGCCCAGATCACCGACGCTGCGGCCATCCTCGTCCCACAAGACCATCAGCACCAGATATTGCGGATAGGTCAGGCCCAAGGGCGCCAGCAGCGGCTGGTAGACCTTCTGCATCGCATGGTTGGCCGAATAGAGAGAAAAGCAGATCATATTTTGCAGTTTCATCGCACACCTCTGCCCCTTAGATAAATCGCACACGATAGAATCGCAAGAGCCTTGACGCAGCCCCGCGACTCAGCTATTACATCGCTCACGATCAAATCGAACACGATTGGAGAATATGATGTCGATTGACCCGAAATATTGGACCGAAGCCACCGCAAACGGCGGTGGCCGCAATGGCCTGTCGAAACTGGCCAATGGCTCGCTGACCATGACCATGGCCTCGCCGAAGGAACTGGGCGGCTCCGGCCTCGGCCACAACCCCGAAGAGCTGTTCGCCATGGGCTATGCCGCCTGCTACCTGGGCGCGATGCGCTTTGCCGCCGCGTCCGAAAAGCTCGGCACCGTGCCGGATGAGGCCACCGTGACCGCCAAGGTCGGCATCGGCCCGCGTTCGGAAGGCGGCTTCGGCCTGTCGGTGAAGCTTGAGGTTTCCCTGCCCGGCGTCCCCGCCGATGTCGCCGCCAAGATGGTCGAGCGCGGCCATTTCATCTGCCCCTACTCGCACTTCTCGCGCGGCGAAGCGACGGTGGAAACCGCGCTGGTCTGAGACCTTGCTCCTGCGCCCCCCGGTGTTAGGCTCTGGCCGAAACCGGAGGGTGCCATGGTCGACCGTCTTATTGGTAAAGTAGCGATTGTCTCCGGCGGTGCCACAGGCTGTGGCGCCGCTGCCGTGCGTTTGTTCGCCGCCGAAGGTGCCGCCGTCGGCATCATCGACCGCAATGTTGCGGCGGGCGCGGCGCTGGCCCTTGAACTTGCCGCTGCCGGCCACCGGGTCACCTTCGCCGCCGCCGATGTCTCCAAGAAAGCCGAGGTCGATGCCGCCGTCGCCAGCATCGCCGCCGCCCTTGGCCCGGTCAACATCCTGTTCAATCACGCCGGGACCATCGTCATCAAACCCTTCCTGGAAACCGAGGAGGCGGACTGGGACTTCCTCTTCGACGTCAACGTGAAGTCCATGTACCTGATGACCCAGGCCGTCCTGCCGATGATGCTGGCGGCGGGCAAGGGCGCCATCGTCTGCACCTCCTCGATCTCCGCCGTCTACGCCACCCCGAACGAGGTGCTTTATGACGCGACCAAGGGCGCCTGCCACATGTTCGCCCGCGCCATCGCGGTGGAGTTCCGCGACAAGGGCATCCGCTGCAACGCGGTCTGCCCCGGCTTCATCGAGACTCCCCACGGCCTGCGCGAGGTGAAAGAGCTGACCGCCCTCGGCGTCGATGTCTCCGAAGCCGCCCTGAAGGCCGCCCAAGGCCGCTTCGGCCAGCCCGAGGACATCGCCCGCGCCGCCCTGTATCTGGCGTCGGATGACGCCGAGTTCGTCAACGGCACCCAGCTTTTCGTCGACAACGGCTTTTCGGCGGTGTGAAACCTTTAATCAAAGGTTAACAACACAGGCCATAGCCAAGCAAAAACAARCACTTACCAAAGATTGCACGCGTGCAATCCAACCCAAAGGCCCGCCATGAGCAACCCCCACTGGATCTATACCCAAACCGTCAAGACCTTCGCCGCCGGCGCCGAACCGCCCTTCGAGGACCCGTCGGAGCTGATGTCCTCCTGGGGCAAGGTCTGGGGCATCGACAACGACGTGGGCAAGATCCGCTCGATCCTGATGCACCGCCCCGGCCCGGAAATGAACGTGGTCGACCCCGCCAAGCGCCTGCCCGAGATCGGCTCCTACGGCGACCCCGCCGTGGGCTGGTACTTCCAATCCGACAGCCTCCCCGACCTCGTTCAGATGCAGCGCCAGCACGACGGCTTCGTGGCCGCGCTGGAGGCCGAGGGCGTCGAGGTCCATTACATGGAAGGCGAGGCCGGCAACCGCCTGAAACAGATCTACACCCGTGACCCGGTGATCATGGTCAAGGGCGGCGCCATCGTCTGCCGGATGGGCGCCCGGATCCGCCGCGGCGAGGAACTCGCCGTCACCCGCACCCTCGCCAAGATCGGCATCCCGATCCTGCGGACGATCTCGGGCCGCGGCATCATGGAAGGCGGCAGCTTCGCCTGGCTGAACGACAAGACTTGCGCCATCGGCGTCGGCGTGCGGGTCAACCGCGAGGGCGCCGAACAGGTGGGCGAGGTGCTGAAGCGGCAGGGCGTCGACCTCCTGATCGTCGAGCTGACCGGCTATGACATCCACCTCGACGTGTCCTTCCTGATGATCGACAAGGATCTCGCGATCCTGAACCCGATGGGCCTGCCCTATTCCTTCCTCGAAGACCTCACCGCCCGCGGCATCCGCTATATCGAGACCGACCCCGGCGACGACCCCTGGATCGTGAACTCCCTCGCCATCGCGCCCGGCAAGGTCCTGATGCCCGAAGGCGCCACCAACCGCACGCTCGATCGGCTGGCGGCGGCCGGCGTGACCTGGACCACGCTGCCCTATGCCGCCAACCACAAGAACGGCGGCGGGCTGCATTGCTCGACCACGCCCCTGCGCCGCGACAGCCTCTGACCGGCGATTTCCGCCGACCCGGGCCCCTTCGGTCGGCGGAAAGCCTGGGCGCGGCCCGGCACGGCGGTAGGAGAATCCGCCAGGCCGTGCTAGGGTGAAGGCCCACACAGGAGGGGTCCACATGACAAAACATCTGGCCGATCACCGCAAACCTTCCAGCTCGCAACGCCTCAAGCAATTCCTGCGCATCGCGCGCGACCGTTCCGAAACCGCCTTCCACGCGGTTTGGCAGCGCCAGAGCCCGGCGACGGATCAGGGCCGCCGCCTGGTCGAATTCGCGCGGATCGAGCGCGGGCGCGAGGTTTGAGGGCGCCACGTTGACGCAAGGCCGCGAAGCTTCTATGTCAGGCGGCAGGGCATCCGGTCCCTGCCGCCTGCAATCTTAGTGAAACCGGGGAAGATACCCAGCGCAACCTGATCTCCTCGGGACGCATCGGCAACGCAGGCCCCGGCGCAGACGTCCCTCAGGACAGGCCATGACCCCACTTCCCAATCTTGACGCCGCCAAGGCGCAAGCCCGCCATCTCCGCGCCGACCTCGCCACCCGCGGGCGCGAGATCAGCCATTCCGCCGCTTTGGAGCTGATCGCCAAAAGCTACGGCCAGCGCGACTGGAACACCCTCCACGCCGCCATCGGCAACGCACCCCGTCCGCCGGTCCACTTGGGCCAGATCGTGCCGGGGCGCTACCTCGGTCAAACCTTCCTCGCCGAGGTCATTGCCCTGCGTGAGGTTGCGGAAGGCCTCTACGAAGTGACCCTGGACCTCGAGACACCGGTCGATGTCGTGACCTTCGACAGCTTCTCCAATTTCCGCAGCCGGCTGCGCAAGGTGATCGGGCGCGAGGGACGCTCGCCCGACCAGACCTCGGACGGGGCACCGCATCTGATCCTGTGGGCGTAGGGTCGGCGCAATTTCCCTCAAACCGGCACGGGTTTTCCGCAATCCTGCCGCGATCACCGGGCAGGGAGGAGGCATGATGACAGATGCCCTTTCCCTCCAAGGCCCGTTGGCCCTTCTGATCGCAAGCCTTGTCGGCTGGTTACTGCTGGTGAACCTGCTGACCTTCGTCGCCTTCTACGTCGATGCGCGGCGGGTCGAGGCGGGCGAGATGCGGCTGCCGGCGTTTCAGCTGCTGCTGCTGTCCCTGCTCGGCGGCTGGCCGGCCGCCAAGGTCGCGCAATTTGCCTTCGGCTCTGCCACCCGTCCGCGACCCTTCGGCCTTCTGCTGAACCTGTCGATCCTGCCGGTCCTGGGCCTCGTCGGCTTTGGGATGGCGCAGGATCTGGGCCTCGTCGACATGGCGAGCAAGGCCGTGGCTTCTGTCCTGCCCACCGCCGCCGAGGGCGAGACCGAGGCGGCAGCGCCGAAACCGACGCTGCACAAGATGGGCCAGAACGCCGCCCCCACGGCCAGTTCGGTCACCGCCAAATCCGACCTGCCGAAGCGGATCGGCCCGGCCTCCAAAACCTCGGCCTGGCAGTCACGCTAGCTAGCGGGCGTCTCGCTCCAGGTTCAGCCACAGAACCTCGGCCTCGGTCAGGGTCAGCGCCGCGCCCGGCAGGGTCGAGACGATTTCCCCCGGCGAACGCGGGCCGATCAGCGCCAGAGAGGGGAAGCTCTGGTTCAGCACCCAGGCCGTCGCGATGTTATGCGCGGTGACGCCCTTTTCGGCGGCGAGGGCCTCGGCCCGGCGGCGCCGTTCGGCATTGGCGGGGCTGGCAAAGCAGGTCTCGGGGGCGGTCTCCTCGGGCAGGCGGTGGCGGAGCCCCTCGGGCAGAAAATAGCCCCTCGCCTGGGAGGACCAGGACAGATGCGCTACCGAACCCTTGCGCAGGAAGTCTAGCGTTTCCGGCGAGTTGGAGGTGATGCAGCCCGGCCAAAGCGGCTGCTCCATCACGGCAAGGGAAAGGTTGTTGTTCAGTATGCGGAAGGGCTCCAGCCCGTTTTTTCCGGCATATTCATTGGCTGCGGCCAGGCGGGCGGGCGTCCAGTTGGAGCCGCCGAAGATGCCGATCTTGCCAGCCCGTTTCAGCGCGTTCAGGGCCTCGACGAACTCACCCACCGGGACCTCGGGATTGTCGCGGTGCAGGATGTAGATGGGTGCTGCGTCCAAGCCCAGCCGGTCGAGACTGATCGCCAGCTCGGCACCAATGGCGCGGGGGGTGCAATAGGGGGTGTGGCCGCCTTTGGCGATGACGACGACCTCTTTCACCACGCCGCGCGCGGCGATCCATTCGCCAAGGATCTTCTCATGCAAGCCGCCGCCATAGACAAAGCCGGTGTCGAAGGCGTTGCCGCCGGCCTCCATCCAGGCATCCCAGGTGATCGCGCCCTCAGCCAGAGTGTTGCGGTTGTCACAGCCAAGGATCAGCTTGGAGATGGGCTGCGCCACGCCCTCCAGCCGAATCATCGGCATTGGCGGCAGGGCCTTGGGCAGCACGCCAGGCAGGATGCGGTTGGTTTCAGGACGCTCGGCGAAGGTCTTGTAGCCGACCTCGGCCCGCCAGCGGTCGAGCGTTTCGTTGTTGCCGATGGAATCGGCATGGCTCGGCGCGGGAGTGGTCGCCTGCAGGGCGCCCGACGCGATGGCTTTCGAGACATAGTCCGCCTCGAAGGCGAAAAGCATCCGCGGGTCGCGCAGGGTTTCGGTCCGCGTGCTCTCGCCCACCGTGATGTGGAAGGTCGTATCCGAAGGCCCGGCGTTGCGGCCCGGAACCCAGGGGTCGTCGATCACGATCTGCCCCTTGGAGCCGGTGATGATCGCCCGGTTGTCCATCACCCGGCAGACCGCCACCGCAATCTCGGCGACAAAGCCCGATGCGAAGGTCAACAGCCCATGCGAGACGGCATCGACCCCGGTTTCCGCCAGAACCCCGGTGCCCTTGACGCTGATCGGGTTGGCAAAGGGCTGCCCCACCGCCGCTCCCGCGATCAGCCGCGACAGCGAGACGGGATAGCCGCCGACATCCAGAATCCCGCCGCCGCCAAGCGCCATTTCATAGAGGCGCGAGCCGGGCTCGTAGGGGGCGTTGAAGCCGAACTGGGTGCGGATGTGCTGCAGGCTGCCGATCTCGCCCGAAGCGATGATCTCCAGCACGCGGGCCATCTGGGGATGGCAGCGGTACATGAAGGCCTCCATGAAGAAGCGGCCTTCTTGCGCTGCGACTTCAGTCACGGCGATCACCTCGGCGGCATTCATCCCGGCCGGCTTTTCGCAAAGGACGTGTTTGCCCGCGCGCAGGGCGGCGATCGACAGTTCGGCATGTTGCGGATGCGGGGTCGAGATATAGATCGCGTCGACTTCCGCGTCGGACAGGATCGCCGCCGTCGTGGCATGGCGATGGGCGGCAGGGATCGCATAGGCGTCGCCGAAGGCATCGCGCCGCCCCGCATCTCGACCGGCCACCGCCACCAGTTGGCCCGCGTCCGTCTGCGCCAGCCCGTCCGCATAGTTATGCGCGATGGCGCCCGGACCGATGATCCCCCAACGAATGGTCATGACGTCCTCCTGCTTGTTGGGCCTTTGGTAGCAGCCCAGCCCCACAGCAAGAAGGCTAATCTTTTGACAAAAGGCGCGACGCCTCCGGTAGGATGGGCAATGCTGCCCATCCTGTAGAAGGTGTCAGGCCCGGACGAGCGCTTCGTAGGCGGTGGCGATGCGCTTGGTCAGCTCGCCCACCTCGAACATGTGCTCGCCGATCTGGCCCACCGGGGTGACCTCGGCCGCGGTGCCGGTCAGCCAGCATTGCTCGAAGCTTGCCAGCTCTTCCGGCAGGATGTGGCGTTCGTGGACCACGATCTGCATGTCCTTCAGCATCCCGATCACGGTCTGCCGGGTGATGCCGTTCAGGAAGGCGTCGGCCATCGGCGTATGGACCTCGCCGTTCTTCACGAAGAAGATATTCGCCCCGGTCGCCTCGGCCACATAGCCGCGATAGTCGTACATCATCGCATCCGAACAGCCCTTGGCCATGGCCGCATGCTTGGACATGGTGCAGATCATGTACAGACCCGAGGCCTTGGCCGCCGAAGGGATCGTCTCGGGCGAAGGCCGCTTCCACTTGGAAATGTCGAGCTTGGCGCCCTTGAACTTCGCATCACCGTAATAGGCGCCCCATGTCCAGCAGGCTATGGCCAGCCGCACCGGATTGGCCAGGGCCGCAACCCCCATCTCTTCACCAGCCCCGCGGAAGGCGATGGCGCGGACATAGGCGTCGGTCAGGCCATTGGCGGCCAGAACCTCGGCCTTGGCGGCGTCGATCTCGGCGGCACTATAGGGGATCGGCATGTCGAGAAGCTCGCCCGATTTCAAAAGGCGCTCGGAATGCTCGGTCGATTTGAAGATCTTGCCGTTGTAGCAGCGCTCGCCTTCAAATACGGAAGAGGCATAGTGCAGCGCATGGGTCAGGATATGGACCTTGGCCTCGCGCCATTCCACCAGCTTGCCATCCATCCAGATGAACCCGTCACGATCGTCATATCCTGCCATCTCAGCCTCCGCTTTTGCAAATGTTGCGCCAGATCGGTCCGCTTCGGACATAATGTTGCGCAAAATCGACGCCGGGCTAACAGTTATGTCTTGGAATGTCAACAAGGCTGACGTAAATTCCCGGCAACGAAGGAGTGACCCATGGCCGAACCATCCGCCGGCGGCGAAAATCTGCTGTTCCTCACCGACGAGCAGCTGCGCAAGGGGATCGAGGCGATGTTCTTCGCCTATCGCGGCTTTACCGCCGATCCCGACCGCATTCTGGAAAAGATGGACTATGGCCGCGCCCATCACCGGGCCATCCACTTCATCAACCGCGCGCCGGGGCTGACGGTGTCCAGCCTGCTCGGCATTCTGGGGGTGACGAAGCAAAGCCTGAACCGGGTGCTGCGGACGTTGTTTGACGACAATCTGGTCGAGGCGCGGGTCGGCAAGACTGACAAGCGCGAGCGTCGCCTGCATCTGACCGAGAAGGGTCTGGCGCTGGAACGCGCCCTATCGGATGCGCAGCGCGCCAGGATGCGCGCCGCCTACCGCGCCGCCGGGCCCCAGGCGGTGCAGGGCTTCCGTACCGTTCTGGAGGCGATGATGGACCCCGAAATGCGCCGGCAGTATCTTGGCCTGCGGGAGGACGTGACATGAACGATCTGCAGGCCCATCTTCTGGTGGTAGATGATGACGAACGCATCCGCGGCCTCTTGCAGAAATTCCTGATCCGCAGTGGTTTTCTGGTGACCACCGCCCGCAACGCCGATCAGGCGCGGCGGCTGATGACCGGGTTGGATTTCGACCTTCTGGTGCTGGACGTGATGATGCCCGGCGAGGACGGCATCAGCTTCACCCGCGATATCCGCAAGCACCTGGCGATCCCGGTGCTGTTGCTGACCGCGCGGGGCGAGGCCTCCAACCGGATCGAGGGGCTGGAGGCCGGGGCGGATGATTACCTCGTCAAGCCCTTTGAACCAAAGGAACTTTTGCTGCGGATCAACGCGATCCTGCGTCGGGTGCCGCAGGTCAAACCTTCGGAAATCGGGCCGAAGCACTTGCAGCTTGGTGCCGCCCGCTACGACCCCGAGCGCGGCGAACTCTGGCGCGGCAACGAGCTGATCCGCCTGACCGCGACCGAGGCGCAGCTGATGCGTATCTTTGCCGCCGCCCCCGGCGTGCCCGTCGCGCGCGAGCGTCTGACCGGCGACATGCCCAAGGAAGCCACCGGCGGGCAAGAGCGCGCCGTCGATGTCCAGATCACCCGCCTGCGCCGCAAGATCGAGGATGACCCGCGCCAGCCGCGCTATCTGCAAACCGTGCGCGGCGAAGGCTATATGCTGCAACCCGACTGATTTCCGCCCCGCGGCGGCCTGATTCTGCCCGCTGCGGGCGCTGAAAAACCGGGCCGAAATCGGGCGGCCCGGGCGCGGGATTGCTGACCCGCCGCACCGAAGCCTCGCCTTTTAACCAATTTACCCTGCGTTCCGGAGGCCGCGATCGCCTGCGGACCCTTTCGGCCATTCCAGCGAAACCAATTCTTAAGCGCAGCGGGCTATCCGATAGGGAGCCCGGGTCAAAACGGGCTCCGGATCCCATGAAACATTCGCGGATTGTACCTGAGAGATGCCCATGACGCGTGACTGGAAACTTTTCGAACCACAGGAGCGGTTGAGCATCACTCGCTCCGAACCCCTGATGAGCTTTCTGGAGGGGCATGGCGACCAGTCGGTCCGCATCTCGATGCGCCATCAGAAGCGCCCCGATTCCCGGGTTGTTCAGGTGCTTTTGACCGCGGACCGCGCCTGGAAAGGGCGTGATCTGGGCTTTGATGTCTCCGATTTGCCGCCCCGGCTGGTGCAGGATTTCACCCGTCTCGGGCTCAACGCTGAAAACACTGGCTGGAGTGGTTTGAAATGACGCTGAAAGTACTTGCCATCGATGATTCCAAGACAATCCGCGAACTTCTGCGCTCGGTCATGGAGGAGGCGGGGTTTGATTTCGAATCGGCCTGCGATGGCGTTGAAGGGGTCGAACGCTATGCCGAGGTGCGCCCGGATGTGGTGATCACCGATATCAACATGCCCAACATGGACGGCTACGGCGTGATCGACGCGATCCGCCATGGCGACATCGACAATCAGGTGCCGATTCTGGTGCTGACCACCGAAAGCGGCGACAAGCTGAAAGCCCGCGCCCGCGATGCCGGGGCGACCGGCTGGATCGTGAAGCCCTTTGACGACGTGTCGCTCGTTTCGGTCATCCGCCGGGTGACGGGGATGGTGGCGTAAGATGAGCAACCCGATCCTCGACACCTTCTTTGAAGAGACGGAGGAGCTGCTTGAATCGCTCGCCGAGGGGCTCGAGTCGATGCAAGGGGCCGAGTTCGACAAGGAAACGCTCAACTCGGTCTTTCGGGCCGTTCATTCGATCAAGGGCGGGGCCGGGGCGTTCAAGCTGACCGACCTCGTCAACTTTGCCCATTCCTTCGAAACCGTGCTGGATGCGGCAAGGTCGGGCACGCTGGACCTGACGCCGCAAACCATCCACACGCTGATGCGCTCGGCCGATTGTCTGGCCGATCTGGTCGATGCCGCCCGCAGCGGCCGCACCATCGCCGAAGAGGTGACCTCGGGCTTTCTGACCGCCCTGCAGGCCTGCCTGGGCGAGGGCGAGATCGAGGCCGTCGATGCCTGGGACAATTTCGAATTCGCCGCCGTCACGCTGGACATTCCGGGGATCGCAGACGCCCCCGCGCCCGGACTGCTCGCTCTGCCGGAGGTTGAACCCGCGGCGCCGGCGGAGGAGCTCCCGCAGGTCCAGATCGGCTTCCAGATCGAATTCCGCCCGCGCGCGGCTCTTTACAGCAACGGTCACGAGCCCGCCCTGCTGTTCGCCGCGCTCAGCGAACTGGGCCAGATGACCAGCATGCTCGACATGTCCCAGCTTGGCACCTGGCAGGATTTTGACCCAGCCGAACCCAGGCTGAACTGGAAGGTGGAACTGCGCACCGATGAAAGCGAGACCGTTGTCCAGGATGTCTTCGAATTCGTCCATGGCCTCTGCGATCTGACAATCATGCCCCTGATGGGCCCCCCGCCCCAGCCCGACACGGGCGTGGATCTGCCCGACCCGGGGCCGCAACCGGCCAGCGAGCCTGTCAAACCGGGGCCAAACCCCGCCATGGCCGGCCTGTTCAGCGATGGCCCGCTTGGCGCCCAACCGGCGTTCAAGATCGCGGTCCCTGTGCAGCCCAAGACCAAGACCGACCGTAACGAGGACGGCTCCGAGGCGAAGGGGCCGAAGGCCACCCTGCGGGTGGATCTCGACCGGGTGGACAGGCTGATCAACGCGGTGGGCGAATTGATCATCAACCAGGCGATGATCGCTCAACGCCTGCAGGACATGACCTCAACCCATGACGACGACCTCGTCATGCATATCGAGGATTACCGGCTGCTGGCGCGCGACATTCAGGAAGGCGTCATGGCCATCCGCGCCCAGCCGGTGAAATCCCTGTTCCAGCGCATGTCGCGCATCGTGCGTGAGGCGGCCGATGCGACCGGAAAAATGGCCGAACTCGTCACCTCGGGCGAGGGCACGGAGGTCGACAAGACGGTTGTCGAACGTCTTGCCGACCCTCTGACCCATATGATCCGCAACGCGGTTGACCACGGGCTTGAAAGCCGCGAGGCGCGGGCGACCACGGGGAAATCGCCGATGGGCACGATCCGCCTGTCGGCCTCGCACCGGTCGGGCAGCGTGATCATCACGGTCAAGGACGATGGCGCCGGCCTCAACCGCCCCAAGATCCTGGAGATCGCCAAGCGCAAGGGTCTGGTTTCGCCCGATGCGGATCTGAGCGATTCCGAAATTGACCAGCTTCTTTTCATGCCGGGCTTTTCCACTGCCGCCACGATTTCAAACCTTTCCGGCCGCGGCGTCGGCTTGGACGTCGTGCGCAACGCGGTTCAGGCGCTGGGCGGGCGGATCTCGATCGCCACGGCGCCCGGACAGGGCACGGAATTCACCATCATGCTGCCGCTGACGCTGGCGGTGATGGACGGCATGGTCGTCACGGTGGGCGGGCAGACCCTGGTGGTGCCGATCACCTCGATCATCGAGACGATCCGCCCGCTGCCGGGCGACTTGCACCGGATCGGCACGGACGAGACGCTTCTGTCGATCCGCGGCCGGATGATCCCCGTGGTCGATGTGGCGCGCAGCCTGGGCTTCCCCTCGGCCGGCACCCAGGAAGCACCGCTTTTGCTGCTGGTCGAATCCGAAAGCCTTGGGGAGTGCGCGCTGGTCGTAGAATCGGTGCAGGACCAGCGCCAGGTCGTGATCAAGAGCCTGGAAAGCAACTTCGGCTCGGTACCCGGCGTCTCTGCCGCGACGGTTCTGGGCGACGGGCGCATTGCCCTGATTCTTGACCCCGATGCCATCGCCGGGGGCCGGGTGTCTTCGACCTATCAAATGCCCAACATCCTCTCGAACGCGGGAAGGACCGCCTATGCCAATGCTTGAAGATATCTCCAAATCCGAGGTCGAGTTCGTCACATTCTCGGCCGGCGAGCAAAGTTTCAGCATCGAGATCACACAGGTGCGCGAAATTCGCCGGTGGAGCCCGGTGACCGCATTGCCGCATGCACCGCATGAGGTGCTGGGCGTGATGAACCTGCGGGGCTCCGTCATCCCGATTTACGATCTGGCGGCACGCTTCGGTCTGGGGCAAACCCCGGAAAACCCGCGCAATGTGATCGTGGTGGCCATGCATGGCGGTCAGACGGTGGGCCTGCTGGTCGAGGCCGTTTCCGAGATCCTTTCCGTGCCGCGGGAGCAGATTCAGGAAACCCCCGACATCCGCTCTGAAATGGCACGGCAAAGCATCACCGGCGTCATCCCGATCGAGAATGGCATGACGCGGGTCATCGACCTCGGGGCGGTTCTGCATCCGGGCGGAAAGGCCGTTGCATGAGAGAGGCAATCTCCCCCGTGCAGCCGCCGGGTCCGGACCCAGACCGCTCGCGGGAGCGTCTGCAGTTCACGGATGCGGATTTCGCGGTCATCGCCGATCTGGCGATGCGCGATTTCGGCCTGCACCTGACGCTGGCGAAGCGCGATCTCGTCTACTCCCGCCTGCTCAAGCGGTTGCGGAGCCTGGGGCTGGAGCACTTCCGTGACTATTGCAGCCTGCTGACCAGCCCGCAGGGTGAAGATGAACGCATGGCGATGCTGTCCGCCCTGACCACCAATGTCACTCACTTCTTCCGCGAGGATCATCACTTCAAGTTGCTGCGCGACGTGGCGCTGCCACCGCTGATCAAGTTGGCGCGCGAAGGGGGGCGGGTGCGGATCTGGTCGGCCGGGTGTTCGGCCGGGCAAGAGCCCTATTCGCTGGCCTTCACCGTGCTGAACCTCTGCCCCGAGGCGGCCAAGCTGAACCTGCGCATCCTGGCCACGGATGTCGATTCCGAAATCCTCGCCAAGGCCAAGGCGGGCATCTACCCGGAGGAGGAACGCAAGGCCATTCCCGACGCCCTGCGCAAATTCATCGAGCCGGCCAAGTCCGGCTATTTCTCGATCGGCGCCGCGGCGCGCGAGTTGATCACCTTCGGGCGGCTCAACCTGATTGAGAACTGGCCGATTTCCGGCCCGTTTCAGGTGATCTTCTGTCGCAATGTCGCGATCTATTTCGACAAGCCGACGCAGGCGCGGCTCTGGGCGCGCTTTGGCGAGTTGATGTCGCACCAGGGCCATCTGTGCATCGGCCATTCCGAAAGGGTGGCGGGACCTGCCGAACAGATGTTCCGCGCGGTGGGCGTGACGGCCTATCAACGCACGGCCGCGGGATCGGGCGCACGACAATCCCGCCCCGAGGCGGCCACCACCTCTATCTCTCCAGACTTTTCTGACCGCCAAGAAGGACATGCCAAATGAGCCTGCGCGATACCATTCGCATCACCGTGATTGATGACATGTCGGTCAGCCGAGCCCTGATCACCCAATCGCTCGAAGAACTGGGGATCACGAAGTACCAGACCGAGAATGACGGGCGAACCGCCCTTGGCAAACTGGTGGCGGCCCCCGTCCACCTGGTCCTGTGCGACATGAACATGCCGGGCATGAACGGGCTGGAACTGTTGCATGCGCTGCGCAACAACAAGTCGACCGCCCGCATCGGCTTCATCCTGATCACCGGCCAGCCGACGCCGGAGCTTTTGCGGATCGGACAGGAGCTGGGTCTGAACAACCTGATCCGGAAGCCTTTCACAACCGCCACGATGAAAGCCTCGATCGAGCGCGTCGTGGGCCCGCTGTAACCGGAGGGCCAAGATGAAAGAACCCCTGCCGCCCCTGCTGGAACGCACTGCCGCAATCCTCGCAGACAGTGCGCAACTTCTGCTTCAGATCGAGGACAGCATCACGCCGCTCTTGGCGAAATCGCCGCTCACGGTGGAAGCTTCCGCCACGGCGGCCACGTTCCGCGCCAGCGGGGTGTCTTTGCAGAAGATCGACCTTCTGAGCCAGACGCTGGAGGATCTTTCGTTTTGGCTCAATGATTTGGCGCAGGAGAGCCGGCATCATGTCAGCGGCACGCTGTTGCCGGAGGCGGCCATGACCCGGCTGCGATTGGCCGACTTGCGGCTGCGCCTGCACGGGCACAGCCTGCCGCAGGAAGACGGCCTCAGGTCCGAGCCACTGCTGTTCTAGAAGGCCGGCGCCGCATCGCCCGTCCGGAACCAAACCGCGATTCTGGAAGGCGCGGGCCTTTTGAAGAATCGCTCTCATTAAACTGGCCTTAAATGCCTGACTGCAGAATGCCGAAAAAGAAGATGCATCGCGCCGTCGGCCAGACCGGGCCAAGCCAGACCGGCCAAGAGGGAATAAGATGATTAATTTCGGTTCCATTCCGTTGAAGACCAAGCTTCCGGCCGCGATCGTCGGGGTGGGTCTGTTGATGTCTGCCGTTGTTGGAACGGTGGGGTATTTCGAGCTCAGTTCCCTGGCGACGCATGATGCTGAATTCGCGATCCTGAGCACGCTGAAAGCCCGAAAATCCACTGTCGAGAATTACTATGCCGAAGTCGGCCGCGATCTTCTGGACATGGCAGGCAGCCCTGTAACCCTTTCGGGCTTCCGCAGGCTTGAAATGGGCTGGAAGGCGCTTGGCGCGAACCCGGCCGACGCGCTGACTTCGGATTTCATCACCAACAATCCCAATCCAGTCGGCAAACGGATGGAGCTCGACAGTGCAAGCACGCCAAGCCCCTATAATGATCAGCACGCCCAGTTTCACCCGACCTTTCGGAAATGGGCGCAACTGCACGGCTATTACGACTCCTTCCTGATTGATCTGGATGGCAATGTCATCTTCTCCGTCGACAAGGAATCCGATTTCGCCAGCAACCTGGTCTCTGGCCCCGAGGCGAAAGGCCCGCTTGCGGCGGTGTTCAAGGCCGCAAAATCGGACACTTCGCCGCGGGTGCACTATGCGGATTATGCAAAATATGGCCCTTCCGCGGGCGCACCGGCCTCTTTCGCGGCCAAATCCATCCTTGCGGAGGATGGCAAGGTGGTTGGCGTTTTCGCGGTCCAGATGTCGGATCACGCCTTGCAGGACATCGTGGACAGTCCGGTCGGGCTGCGCAAATCAGAAGAGATCACCTTGATCGGCGCCGACGGGACCGCGCGGACCTCCTCACGGTTTGGCGCGCGCTACAGCGTGCTTGACCCGCTGCCCAACCTGCCGCCCATCGACAGCAGCGCCCAGGCCGCCCTTGTGCCCGAACGCCACGTCAAGCTCAACTCCGGCGAGATCGGCACGGCGGTGGCGACGGGGGTGAAGATTGATGGATTGGATTATCGCATCCTCGTCGAAGTCGCCGACAGCGAGACCTATGCCAACGTCAATGCCTCGGTGAACCACCTGATCCTGTGGAGCCTTGCCGCGGCGGCACTGCTTGCCGTTCTGGGCACCTTCGCCGCGCGCACGATCACCGGCCCCATCGTGCGCGTCAGTTCGGCTATCCGCACCATCGCCAGCGGCGACCTTGCCACCGAGATCCTTGAAACGGATCGCAATGACGAGGTCGGCGACATTGCGAAATCCCTCGATGCGCTGCGCGAAAAACTCGCGCTCAACGAGGCTGAGCAGCAGGAACGCCAAGGCAAGGCGGAACATGCCAAACATGTCGTGACGCAGCTGACGACCGGGTTGCACAACCTGTCCTCGGGCAATCTGACCCATACGATCGACACCGATTTCGGTGAATACGAAAGCCTGCGCCAGGACTTCAACCAGGCCAGCGGGCGCCTGTCAGAGACGATGTCCCTGGTCGTTGAAACCTCGGAAAGCATCCGCTCCCGCGCCCGCGAGATCAGCCAGTCCTCGGAAGACCTGTCGACGCGGACCGAAACCCAGGCGGCAACCCTGGAGGAAACCGCTGCGGCGCTTGATGAATTGACCGCCTCGATCCGCTCGGCCGCGGAAGGGGCGAAAGAGGTGGAAGGTATCGTCAAATCCGCCCGAGCCGAGGCCGAAGAAAGCGGCAAGGTCGTCCAGGGCGCGGTCAGTGCAATGACCGAGATCGAGAATTCCTCCGACCAGATCTCGCAGATCATCGGTGTGATCGACGATATCGCCTTCCAGACCAATCTTCTGGCCCTGAATGCCGGGGTCGAGGCGGCGCGGGCCGGCGATGCCGGGCGCGGCTTTGCTGTCGTCGCTTCGGAGGTGCGGGCCCTTGCGCAACGGTCTTCTGCCGCCGCGAAGGAGATCAAATCCCTGATCAGCGCCTCGACCCAACATGTCGGGCGTGGGGTTGAACAGGTGGGGCGGGCCGGTGATGCCCTGGCCAATATCGTGAACCGCGTCGGTCATATTTCGACCCTGGTCTCCAACATCGCCTCGGCCGCCGCGGAGCAATCGACCGGTCTGGCCGAGATCAACGTCGGCATGTCGCAGCTGGATCAGGTCACGCAGCAAAATGCCGCCATGGTCGAGGAATCGACGGCCGCCAGCCAGTCGATGAATCAGGAGGCGTCCGGGCTTTCGGAACTTGTGGCCCAGTTCCAGGTGAAAGCCTCGATCATGCGTCCGCCGGTGAAGGCTCCGCGTCCGATCGTTGAAAACCTTGAGCTCCGGCGCAGCGCCCACGAGGCCGCACCGAAACCCGTCAAGGTCAGGGAGGTCATGGCCCCTGTTTCCCCCGCACCCCAGCGGAGCCAGCCCGCGAGCGCCAATGGCATGTGGCAGGATTTCTGATCCCGTTTGTGCAAGTCACCCGAAGGCCGGGATTCGGTAGGAGAGAATGGTGCCAGACCTTACAGTGATCATAGCGGGCGGAAATCCTGCGATGCGCATCAAGCTGATCAAAGCACTTGATGCGGTGCCGGGCTTTCGCGTGATCAGCCAGGCTTCGGACCTGCCCGCAACCTATACGGCGGCAGAGGCGATGGAGCCGGACATGGTCCTGATCGCCCGGGAGCTGACCCAATTGCCAGAATTCTCCCTCATGCGGTCGCTGTTTCGGGCCCTGGAGGCGCGGTGGATCACCGTGGATCACCGGGGGTTGAGCGGGTCGGGATTGATCCCGCCGGTCAATGCCGAAACCGCCAATGACTTTCCCGCCATTGATACAGCTTTGGCGCCTCAGGCCATTTGCGCGCAGATCTCGGCGGCGATGCGGCGGGTGGCGCCGCGCCCGCAAGCCCCGGTCGCCGGGCCGGTTACCGCCACGGCACGCAGCACCGGGGCCTTCCGCGCCGGAAAGCTGATCCTGATCGGCGCTTCGACCGGCGGCGTGGATGCCCTGTTGGCAGTCCTGTCGGCCCTGCCGGTCGATTGCCCGCCGGTTGCCGTTGTGCAGCACACCGGCCAAGGATTTTCCGAAAGCCTGATTCGGCTGCTCGCCCGCCGCACCAATGCCGTGGTCGAGGCGGCCCAGGACGGGATGGAGCTGCGTCCGGGGCGGGTCTGCGTCGCGGCCGGATGTCCCGGGCATATGAGGCTGCGGTCCAACAAACCTTATCGCATCGCGGTGGAACCCGGGCCGCTCGTGTCGGGTCATCTGCCCTCGGTCGATGCCCTTTTCCACTCTGCCGTTCCGGTGGCCTCGCATGTGGTGGCCGCCCTGTTGACCGGCATGGGCCGCGACGGGGCCGAGGGGTTGCTCGCCCTGCGCAAGGCCGGGGCCATCACCCTCGGACAGAACGAAAGCTCCAGCGTTGTCTATGGCATGCCGCGGGCGGCGTTTGAAATCGGCGCCGTGCGTCAGCAGTTGCCGCTGCCGGAAATCGCGGGCGCCATCCTGCGGGCCTGCGCCCAGAACTCGGAAAAAGGACGCGTTGCATCATGACCGTGATCACAGAGGGAAAGCTCGTCTACGTCGTACAGGGCACCTATTATGTGTCCTCCCATGCCGAAACCTCGCTCTCGACGGTGCTGGGGTCCTGCATCTCGGTCTGCCTGTTTGACACGGTGGGGGCGATCGGCGGGATGAACCACTTCCTGTTGCCAGCGGGCCGGGGCACCGATTCCGGGCATATCCGCTTTGGTGTCAACGCGATGGAAAAGCTGATCAACGAGTTGTTGAAGAACGGCGCCTCCAAGGCGCGCCTGCAGGCCAAGGTCTTCGGCGGCGCCCGCATGTCGGCGACGCTCACCGATATCGGGCGGCAGAATGGTGCCTTTGCCCATAGTTTTCTGGCCAATGAGGGGATTCCCATCGTCGCGGAAAGCCTGGGGGGTGTGCTGGCCCGCCGCGTCATCCTGCGGCCCACCACCGGACAGGTGAAGCTGCTGTTCGTCAAGAACGACGAGGTCGAGCTGAACGAGGTGCCGCCGCCGCGGGCACAGGCGCAATCGGGCAGCGTCGATCTGTTCTGACCGGGGGCGCGCGGTTGCGCCGGGGCGGCCGGCAAGGCCGTCCCCCTCTTGCGGAGGCTGCGATGCGGATCGAGGATGTCGAAACCCCTGCCGTTCTGGTCGATCTTGACCGGGTCGAGGCCAATATCCACCGCGCACAAAGCCTGTTTGACCAATTGGGCAAGGGCTTTCGCCCGCATGTCACGGCCCATGGGATCCCCTTTCTGGCGGGGCTTCAGATGCAGGCCGGGGCCATCGGCATCACCTGCCAGACCATCGCGGAGGCGGAGGTTTTCGCCACCGATTTTGACGATATCCTTCTGTGCCACAACCTGCTGTCGCCCGAGAAAATCGCCCGCGCCCGCCGTCTGGCCGAAGCGGGGCAGCTCCGCGTCGTGGCTGACAGTGCGGAAGGTGTGGCGGCGCTGTCCTCGGGCATGGCGGGCAGCGCCCTGCCCCTTCCCGTTCTGGTCGAATGCGACACCGGCAGGGCGCGCTGCGGCGTGCAAAGCCCCGAGGCCGCGCGCGATCTGGCCCGCGCCATCGCCGCCGCCCCGGGCCTGCGCTTCGGCGGGATGATGACCTGTCCCGGCCCACAAAGCCAAGCCCGGGTCGAGGCCTTTCTGTCGACCGCAGCCGCGCTTTGCCTGCCGGATGTCGGGCCCTGCGAGGTGATCTCGACCGGGGGGACGCCCTCGCTGGCTTTGGCGGCGCAGACGCCATCGATGACGGAATATCGTGCGAGGGCCTACATTTACAATGACCGCGCCCTGCTGGCGCGCGGCACTTGCCCCGTGGAGGATTGCGCGCTGACTGTTCTGACCACGGTGGTGAGCCGGCCCACGCCCGACCGTGCCATCCTGGATGCGGGGGCGAACTCGCTCACCTCGGGTCTTTTCGGACTGGAGGGTCATGGCATGATCCCGGCCTATCCCTCGGCTTCGATCACCGGCCTCGGCGCGGAGCATGCCCATGTCGATCTGCGGCTCTGCGGGGCGCGGCCCCGGATCGGCGAGAAACTGCAGGTGATCCCGAACCACGCCAGCGCGGTGAGCGCAGTTGCAAGCCAGGTGATCCTGCACCGCAGCAACGCGGTGATCCGCCCGGCTGAGGTGGTGGTGCGCGGCGGTGCGTTGTGACGGCTTGCCTCGGGCCCCGCTTTCCCCTTTGATCGCGGCAAAAGGGGGATGCCATGACCTTGTTCTATGCCCATGCGGCCGCCAGCCGCCATCGCACGCCTGCCGGCCATCCCGAACAGGTGGCGCGGATGGAGGCTGTCCAGAAGGGCGTCGCGAGCCTGAGCCTGACCCGGCGCGAGCAACCTTTGGCCGCCGAGGCGGAACTTTTGCGCTGTCATCCGCAAGCCTATATCGACCGGATCCGCGCCGCCGAGCCTCTGTCCGGCACGGCGCAGCTCGACCCTGACACCTGGATGTCGCCCGGCTCTTTCGAGGCGGCGCTGCGGGCGGTCGGTGGCGCTTGTGGGGCGGTGGACGCGGTGCTGGCGGGCGAGGACAAGACCGCCTTCGTGGCCTCGCGCCCGCCGGGTCACCATGCGGAAACCGCGACGCCGATGGGGTTTTGCCTGTTCGGCACCGTCGCGATTGCGACCAAAAGGGCGCTGGACCACCATGGTCTTGCCCGCGTCGCCGTGGTGGATTTCGACGTCCATCACGGCAATGGCACGCAGGATCTGCTCTGGAACGAGGGGCGCGCGCTCTTCGTCTCCAGCCAGCAGATGCCGCTCTGGCCCGGCACCGGGGGGCGCGAGGAAAAGGGCGCGCATGGCCAGATCCTGAACCTGCCGCTGCCGCCCGAAAGCAGCGGGGGCAGGATGCGGGCGGTCTATGAGGCCGAAGTTTTCCCCGCGCTTGCCGCCTGGAAGCCCGAACTGATCCTGATCAGCGCCGGTTTTGATGCCCATGAAGATGACCCTCTGGCGCAGCTGAACTGGCAGACCGCGGATTTCGCCTGGCTGACCCACAAGCTTTGCGACCTCGCTGATGCCTCGGCACAGGGCCGGGTGGTATCCTGCCTGGAAGGCGGCTATGATCTGGCGGCGCTGGCGGCCTCGGTCGCGGCGCATGTGGGCGTTTTGCAGGAGCGTGGCCTTGGCTGATAAACCCGTCGTAGAGATGACCTTTGAAGAGGCCATGGCCGAGCTGGAAAAGGTCGTCACCCAGCTGGAACGCGGCGATGTCGCGCTGGAACAATCGATCGCGCTGTATGAGCGCGGGGCAGCGCTGAAGGCGCATTGCGCGGGCAAGCTCAAGGATGCCGAAGAAAAGGTTGAACTGATCCGCGCCGCCGAGGGCAAGGCCATGGGCGTCACCCCGGTGGAGGGGATGTGAGCTTTCCCGATATCCTCGCCGCCGATGCCGCCGCCATTCAGGCGCGGCTGACTGCGGCCCTGTCCGACCGTGCCGAGGTGCCTGTGGTGGTGGCGATGCGCTATGCCCTTCAGGGCGGCAAGCGTCTGCGCGGCTTTCTGGCGCTGGAAACCGCACGATTGTTCGGTCTGGGTGACCGCGCGATCAGTGCGGCAGCGGCGGTCGAGGCCTTGCACGCCTATTCGCTGATCCATGACGATCTGCCGTGCATGGATGACGACGATCTGCGGCGCGGCCTGCCGACGGTTCACAAGAAATGGGACGAGGCGACCGCCGTTCTGGCCGGGGATGCTTTGCAGACCCTGGCCTTTGAACTTCTCTGCGATCCGGCCCTGGGGTCGGCAGAGGTGCGGATGGGTCTTGTTCAGGGCCTTGCCAGGGCCTCGGGCGCCGAGGGCATGGTTCTGGGGCAGGCTTTGGACATGGCGGCAGAGGTGGCGGCAGAGCCTTTGACGCTGGACCAGATCACAAGGTTGCAAGCCGGCAAGACCGGCGCGCTGATCGGCTTTTCGGCCGAGGCCGGGGCGATCATCGCAGGCGAGGACCGGGCGGCGCTGGCCGGATATGCAAGGGCGCTGGGGCTGGCTTTTCAGATCGCCGATGACATTCTGGATGTGAAGGGCGATCCTGCCAAGGCAGGCAAGCGGCTGGGCAAGGATGCGGCGGCAGGCAAGGCGACCTTTGTCTCGCTCCTTGGGCTGGAAGGCGCCGAGGCGCGGGCCCGCGACCTGATTGCCGAGGCCGAAGCCTGCCTTTCGCCCTATGGCAACCGGGCTGCGACCTTGATTGCGGCGGCGCGCTTCGTTATCGCGCGGGAAAGCTGAGGAATCCATGTCCGACACATCGCGCCCCATCACCCCGACGCTTGACCGCGTGCAGTTTCCCGCCGACCTGAAATCCTTGACGGACCGTGAGTTGCGGCTTCTGGCCGATGAACTGCGGGCCGAGACGATCTCGGCCGTGTCGGTCACCGGCGGCCATCTGGGCGCGGGTCTGGGCGTGGTCGAACTGACCGTGGCGCTGCATGCGGTGTTCGACACACCGCGTGACAAGTTGATCTGGGATGTCGGCCACCAATGCTATCCGCACAAGATCCTGACCGGCAGGCGCGACCGCATCCGCACCTTGCGGACCGAGGGTGGGCTTTCGGGTTTCACCAAGCGCAGCGAGTCGCGGTATGATCCTTTTGGTGCAGCGCATAGCTCCACGTCGATTTCGGCGGCTTTGGGCTTTGCAATGGCGGCCGAACTGGGTGGCGATCCGGGTGATGCGATTGCCGTGATCGGCGACGGCTCGATGTCCGCCGGCATGGCGTTCGAGGCGATGAACAACGCGGGTGCCTTGAAGAAGCGGATGTTCGTGATCCTGAACGACAACGAGATGTCGATCGCGCCGCCGGTGGGCGCGATGTCGTCCTACCTGTCGCGGCTTTACGCCGGGGCGCCCTTCCAGGAGATCAAGCAGGCCGCCAAGGGCATGGTCAGCCTGCTGCCCGAGCCGTTTCAAGAAGGCGCACGCCGGGCCAAGGAAATGCTGAAAGGCATGACCGTCGGCGGCACGCTGTTTGAGGAGCTGGGGTTTTCCTATGTCGGCCCGATAGATGGCCATGATCTGGACCAGCTGCTGCCGGTCTTGCGCACCGTCAAGGCGCGGGCGACCGGGCCGACGCTGATCCATGTGATCACAAAGAAGGGCAAGGGCTATGCCCCCGCCGAGATGGCCGCCGACCGGGGCCATGCCCGGGCCAAGTTCGATGTGCTGACCGGGGTGCAGAAGAAATCGCCCTCCAACGCGCCGTCTTACACCAAGGTTTTCGCCGAAGCCCTGATCCGCGAGGCCGAGGCCGACAGCAAGATCGTCGCCATCACCGCCGCGATGCCGGATGGCACCGGGCTGGACCTGTTCGCGACCCGCTTTCCCAGGCGCGTGTTCGACGTGGGCATTGCCGAACAGCATGCGGTGACCTTTGCAGCGGGTCTTGCGGCGGGGGGGATGAAGCCGTTCTGCGCGCTTTATTCCACCTTCCTGCAGCGCGGTTACGATCAGGTCGTGCATGATGTGGCGATCCAGAATCTGCCCGTGCGCTTTGCGATTGACCGGGCCGGGCTGGTCGGCGCCGATGGCCCGACCCATGCCGGGGCCTTCGACGTGGCCTACCTCGCCAACCTGCCGAACCTCGTGGTGATGGCCGCGGCGGATGAGGCGGAGCTGGTTCATATGGTCGCGACCGCCGCCGCGCATGACTCCGGTCCGATCGCCTTCCGCTATCCGCGCGGCGAGGGTGTTGGCGTTGAGATGCCCGCCAAGGGCGTGCCCCTGCCGATCGGCAAAGGCCGCATGATCCGCGAAGGCGCGCGCGTGGCGATCCTGTCCTTTGGCACCCATCTGGCCGAGGTTTTGAAGGCCGCCGAGGCGCTGGCCCTGCGCGGCCTGCCGCCCACTGTGGCCGATGCCCGCTTTGCCAAACCGCTCGACCGCGATCTGATCCTGCAGCTGGCGCGCAGCCATGAGGCGCTGATCACCATTGAAGAGGGCGCCATCGGCGGCTTTGGCAGTCATGTCGCCCAGCTTCTGGCCGAAGAGGGCGTCTTTGACACCGGGCTGAAGTTCCGCAGCATGGTCTTCCCCGATGTCTTCATCGACCAGGCCTCGCCCGAAGCGATGTACCGCGCCGCCGGGATGGAGGCGCCGCAGATCGAGGCCAAGGTTCTGGAAACGCTGGGCATTGCTGTGGTGGGCCCGCGGGCCTGAGGTCTGCGCGCCTGAGGTCTGCGGGACGGGAAGACCCGGCCGCAGCCCCTACCGCCGCCGGGTCTTGCGCCACAGGCTCAAGCCTAGCACGGCAAGACACCCCGCCAGCAGCAGGACCCCGCCCAGAAGCGGTGCGACCCCCAGAAGCTTGACCGCCCCTGCGACCAGCGCGATCAGCACGGCCGCTTGCAGGGCCATGGCCCCGTCATCGACGAACATGCTCAACGTCTCGTCCCAGATCAGGATCAGCCATTTCATCGCGCGCCCTCCAGCCCGGGTTTGGCACAAAGGCGCACCGCGCCGAGGGCGAAGACGAGGAACAGCGCAAAGATCCAGACCAGGGCCAGATCCTCGCCGGGCCACGCCGCGCCGAGCCCCTCGCCCGTCCAGAACACCCCGAAGGCGCAGAGCATCAGGCCCACGACGAATTTCAGCGTGTTCTCCGGCACCTGCACCAGCGGGCGATGCACGACGGCGCCCAAAATCAGCACAAGGACCACCGCCGCCAAGGCGCCCATGCCCGCCCAGAAGGTCTGGCCATGCGCCGCGCCGACCGCGATGACGATGAAGACGACCTCCACCCCCTCCAGCAGCACGGCCTTGAAGGCGGCGGTGGCGGCCATGACATCGGCCCGGCGCTCGGCGGCCAGCGCCTTCAGCTCGTCGGTTTCCCTGGCAAAGGCCAGCGCCTCGTCATGCAGCGGAATCCACCCGGCCGCGCGCAGGATCGCCTTGCGCAGCCAGCGCAGGCCGAACAGGATCAACAGGCAGCCCACGGTGAACCGCAGCGCCCCGATCGGGATCAGGGCCAGAACCGGCCCGAAGATCAGCACGATCAGCACCAGAACGCCCAAGGCCAGCGCCGAACCGGTCAGCGCCGGGCGCCAGCCTCGGGTGATGCCGACGGCGAGGACGATGGTGAAAGCCTCCACCACCTCGACCAGCGAGGCGAGGAAGGCGGCGGTGATGGTGGGGAAAAGCGCGGTCCAAGTCATCGCTGAGGCATCCCGCAGTTTGCGGGCCGGATCAATCGGAAAAGGCGGCGGCGGGCGCGCTTCAGGCGTCAGAGGTGCCGTGGCGGGCCATCTCGGCCAGAAAATGCGCTTGCAGGGCATCGGCAAAGACCCGCACCTTGGCCGGCACCAGCCGCCGGGTCGGATGGACGGCCCAGATCGCGGTCTCCTCGGGCAGGACATCGGCCAGCGGCAAGGACACCAGACGGCCACGGGCCAGATCCTCGGCGGCAAACCATTGCGACAGATAGGCGATGCCGACCCCGCCGCGGCAAACGCCATGCAGCGTCTCGAAGGAATTGGCACTGAAGCGGCCGTGGACCCGGGCAGACAGCGCCTCGCCCGTGACGCGGTGGCGAAAATCCCAGCGGTCAAAGCCACCCAGCGTCAGGCATTCATGCCCCGGCAGATCGGCCAGGTTCTGTGGCGCGCCGCGACGCTGAAGGTATTCGGGCGTGGCGCAAAGCACGCGTTGATTGGCCGCGATCTTGCGCGCCACGAGCGAGTTGTCGCGCAGGTTGCCGATCCGGATGGCCAGGTCGATGCCATCGGCCACGATGTCCACCACGCCATCGGTCTGGATCAGATCGACGCTGAGCCCCGGGTTGGCCGCCAGCACCGCCGGGATCATCGGCGCCACCATCAACCGCCCGAAGGCGATCGAGGCGGTCACGCGGAGCAGACCCTGCGCGCCCTCGCCCGCCGGGCGCAGCGCCTCGCGGCTGGTGGCGGCCTGATCCAGCATCGCTTCGGCATAGGGCAGAAAGGTCTCGCCTTCAGGCGTCAGGCCCACGGCGCGGGTGCTGCGATGCAAGAGCCGCACGCCCAGCTCCGCCTCCAGCGCCGCCAGCCTGCGGGTCACGGTCATCGAGGTCAGCCGCAGGCGCCGCGCGGCCCCCACAAGACTGCCGCTGCGCACCGCCTCCACCAGAATTTCCAGGTCATCGACGTTCATTATAACCTTTAGTGTGATACCGCCCACCCAAATGCAACGGCTAATGTCGGAATCGGAAAGACGCTAGATAGGGCGTGCAAACAGTCGCGGTCTGGAACCGCATGGAGTACGAGATGATCAATCCGACATTCGGGCCCGCGCAGCCGGTCCCAACCCAGCCAAAAGCAAAGGCCTCCGAGTTGAAAATACCGCAAGAGATCGGGCGTGGCACAATCCTTGCCATGGCCGTTGCCGCCGGGGCCGCTGTCGCGAACCTTTACTACAACCAGCCGATGCTGGAGATGATCGAGAAGGACATGGGCCGCACCGGCGTCAGCCTGGTGCCGACCGTCACCCAGCTGGGCTATGCGGCGGGCCTGTTCCTCCTGGTGCCGCTGGGCGATGTGCTGGAGCGCAAACGCCTGATCATCCTGCAGTTTCTGGTGCTGGCCCTGGCGCTCGTCGGCGCGGCGGTGGCGCCGGGCGGCTGGTCGCTGGTCGCCGCCTCGGCACTGATCGGGCTCAGCTCGACCGTGGCGCAGCAGATCGTGCCCTTCGCCGCCCATCTGTCGAATCCTGACAAGCGTGGCGCCACGGTCGGCACCGTGGTGTCGGGCATCCTGAGCGGCATCCTTCTGAGCCGGACGATCTCGGGCTATGTCGGCAGCACGCTGGGCTGGCGCGAGATGTTCTGGATCGGCGCGCCTATCGCCCTTCTGGCGGCGGCGACCGTGCAGCTGACCCTGCCGAAAAGCCAGCCCGATCAGAAAGTGTCCTATGGCGCCCTCTTGCATTCGCTGGCCGGCCTGTGGCGGGAATTCCCCGCGCTGCGCCTGGCCGCCGTGTCGCAGGCGCTGGTCTTCGGGGCTTTCTCGGCCTTCTGGACGGTGCTGGCCTTCCGCCTGCAACAGCCACAGTTCGGCTATGGCGCCGAGGTGGCGGGGCTGTTCGGGCTTCTGGGTCTGACCGGCATTCTGGCGGCCCCGATTTCCGGTCGCATCGCCGACAAGCGCGGCCCGCATACCGTGATCGCCGTGGGCGCGGTTCTGACGCTGGTGTCCTGGGTGATCTTCGGGCTCTGGACCTCGATCGCCGGGCTGATCGTCGGGGTCGTGGTGCTGGATTTCGCGATGCAGGGCAGCATGGTGTCGAACCAGCATGTGATCTACGCCCTGCGGCCCGAGGCACGTTCGCGGTTGAACACGATCTTCATGGGGTCGATGTTCCTCGGTGGTGCCGCCGGTTCGGCCCTGGCGACGTTCCTGTGGCCCTATGGCTGGGCTGCGGTTTCGGCGGGTGGTGCGCTGGCCGGTCTGGTGGCGGCGGGGCTGCAACTGAACAGCATCCGCAAACGCGCGGCCCGTTGAGGGTCGCTGCTTCCTCCCCTTGGTAAAATGAAATGTGCCGCGCTGGTGACAGCGCGGCACATTGGTTTTGGCAGGAGGGAAGGTTCAGGCGGTCATCGGGCTGCGCAGCGTCTCGAACAGGAACCAGCCGCGCTTTTCGCCCTCGTCGATCCAGTTCTCGAGCAGGCTGGCCGAGGCGACATCGCCGCCTTCGTCGCAGATGTCATGGACGCGGCGCATCTCGCCCAGGATCTGCAGGTTGTCGCTGTGCAGTTCGGCCAGCATGTCCTGCGGATCGACGTAGTCCGCGTCATTGTCGAGGATGGTCTGGGTGTTCATGATGCCGGTGATCGAGCGCAGCGTGGTGTGCCCCAGCTTTCGGACCCGTTCGGCCAGCGGGTCGGTCATCGCCAGAACCTCGTCGCCATGGTCGTCCAGCATCAGGTGGTAGTCGCGGAAATGCGGGCCGCTCATGTGCCAGTGGAAGTTCTTGATCTTGAGGTAAAGCGCGAAGGCATCGGCAAGGATGCGGTTCAGCCCGGCGGCGATGTCGCGGGTGGCCTCGGCGGACAGGTCGGTGGGCGTGGCCAGATGGCGGGCGGAGGCGGTTTTCTTCGGTTGGGTCATGGCAGGTCTCCTCTGGAATGATGCGATGGTAACGCGGGGCGGATGGTGTCGTTCCTTTTCAGCCAGAAGGTCCGAACCCGATCCCCCAAGGCCTTGCGGAAAGGTTAGACCCGGCCTTTGCTTTTCGCATCGCATACAAAGGTTTGGTCCTGTCCGGCGCGCAGCCCCGCGAATCCCACCCATGACGGAAACGGCCCTGCGGAGTGCCACTCCGGGGGCCGTTCGGGCAGTGTTTTCGCGGGTGGGGTGTCAGTAAAAGCGCGGGATCGGACCCAGTTGCGGGGTCTGGTCTGGCAGATCGACCTCGATCTTGTCGACATAGCACCAACCCCAGCCTTCCGGCGGGTCGTAGCCCTCGATGATCGGATGGCCGGTGGCGTGGAAATGCGCCCTGGCGTGGCGGTGCGGGGAATCGTCACAGCAGCCGACATGGCCACAATCGCGACAGAGCCGCAGGTGGACCCAGGCGCTGCCGATCTTCAGGCAGTCCTCGCAGCCCTTGGCACTGGGCTGGACCGTGTGGATCGTGTTGGTGTGAGTGCAGCGTTTCATCTTGCCTCCTCGGTCTGTTGGGCCAGCATGGTGTGGATCTGCGAGACGACGGCCGCACCCTCGCCCACGGCGGCGGCGACGCGCTTGGTCGATCCGGCCCGCACGTCGCCGATGGCAAAGACGCCGGGCAGGCTGGTTTCCAGTGACAGGGCACCCTGGCCAGTCTTGACGAAGCCATGCGCATCCATGTCGACGCAGGCCCGCGCCCAATCCGCGTTGGGATCGGCGCCGATGAACAGGAAGATGTGGCGCAGGCTGCGGCGGGTGATGGCGCCCGTGGTCCGGTCGCGGAAGCTTGCGGCCTCAAGCCCGGTCTCGCGGGCACCCTCGAGGCTGGCGAGTTCGGACCCGACGTGCAGTTCGACATTGGGCAGGGCGGCGATCCGGTCGATCAGGTAGCGCGACATGGTTTCCGCCAGCGGGCGGCGCACCACCAGATGCAGGCGGCGGACCTGCGGGGCCAGAAAGACCACCGCCTGACCCGCCGAATTGCCGCCACCGACCAGCGCCACCTCTTCCCCCGCGCAAAGCCGCGCCTCGATGGGCGAGACCCAGTAGGACACGCCCGCCCCTTCAAAGGTCGCAAGGTTGGGCACATCGGGCCGGCGATAGCGCGCGCCCGCCGCAATGACGATCGACCGCGCCCGGATCTTGCGATTGTCGGCACAGGCGAGGGCCAGCTGGCCTTCCCGCAGGCTCAGATGGTCGACCTGCACCGGAATCGCGATCTCGGCCCCGAATTTCAGCGCCTGATTGAAGGCCCGCGCCGAAAGCGCATGGCCCGAGATGCCGGTGGGAAAGCCGAGGTAATTCTCGATCCGGGCCGAGGCTCCAGCTTGCCCGCCCATCGACTGGCCATCCAGGACCAGAACCGACAGCCCTTCGGAGGCCGCATAGACCGCCGCCGCCAAGCCGGCGGGCCCGGCGCCAACGATCGCCACGTCATAAAGCTTCTCCGGCCCGAGATCCGGCACGATGCCCAGACAACCGGCCAGGGCGGCATCGGTCGGGCAGCGCAGGATCTGGCCGCCGGGGCAGACCACCAGCGGCAGTTCCGCCTCCAGCACGCCGGTGCGTTCGACCAGCGCGCGGCCCTCCTCGTCCAGGCTGGCATCCAGCAGCAGATTGGGCATCCCGGCACGGGTCAGGAAGTTCTGCAGGCGCAGCACATCCGGGCTGCCCGGCGCGCCGATCAGGATCGTGCCCGCGCCGCCATGGCCGATCAGCCCGACCCGGCGCAGGATCAGGGCGCGCATCATGATCTCGCCGATCTCGGCCGAGCCGATCATCAACGCGCGCAGGTGCGGCGCATCGAAGGGCAAGGCCACGCAACCCTCCGGCCCCGCCGCCCCGGCCGCCAGTGAGGGGCGGCCGGACAGCTGGTTCACCTCGCCAGTGAACTGGCCGACGGCATGGGTGGTGACGGGCGCCAGACTGTTCAGCCCATCGCGGCGCGTCACCACAATGGCGCCCGACAGGACCAGCCAGGTCGCCACCCCGCTGGCGCCAATGGCGAAAACCGTCTCTCCGGGGGCGAAATCCCGTGCCGGGGCACTGGCAAAGCGGGAGGCGATCGCGACCTGGGCTGGGGTCAGTATCGGGAAGATCTGGTGCTCCCGGCCATCGGTTTTGGACATAGACTATTTCCTCCTCGGAAGGGACGGGCTCGGAAGCGACGGGTGCCATTCCCTGCGGGCACCTTCGACGCGGCCTTGCTTGCGGCCAATCATACAGAAGTTTGCTTGCGCCGTCGCGCCACCCCAAACTTCAGTATGATGGCACGACACGCGCTTGTGCCTGATGGTTCATCAGATCACTGGACCAGACAAAGAGCCGCCGTCATGCGCCGCGAGGCCGACTTGCCCCCGCGGCGTAACAACGTCAGATTGAAAAGGTTCCGGCGATCGGTGGCAAGGGTTCAGGAGGCGGCCATACAGGGCGACAGGCAGGCAAGGCGGATCGTCGGCACCGTGCATTGCGCGGCGGCACTGGCGCTTGCGCTGGCCATCTTCGCGCTGGACGTGCTCAGCCCGCTTCAGGGCGCCGTGGCCGTGCTTTACACGATTGTCGTGCTGATCGCCGCCCGGCCGGGTCAGCGCAGCCTGGTCTTTGCCGCGGGCGCGGTGTCGGCGGCCCTCGCCCTGGTCGGCTATGCGATCAGCCATGGCGAGGCGCCGTTCGGGTCGCCGGCCATCCGGCTGGGCGTCAGCCTTCTGGCGATCTGCGTCACCAGCCTTCTGTCCGCCAGCCAGATCGCCCAGGCCGCACAGCGCCGCCGCGCCGATGCGCGCTATGCCACCATCCTCAACGCGTCGGGCTTTCCGATCTGGGAATCCGACTGGTCGCAGGCCTATGCGATGTTGCAGGGCGGCGCCGAGCCGACACCCGAACTCGCCCACAAGGCGGCTGCTTCGGCCTTTGTCCGCCACGCCAACCAGCAGGCGGCCCAGCTGTTCGGCTATGCCGACCGGTCCGAACTGATCGGCGGCAACATCCTGCAGAGACACACTTTGGGCGGGCAGGGCATTCAGGCCCGGATCTTCCAACGCCTGCAGGCCGGCGAATCCCCGGTGGAGGCCGAGGTGCAGTTCATCAAGCTGACGGGAGAGGTGATCGACGTCCTGTTGCGCGTCTCGCGCCCGCCGGATGATGAGGGCTGGAACCATGTGCTGGTCACCGCACTGGATGTGACCGAGCGCAACCGGGCCCACAAGGCGCTCGCGGAATCGCATTCCGAGCTGATCCACATGGCGCGCGTCATGACCCTGGGCCAGATCGCCGCCTCCATCGCGCATGAGGTCAACCAGCCGCTTTCGGCGATCATCACCTATGCGAAATCCGGCCGGCGCTGGTTGGCGCGCGATGTGCCGCAGGTCGCCGAGGTCAAGGATTGTCTGGATCAGATCGCCGCCAATGGTGCCCGCGCCGCCGATGTGATCGCCCGGATCCGCGATCTGGCGCGCAAGACCGAGCCGGTCCATGCCAATATCGCGCTGGATGCCGTTCTGGCCGACACGATGATCCTGCTGCAACGCGACCTCTCCGCCGCCGGCGTCTCGCTGGTTTCGGCGCTGCCGCCGGACCTGCCGCAGGTCTGCGCCGACCGCGTGCAGCTGCAACAGGTCCTGCTGAACCTGATCCTCAATGCGCAACAGGCGATGGCCACGACCGACGACGACAACCGCGCGATCAGGATCGAGGCCGAGGCGGAGGGCGGATTCGTGCGGATCGCACTCAGCGATGCCGGAACCGGGCTGGCGGGGGCGGACCCGGAAACCCTGTTCCGCCCCTTCTTCACCACCAAGGCCGAGGGTATGGGCATGGGCCTGACCATCTGCCGCAGCATCATGGAACAACACGGCGGCAGCTTGCATGCGGCGCAGAACCCGCTGGGCGGGCTGACGATGCACATGCGCCTGCCCATCGCACAGACAGGAGCTTGCGCATGACAGATCATCTGGAGAACGGCTGCGTCAACGTGATCGACGATGACCCCGGGCTGCGCGGCTCGATCGGCTCTTTGCTGCGGTCCTGCGGTTATCACGTTCGTCTCTTCGATTGCCCGGCCGCCTATCTCGCCGCAGAGATGCCGGAGGCGCGGTGCTGCCTTGTGCTCGATATCCGGCTGTCGGGGGAAAATGGCCTCGACTTTCAGGAAAGCCTCACCGGTCAGAAACACGCCGTGCCGGTCGTCTTGATCACCGGGCATGGCGATATTCCGATGACGGTGCGCGGCATGCGGGCCGGGGCGATCGACTTTCTGCCCAAGCCCTTCGGCGATGACCAATTGCTGGAAGCCGTGGCAAAAGCCCTTGATACGGATCAGGAAAGACGCAACGGCGCCTTGATGACGGCGCGGGTCCAGACCCATTACGATGGGCTGACCGCGCGCGAAAAAGAGGTGATGGCCCTGGTTGTGACCGGCCTGATGAACAAGCAGGTGGCCGCGCGCCTCGACCTCAGCGAGATCACCGTCAAGATCCACCGCGGCAACGTGATGCGCAAGATGGATGCCCAGTCGCTGGCCGACCTCGTGCGCATGGCCGAACAGCTTGGCGTGCGGGACGCGAGTATCCATCGGTATAACATTTAGGTATGATAGTGCGCAGGGCGCAGGCAGGGTATATCTTGGATGTCAGGCGCATTCTGTCCTGGCGATCGGAGTCCTCGCATGCCTCATCCCCTGTTGATTGCGATCGTCGATGACGATCCCGGCGTCCGCGGCAGCGTGGACAGCCTGTTGCGATCCGCCGGGATGGAGGGTTTGGGCTTTGCCACGGCCGAAGAGCTTCTGGGCTATGCCACCCCCGACAAATTCGCCTGCATCGTCACCGATCTGCACATGCCCGGCCTGTCGGGCATCGAGCTGCAGGAAGAGCTGATGCGCCGGCATTGGGAGAAGCCCCTGATCCTGATGACCGCCTATCCGACGCCCGCCGCGCGGCAACGCGCCCTGACCTGCGGCGCACGCGATTTCCTGGCCAAACCGATCGACCCCGACGCGCTTCTGGACGCGATCGAGGCCGCGACCAGTTAGGCGGCGTGCCGCAGACTGGCAGAAATCAGTGTCAGCACATCACGCTGCAGCTCGCCCCTTCGCCGGGCGGGGCAGCGGTTTCGTCCGGAGCTGCAACGCAAAAAGGGAGGGCGGATCCGATCCGCCCTCCCTTCGTCGTCGTGATCCGCAAGCTTACTTCTTGATGAAGGCCAGAAGGTCGGGGTTGATCACATCGGCATTCACGGTGAGCATGCCATGCGAGAAGCCYTTGTAGATCTTCTTCTCGCCGTTCTTCAAAAGCTTGATCTGCAGTTCGGCRGCRTTCTTGTAGGGCACGATCTGRTCGTCATCGCCCTGCAACACCAGCGTCGGCACGGTGATCGCCTTCAGATCCGCGGTCTGGTCGGTCTCCGAAAAGGCCTTGATGCCGTCGTAATGCGCGATGGCRCCRCCCATCATGCCCTGRCGCCACCAGTTGTCGATCACCCCTTGCGAGACCTTCGCGTCRGGCCGGTTGAAACCGTAGAAGGGRCCCGAGGCGAGGTCGAGGTAGAACTGCGCCCGGTTGGCGGCCAAGGCGGCGCGCAGGCCGTCGAACACCTCCATCGGCAGGCCATCGGGATAGGCCTCGGTCTTCAGCATGATCGGCGGGACGGCGCTGACCAGGACRGCCTTGGCCACCCGRCCCTGCGGCTCGCCGAAYTGCGCGACATAGCGGGCCACCTCGCCGCCGCCGGTCGAGTGGCCGATGTGGACGGCRTTCTTCAGGTCGAGATGCTCGGCCACGGCAGAGGCATCGGCGGCGTAATGATCCATGTCATTGCCGGTATCGGCCTGCGACGAGCGGCCATGGCCGCGGCGGTCATGCGCCACGACGCGGTAGCCATTGGCCAGGAAATACAGCATCTGGGTATCCCAGTCGTCCGAGGACAGAGGCCAGCCGTGGTGGAAGACGATCGGCTGGGCATCTTTCGGGCCCCAGTCCTTGAAGAAAATCTCCACGCCATCTTTCGTTTTCACAAATCCGCTGGACATTTCGTGGTCTCCGTTCTGAGGTTTTTTCTTGGGTTTGGTGTCGCCGAAGGCCTGACCCGCAAGGCAGGCCGAGCTGGCGAGGGCCGCTGCGCTGCCGACAAAGGCACGCCGGGTCAGCCAGAAGTTCGGATCGGACATGAGCATTCTCCGCCTGAAGTGTTCCAAGCCGCAGCACGCCCGGATGCAGGGGGAGGGTCCCGCACTCACCGATCATCGCCGCCTTGGCCTTCCCGTGTTTAGGGGGCGGATGCCGGGGAAGGAATCATACGAACGTTTGCAGTGACAGGCAGGGGGGAAATTTCGTCCCGCTGCGGTGGCGGCACGTTCGAACGAATTATAGTACGATAATATTCCTTTGTATACAGCATCTTATAACGCCCACCCTCCGCCGTGCTGCTGCAACATCCGGACCGTCCGGCTTGGACAAAACCTTCGTATGCTTTCAAAGCCCCGCCGAAGCCTGCACCTTCTGGTCAACCCGACGCTGTCGCAGGTTACCGCACAGCCTGTCGCAAACCCCCGTTTCGGAAGTGGAAAAGATGATGGACACCCCGCCAAAGCTCTGGACACTGGTCGTCGTGTCGGACTCGATCTGCCCCTGGTGTTTTCTCGGCAAGCGCCGGATCGAGGCGGCGCAGGTCACTCTCGCTGCCGAGGGGCTGAATTTCGACCTTGAATGGCGCCCCTTCCAGCTGAACCCCGACATGCCCGACGCCGGGATGGACCGGCCCACCTACCGCGCCGCCAAATATGGGGCGGCTGAAAGTGCGGCGATGGACCGGCAGATCACCCGGATCGGCCAGGAGGTCGGGATCGGCTTCCGCTATGACCTGATCGAGCGCACCCCCAACACGATGGCCTCGCATGTGATGATCGCCGATGCCCTGCGCGCCGGCGGCACCCTGTTGCAGAACCGCGCGGTCGAGGCGGTGTTTCAGGCTTATTTCACCCAGGGCCGCGACATCGGCAGCAGGGAGGTCCTGCGTGACATTGCGCGGGACGTGGGCTTTGAACACGGCCCCGCGATCGACCCCGGCCTGTGGGAGACCGTCGAGCTTCTGGACCGCGACGCCCGCCGGGCCGGCATCCGGGGCGTGCCCAGCGTACTTCTGGGCGAGGATTTCCTCTTCAGCGGCGCGCAACCCGCCGAAATGATCGTCACGGTCTTGCGGCAAGCGGTCGGATTTGCGGGAGACATGGCATGAGCGCGCGCGGCGCGGCCTCCGCACGGGATCTGCCGCGGATCGCGGTGGCCGGAGGGTCGATTGCGGGTCTTGGCGCCGGTCTGGCGCTGCATCGGGCCGGGTTTGCGGTGGATGTCTACGAAGCCGATCCGGGGCCCCTGCGCGCAGCGGGCGCCGGGCTGGTGGTGCAGCCTGAACTGAGCGCCCTGCTGCAGGTGCCGGGTGGCCCGGTTCTGCCCGTGACGCGGTGCAGCGGGCGGCGCCACCTTGGCTTCGGCGGAGGGGTCGGGCCGGTGCAGCCGATGCCGCAGCAGTTCACCTCCTGGGATGCGATCTACACCACGCTGCACCAGCAGTTCCCCCCGGACCACTATCATCCCGGCGCGGCCGTGGGCGAGGTGACCCTTTCGGAGGCTGGGGTCAGGCTGGAAGTGTCGGGCCGTGGCACCGTCGAGGCCGATCTGCTGGTGGCCGCCGATGGCAGCCAGTCGCCGATCCGCCGCCGCCTGCTGCCCGCGCTGGAGGCGGATTATGCTGGTTACGTCGCCTGGCGCGGCACTGTGCTGGAGGCGGAGATGCCCGTCGACCTCGTCGATGCCTTCGACGATATCTTCTCGTTCAGCGATGCGCGGTCGGGCGGCCATGCCCTGGCCTATTTCATCCCCGGGCCGGGCCTGGCCACGGCGCGCGGCCACCGGCAGATGAACTGGGTCTGGTATGTCGGGGCCACGCCCGGCCAGCGCGACGCGCTTCTGGTCACGCGGGATGGCCACCAAAGGCACGCCTCGCTGCGCCGGGGCATGGCGCGGGACGAGGTGGTCGCAGCGCTGCCCGGCCAAGCCGCCCGCGAGCTGCACCCGAATTTCGCCGCTCTTGTTGCTGCGACCCGCCAGCCCTTTTTGCAGACCATCGTCGATCTGGGCGTGCCGCAAACCGTGTTCGGCCGGACTGTTCTCACCGGCGATGCGGCCTTTGTCGTGCGGCCCCATACCGCCGGCGGCGCGGCCAAGGCTGCCCGGGATGCCCAGGCGCTGGCCGATGCGCTGCTGCAAAGCCCCGGCGATGTCGACGACGCCATGGCCAATTTCCAGCGGGGCCAGCTGCGCTATGGCAACCGCCTGCTCGACTACGGCATCGAGCTGGGCCGCCAATGGGCCCGCCTCTGAACCGCGAACCCGCGTCACCATTCCGTCTGAACCTGAAGGAAGTCCCAACATGAAGATCTCCGAACTCATCGCCGAAACCCTGGCCAATGCCGGTGTCAAACGGATCTGGGGCGTGACCGGCGACAGCCTGAACGGCCTGAACGAGGCGCTGCGCGTGCAGAAACGCATCGACTGGATGATGACAAGGCACGAAGAGGTGGCGGCCTTTGCCGCCGGGGCCGAGGCCGCCCTGACCGGCGAACTGGCCGTCTGCGCCGGCAGCTGCGGGCCGGGGAACCTGCATCTGATCAACGGGTTGTTCGACTGCCACCGCAACCATGTGCCGGTTCTGGCGATTGCGGCGCATATCCCCTCCTCCGAGATCGGGCTGGGCTATTTTCAGGAAACCCACCCGCAGGAGCTGTTCCGCGAGTGCAGCCATTTCGTGGAACTGGTAACCAACCCGGCCCAGATGCCCGAGGTTCTGCACCGCGCGATGCGCGCCGCCATCGGCAAGCGCGGCGTGGCGGTGATCGTGGTGCCCGGCGATGTGGCCTTGCAAGAGGCGCCGGCCGGGGCCTCCGCCACCTTCGCCGCCCCCGCCGTGCCGCGCATCCTGCCCGCCGCGACCGAGATCGCCAAGCTGGCCAGGATCCTGAACGAGGCGGAGGCGGTGACCCTGCTTTGCGGCAGCGGCTGCGCCGGCCAGCACGACGCCGTGGTGGCCCTGGCTGAAAAGCTGCAGGCGCCGGTCGTTCATGCCCTGCGCGGCAAGGAACATGTCGAGTGGAACAACCCTTATGACGTCGGCATGACCGGGCTGATCGGCTTCTCCTCGGGCTATCACGCGATGGAAAGCTGCGACACGCTTCTGGTTCTGGGCAGCGACTTTCCCTATCGCAACTTCTATCCCAAGGGGGCGAAGATCCTGCAGGTCGATATCGACCCCGCGCAACTTGGCAAACGCGCGCCGCTGACGCTGGGCATCGTCGGCGATGTGGGCGAGACCATTGCCGCCCTTCTGCCGCATCTGGACGGCGCGGCCGACCCTGGCTTCCTGACCGCCGCCCGCAAGCACTATGCCAAGGCGCGCGCCGGTCTGGACGATCTGGAACGGCCAAGCGCGAGGGGCCGGCCGATCCATCCGCAGTATCTGGCCCATATGGTCAGCAAACTGGCCGCAGAGGATGCGGTGATCTCGGCCGATGTCGGCACGCCGACGGTCTGGGCGGCACGTCATATCGCGGTCAACGGCAAGCGGCGGCTGCTGTTTTCGGCCAACCACGGCTCGATGGCCAATGCTCTGGCGCAGGCTTTGGGGGCGCAGGCTGCGGCGCCGGGGCGGCAGGTGATCTCGCTGTCCGGCGATGGCGGGTTCTCGATGTCGATGGGCGATCTTCTGTCGCTGCGCCAGCTGAAGCTGCCGGTGAAGGTGGTGATCGTGGACAACAGCGAATTGGGCTTTGTCGCGCTGGAGCAGAAGGCCGGCGGCTTTGTCGACACCAATGTGCATTACGACAACCCCGACTTTGCCGCCATCGCAACTGCCTCGGGGATTCTGGGCATCCGGGTCGAGGATGCCGATGATCTGGAAGCCGCCCTTGCCCGCGCCTTTGCCCATGACGGACCCGCCGTGGTCGCCGTGAAGACCGCGCCGCAGGAACTGGTCATGCCGCCCGCGATCACCCTTGCCATGGCCAAGGGGTTCAGCCTGTTCATGCTGAAAGCCGTGCTCAGCGGGCGCGGGGACGAGGTTGTCGAACTGGCGAAGACCAATCTGCGCTGACCTTTCCCGCAGGACCTCGCCAAGCGCCCGGCAGGGCGGCTATACCTGCCGGGCACCGGTTTTCCTGGAGACGACATGATCGACCTTTCCGTATTCACCGCGCTGTCGGGCATCGACCTTGGCGCTTTGGCCGACAAGCCGACCACGCTGAACCCCGGCCAGCAGGAGGCGGCCCAGTCGCTGTGGGCCTCGCCGGATGGTGCGCTGGACATCGGGCTTTGGGAATGCACGCCCGGGCGCTTCACCGCGGACCGCTCCGCCGCGGCGGAGTTCTGCTATTTCCTGCAGGGCAAGATCGTGATGACCCAGCTCGACGGCACGCCGCGCGAACTGGGGCCGGGTGATGCGGTGATGCTGCCGCGCGGCTGGAAAGGAACGTGGGAGATCGTCGAGCACACCCGCAAGATCTATGTCTTCCTGACCGATCCCACCTGAGGCCCGGTGGCTCCGATGACGCCAAAGCAAAGGATGACCGAGGGCATCGCCGAGGCCCGCGCCCTGACCGACCGGGGCGCGCATCAGGCGGCGCTGGCCCTGCTGGAGGCGCTGGCCGCCGATCCGGAGATCCGCATCCTGCCCGCCCAGACCGCTTTGCACCTGCCACGGCGCCTGCACTCTGCCATGTTGCATCTGGCCAAGGCGCGCGGCGACGCCGTGGCCCGCGCCGGGTTGCAGTTTCTGCTGATGCCGCCGCCCGAGGTTCTGGCACCCCTGTTCCACTATACCCTGGCCGAACAGCGGGCGATGACGTCGGCCAACCTGGCCCCGGTGCCGCGGGTGATCCACCAGATCTGGATCGGCCCCTTGGCCGTGCCCCCCGGCGTGGCGGCCTGGCGTGCCCATGCGGCACGGCAGGGCTATGGCTACAAGCTCTGGCAAGAGGCCGACCTCGCGCGGCTTGGCCTGCCCGACCAAGCGATCTTTGCCGCGATGCTGGCCAAGGGGGATTACCCCGGCGCGGTTGATGTGGCGCGCTATGCCATCCTTGCGGCGGAGGGCGGGATCTACCTTGACTGCGACTGGTATCCGGCGCGCGACGATATCGGTTTTCACGACCTGTTGCCGCTGCAGGGCCTGACCGCCCTGGCCGAGGTGGTGCCGCGTCAGACCGGGCTTGGTGGCCTGCTGCTGGCCAATTCCTTCATCGCCTGCCCGCCGGCCCACCCCGCCCTGCTGCGCCTGAACGCGCAATTGCCGCAGGCGCGGGCTTTGTTGCCCGAGGCGCCGGCCTGGTGGGCGACCGGGCCTCTGGTCTTCACCCTGGCCGCGCGCGGCGGGGCGGTCAGCCTGGCGCCGCAGACGCTTGTCGCCGGGGCGCTGGCGAAGGCCGCCTCGCCCGAGGCTTTGCGCGCCGAGGCGATGGCGGAGGGTGGCGGCCTTCTGATCGCCTGGAAGTCATGGTGAGGTGAGAAGCGCCGGCAGGCCGTGCCAAGCACAGCCCGGATGGCCCCGGGTCAGGGCAAAAAGCCGCTCCAGAAAGCCCCAGACCTGGGCGTCATGCACCAGGTGGTGGGTCAGCAGACCCACCGGCGCATCGCTGCGGCTGATGGCTGCGGCCAGTTCTTCGAACAGCACCGCATCGGGCCGACCGCCCCTGCTGCCGTGCCAATCCATCACATCGACATGGGTGTTGAACAGCGGCAGGGGGGCGTCACCCTCCGGGCCAAAGACCGACAAAGCCCGAAAGCCAAGGCCGGGCAAGCCCTGCACGACCTGAGAGCTGATCCGGTTCCACGGCGGCACCAAAACCGGGGTGAACTGCCCGCCATGGAGGCACGCAAGATGGGCAAAGCCCTGCGCCAACTCGGCCAGAACGGTCGCCACAGGGCGATGCGCGCCCAGCTCCTGCTTCTTCTCGGCGGGCGGGGCGTGGTTGACATGGGCCCAGCCATGGACCGCGACCGAAACACCCGGCGCCGACGACAGCCGGTCCGCCAGGTCCTGCCCCGAATGGGCCGGGATCACGGCGAGCGTCACCGGCACCCCTGCGCCAGCCGTCAAGGCCAGCAGATGGTCAAGGGCAGCACTTGGCTGCACGGCATCGTCATCGCGCAGCCAGAGCCGGGCAGGACGCCCCTCGGCGGCCCGCAAGTCCAGCGCCCGCAGCAAGGTGTCGCTCATGTCTGGTCCTTCATTGCCAGGTGCAGCAGATGATCCAGCCGGACCGCGGCGCCGGCAAGGCTGTGGTCGCGCAAGACCTGCGCCCGCGCCGCCTGCCCCATCCGGGCTTGCAGCGCGTCCTCGGTCAGAAGGCGGGTGATGGCGGCCGCGGCGGCCTGGTCGTCGCCCTCGGCGGTCAGAAAGCCGGTGACGCCATCTGCCACGACCTCGGGCACGCCGGCCACCGCCTGCGCCACGACGGGCACGCCGGCGGCCTGCGCCTCCAGATAGGCCAGGCCATAGGCCTCACCGCAGCCGGGCCAGACATAGGCCCGGGCGGTGGCCAGCAGTGCTGCGATGGCGGGTCGGTCCTGCTGGCCCAGCCAGCGGACCCGCCCCGGCGGCAGGCCCACGAACAGCGCCTGCACCTGCGGGCAGCAGGGGCCGTCGCCGATCACTGAAAGGTGCCAGTCCAGCCCCACGGGCAGCAAGGCGGCCCAGGCGGCCAACCGCTGATAGCTTTCCGCCTTGTCGCCGGGCCGCATCATGGCGACGGTCACCAGATGGCCGGGCCGCGGCTGGCTTGGCGCGGCAAAGGGCGTCGTGTCGATGAAGGCGGGAAAGCGGGCGAGCCGAGCCTCCGGCAACTCCCCGGCCAGACCCGCCGCATCGCGACCCGTCACGCACAGGTTCAGCCGCGCCTCCTGCACCGCCGCCCGGACATGGGCCTGCATCTCGGCCCAGATGCCGATGTTGCGCCGGCGGGAGTAGGAGGCCTCGACCGTCAGATAGGCCAGGCCGAAGCGGCGCGAAAGAACGGGGCCCAGAAGATCGGGCGCCTTGTAATAGGGGTGGTAGCAAAGCCAGACATCCGGGGCGCCGCCCTGCTCCCACAGGTCCGCGATCCGCGCCACCTCGGCCCCGGCCGTGGCCTGAAGCTGCGCCCAGCCTGTCTGGTCCTGCGCATCGCCCAGAAAGGCGCGCAGCTCCGAGACCACCGCGACCTGATGCCCGGCCTCCTGCAGGCAGGCGATCAGAAGCTGCGACATCAGCCGGTCGCCCGAGGGAACCGGATGGCCGGGCGCCTTCAGGGGTGCGTAAAAGGCGATCCGCAAGACAGGCTCGGGTCGGGTCATCAGCGCGGAGTCCACATGATCTTCACTTCACCGGCCCAAGTTAAACCCAATTTCACAAGTCAGCGACCCCAATCCGCCGGGGCGCCCTGATCCTTGACAGCCTCGCCGAACTGCCGCATCTCACCTGCACATGCAAGCGTGGCGGAGTGATCATGCCCCTGTCTTCCCTGCTCGACTCCATCACGTCCCGCGAGGCCCGCGTCGGGGTCATCGGTCTGGGCTATGTCGGCCTGCCTTTGGCCATGGCCGCGGCGCAGGGCGGCTTCACTGTCACCGGCTTTGACACCGACCCCGGCAAGATCACCGCAGTCGAGGCGCGCAAAAGCTATATCGAGGCGGTTTCGGATACCGTTCTGGCCAAACAGGTCGCCGAGGGGCGCTTCACCGCCACCTCGGATTTCGCCCAGCTCGGGCAATGCGATGTGATCGTGATCTGTGTGCCGACCCCCCTGACCCGGCACCGCGAGCCGGATCTGTCCTTCATCACCCGGACCTGCGACGACATCGCCAAGACGCTGCGCAAGGGGCAGTTGGTGGTGCTGGAATCCACCACCTATCCGGGGACAACCGATGGCCCGGTGAAGCGGATTCTGGAGGCGACGGGCCTCGTCTCGGGCCGTGATTTCTTCCTCGGTTTCTCGCCCGAGCGGGAAGACCCCGGCAACCGCGCCTTTGACACCTCGACCATCCCGAAGGTGGTGGCGGGCGACGGGGCCGAGGCCGGCCAACTGGTCACGGCCTTTTATGGCGCTGTGGTGAAAACCGTGGTCCCGGTCTCCTCCACCGCGACAGCCGAGGCGGTCAAGCTGACCGAGAACATCTTCCGCGCCGTCAACATCGCCCTCGTGAACGAGCTGAAGGTGATCTACGAGGCGATGGGCGTCGATGTCTGGGAGGTGATCGAGGCCGCCAAGACCAAGCCCTTCGGCTATATGCCCTTCTACCCCGGCCCCGGCCTCGGCGGGCATTGCATCCCGATCGACCCCTTCTACCTGACCTGGAAGGCGCGGGAATACGACATCCCGACCCGCTTCATAGAGCTTGCGGGCGAGATCAACGCCGCCATGCCGCGCCATGTCGTGGGCCGTCTGGCCGAGGCTTTGGACCAGCGTCTGGGCCGCGCGCTCAGCCGGTCGAAGGTGCTGGTGATCGGGCTCGCCTACAAGAAGAACGTGCCGGATATCCGCGAGAGCCCCTCGCTGAAGCTGATCGAACTGATCGAGGAGCGTGGCGGGCAGGCCTGCTATCACGACCCCTTCGTGGCCGAGATCCCGAAGACCCGGGCTTATGGCGCGCTCAAGGGTCGCAAGTCGGTGGACTTTGACGAGGCGGTGATCCGGGGCTTTGATGCCGTGGTGATTGCGACCGATCATGACGTGCTGGACTATGAGGCGTTGGCCAGATGGTCGGCGCTAATCATCGACACCCGCAATGTCTTTGCCCGCCGCCACATCCTGTCCGAGAACGTGGTCAAGGCCTGAGCCGTGGCGCATCGTCTGGCCATCATCGCCGACGCGCATTTCCACGACCCGGCCGGCGATTTCGGCGGCGCGGGGCTGGAGGTGGGCGGCCGACGGCTGGCCCTGCGCAGCTGGGCCGATACCAGCACCGGCCCCCGCGCCTTCAACGAGACGGCCAGGGTCCTGACCGCCGCTCTGGAGAGGATCGCAGCGCTTGGCCTGCGCCATGTGGTGCTGGCGGGCGATTACACCGATGACGGGCAGGCCGAAAACACCCGCCGCCTCGCCGCCCTGCTGGCGAAGTTCGAGGCGCGCCACGGGATGCGGTTCTATGCAACCCCAGGCAATCACGACCTGTTCGGCCCCTTGGGCAAGGATGTGACGACGCGCTTCATCTCCGCCCCCGGGCAGACCGTGATGGTGACCAGCGACGCCGAACAGGCCGCGATCGAGGGCCCCGGCGCCGTCCTGACCGCCGCCCTGCGCTGCGCCGGCCAGCCTGCCGCTTTGGATCCCATGGCGCGCTTCGGCTATTTTCGCCGGCCCGAGGATCTGCATTGGGAAAGCCCCTTCGGCCCGCAGGATCAGCCCGAACACCGGACCTATCAGGCGCATGCGGCTGATGGTTCGGTCAGCCTGCCCCTGATGGACGCCTCTTATCTGGTCGAGCCGGAGGCGGGGCTTTGGCTTCTGATGATCGACGCCAATGTGTTCGAACCGCGACCGGGCCGCACCGACCCGAGCCGCAAGAAGACCTTCATCGGGCCCTCGGATGCCGGGTGGACTTCGCTGTTGCGGTTGAAACCCTTTCTGTTGGACTGGATCCGCGATGTGACGGGGCGGGCACGTGCGCTCGGCAAGACGCTGGTCACCACCTCGCATTACCCTGTGCTGGACCCGTTCCAGGACGGCGCCGGGTCGGAGGTGGCACTTTATGGCCAGACCACCGTCGCACGGCGCAGCCCTGCGGCCTCGGTCGGGCACAGGCTGATCGCAGCGGGGCTGCGCTGGCATCTGGGCGGGCATATGCATGTCAACGCGACAACCCACCTGACGACGCCAGAGGGCAGCCTGACCGACCTGTCCCTGCCCTCCCTGGTGGCCTTTCCCCCGGCGTTCAAGGTGATCGCGGCCACGCCGGCGGCACTGTCGGCCCAGACCGTGACGATGGCCGATCTGCCGCCCGACCCCGACCTGTCGGCGCTGTATCAGGCCGAGGGCCGGCAGGGGCCCGCGCTGCCCTTCGGCGCCTTCCTGGCCGACCAGCGCCGGACGCATCTTGTGACCCGGCAACTGCCAAAGGACTGGCCGGCCGAGGCTCTGGCGCTGCTGCCGGGCCGGGATGCGGGCTTTCTTCTGGACCTGTGCGGCACGGGCGAAGCCGAGACGTCGGCAGAGTTCACCCGGCGCCACGGCCTGCCCGCCGAGGCTCTGCAGAGCTGCGCCCTGCAGGATCTGGTGCTGGACGCCAACCTGATCCGGACCGCCGGGCCGCTGGCGCCTCACTGGGTGCCGACAGAGCGACTGCACCTCTACCGCGCGCTGGCCGCCACTCTGGGGGATGACCGCGCCGACCCCGCCCGGGGCCACGCGGCCTTCTTTGCCCGCTTCCTCTCCGTGCTGGGCGCCTCGCTCGACCGGATGGCCACGGATGATACCTGCCCTGTCAGGCCGGAGGGCCAGAGGGTGAATCCGCTTGCGGTCCCGGTTGGTGCACAGGCTGAGGTGCCGCCTGTAGCTCCGGCTGCGGCAGGCGCGTCGCATGGGCTGCCACCACGATATCCATAGGCTCGCTCAGGCCGCGGATGGTGACGTTGTGATGCTCGGTCTTTTCCGAAGGCGGCAGGCCGGACAGCCGCAGCGCATAGGCTGACACCGCCACCTGCACGCCCAGTTCCTTCGTCATGGCCTCCAGCCGGCTGGCGATGTTGACCGTCTCGCCCAGGGCGGTCAGGCGGGCCACCGTCTCGGTCCGGTGGGCGGCGCCGATGCGGCCCAGAATGGCCTGACCGGCGTGGATACCGATGCCCATGGCCAAGGGTGTGCGCAGCTGGTCGCGCAGGCTTTGGTTCAGACCGTCCATCACGCCGCCCATCGCCCGGGCCGCGGCGATGGCCTTGCGCGCGCCCTCTTCCGGGGTGCCATCCATGCCGAAGATCGCCATGATCCCGTCACCCATGAACTTGTCGACGAAACCGCCGCTGTCCTCGATCGCTTCGGCCATGCGGCCGAGGAACTGGTTGAGGACAAAGACCACGTCGAAGGACAGCCAGGCCTCGGACAGCTTGGTAAAACCGCGCAGGTCGCAAAACAGGATCGTCACCTCGCGCTCGACCCCCCAATGGTATTTGTCGAAGAGAATTGCCTGACCCGGCTCCAGCCGGGCCGGCAAGAGGGTGGAGACCGCCAGATCCGCCGTCGGGCGCAGCTGGCAGGCCAGCCGCACATTGGCCGGCGCGCCGACCCGGCGCAGCACCAGCTGCTCCAGGTCCGAGGCGGGGGGCAGATCCTCCAGCCCTTCGACCACGCGCACGCGGCAGGTCGAACAGCGCGCCCGCCCGCCGCAGACCGAGGCATGCGGGACCCGGTTCGCGCGGCTGATCTCCAGCACCGAAAGGCCGCGGGTGGCTGTTACCCTTGGCCCGCCGACATATTGCACCGTGATCCGCGAGGCCATCTTGTTGCTGATCAGCAGCGCCAGCCAGATCAGAACCGCCGTCGCCAGAAGCGCGGAATAGGCATAGGACCAAGTGGAAAAGCTGTGCGAGATCGCGCGGTATTGCTCGGGGGTGAAGGGGCTGGAATAGCCGCCCCGCAGCGCGCTGACCCGGCTGGCCGAAACGAAGCCCGCATAGGCCAGCGCAGGGATCAGCACCGCCAGCCCGTAAAAGGCCCAGAGGTTGCGGCGATACCACGCCCGGGACGACAGCCACATATGGATGCCGATGCAGCCATGGACCCAGACCATGATGATCAGCAGGGCCAGCCGGACCGCCTCGCCGGGCCACATCGCCCACAGCGCATAGGCGTAGGTGTCGCGGATGCCGAAGAACTCGTAAACGCCGCGGGTGCCAAGGACATGGCGGATCAGCAGAAGCGGGATCATGAGGCCGAAGGAAATCTGCGCCACCCCGCGCAGGCCCATCCGCCAGGAGCGCTGCCGGATGAAGCGCAGCGTGCCCAGGATAAAATGCACCAGCGCCGCCGAACACAGCACGACGGTGCCGATCAGGCTGCGCGTCACCGCCAGACGCAGATCCTGCCCGACCTGCATCGCCTCGGGCGAGATGAGACCGAGCGCGTGGTTGATCAGATGCGTCGTGGCAAAGGTGAACAGCACCAGACCCGACCAGAGCCGCAGCTCCGCCGTACCGGGCCGCCAGCGCCGCCCTTCCCGCCGCGATACCTTTGGAATGCCGGTCATGCCGCCCCCTTCGAAGTCAACCGCCGGTTCTGCCGGCAGGATGGACCCGTTGCCCCCGGAGTCCGAGGCCAAAGTCGCATGTCAGCCCAGAATAACAAGATCGACCGGATGGGAAATGCCGGTAACCCGAACTCCGTTCTGCCGCAAGGCCACCGGGTTGACATAGCCCTGGGCCTCGGCCGTCTTGAAAGTGTTGCCATCGGTCAAGATCCGGGTGCCCTGCGCCTTGTTGGCGCTTTCCAGTTTGGAGGCGAGGTTGACCGAATTGCCGATCACCGTGAATTCATAACGCCCCTGCGAGCCGACGATCCCCACCGTCACATCGCCCGAGGCAACCGCCGAGCCGGTCCTGAAGCGCCCCGGCCAGCCCAGTTCGCTGAACTCGGCCGATTGCGCATCAAGTGCCGCAATCACCGCCTGCGCGGCACGCAGCGCATCGGCGGCATAGGTCTCGCTGCTGTGGACGGCGCCGAAGGTGGCCAGAATCCCGTCGCCCATGAACTTGTCGATCCGGCCATTGTGCTTTTCGACCTCGGTCAGGCTGATCCGCTGATAATGCGCCAGGACGCGCATCACCGTCTCGGGCGGCAGGCCCAGCGCGATGGCGGTGAAGCTGCGCACGTCGATGAACATGATCGAAGCGGTCCGCGTCTCGCCCTGGCCCATGCCGGGCAGGTTGGCAGATTGGGTGATCATGTCGGCCACCTCGGGCGCGAAGAACTGGCTCAGATCCTCGGCCGCCGCATGGCTTTGAATGGCGATGACCAGCACCCGCCGCGCCCGGAACAGCGCGAAGGTCAGGATCAGCGTCACGCCAAGGATCGTCATGATCTTGTCGACCTCCGCCCCGATCAACACGCTGTTCGAGGTCAGATATTCCACGTAATTCCGGGTGATCCGCGTATGCGCCATATCCGAGGTCAGCGCGTAGAGCACCATGATCCCCCAGCCCGAGGCCGCGATCAGCCCGGCCATCAGGACATAGCGCGGATCGAACCGCAGCGCGCGCAGGGCGATGAAGAAGAACAGATAGGTCATCGTCGGCGACTTGAGCGAGAACTCCGCCGGCTGCTGGTACTGGATGTGGAAGGAGAAGATCATTCCGCACAAAAGGCCCACATCGACGACCATCGACAGGACCAGAAACCACCCCGGCAGCACGGTGCGGTAGGACAGGACCACCCGGAACACCGTGAACATGAAATAGGCTGCCAGCGTCATCGGCACGAAGTTCGCGCCCGACGCGCCCTCGGCCCGGGGGGCCACCGCGTAAAGCAGCGTGAAAAAGCCCAGGATCCCCAGCTGCGCCCAGCCGATGGTCTGTTCGGCCATGGCCTCGCGGCGGTCCATCTCTGCCATCACGCGTGCCGGCATGGCATCGCCGTAATGCCCTCCGGTCCAGACGTAGTACAAAATGTCGCGCAGCGTTGTGAAGACGGAGGCCAAAGACTTTCCTACCTTCCACCTCGGGAACCGAAGCCGGGGACCGGCCCGGCAAGAGGCCCGCAATAGCTGGTTTCCCTGCAGCGAAAAAGAGTTATTTGGCGCCCGATCCGCCCAGGTCTGACCGCGGTGTCAAAGGTCGATCACCTGAAAATCCCGCCCGCAGAACGAGGCGGGGAAGATGGCCTGCGCCTCGTGTTCGATCCGGGTCAGCTGGGCGTCGGTGCGGGTGGTGCTGTGGTGGATGAAGCCAACCCGCTTGGCGCCGGCCACCTCTGCCAGACGCAGCGCCTGTTGCCAGGTCGAATGGCCAAAGCCCTTGAACTTGACCATCTCGTCATCGACAAAGTTGGCGTCGTACAAAAACAGATCCACCCCGTCGATCAGACGCAACACCGCCGGGTCCAGCTTGCCCGGCTCATGTTCGGTATCGGTGATGATCGCAACCGAGCGGCCGGCCCATTCGACCCGATAGCCCACCGCATTGCCCGGATGGTTGAGCATGTCGGTCCTGATGATCAGACCGGGATGCGGGCTCAGCACATCGCCCACGGTGAAATTGCGCGTGTCGATATGGGCGCTGCAGTAATCCGGGCCGATCGGAAAGAAGGGCGCGCGCATGAACTCCTTCAGGATCTGCTTGGTGGTCATCTCGGCGCCCATGTGGCCCGACCACATCTGCAGGGTCGATTCCTTGCAATACATCGGCAGGAAGAACGGCAGACCGATGATATGGTCGTAATGGGTATGGGTGAAATAGAGGGTGACGTTCTTGCAGCCTTCGCTCCGCATCGCGGCACCGGCGGGCAAGGCGCCGCTGCCGGCGTCGAACATCAGCACATGCTCGCCGCAGCGCATCTCGATGCAGGTCGTATTGCCGCCGAAGATCGCGAATTCCGGCCCGGTCGCGGGCAGGCTGCCGCGCACGCCCCAAAGCTTGATGCGGAGACCCGGATCAGACGTCATGCCGCGCACCGGTGCAAAAGGCCCGGATTGGTCTGGCCGGGCCAAACCCTGTCTGTCACGCGCATAGCCACGATCAGGCTTCCTCAGTAGCTGATGGGACGAAGCTTAAGAAGCATCGGCGCCGGATGCGAGGCCTGATTGCACAAATATACCAATTTTCTATTGGCTTTCTTCCTGCGCGCACCGCGATCCCGCCCTTGCCCTGCGCCTTTCAGCGCTTGGACAGGGCTGCGACTTTGCTGCGCGCCTCGGTCAGTTCGATCGTGGTCTGGCTCAGACGGTCAGCCAGCACGCGCACGACTTCGATGGTCATTTCGGGGAAGTCGGTCATCAGCTTGAAGAAATTGTCCTTGCTGATCCGCAGCGCCTCGACCGGGGTGGCGGCCCGGACGGTGGCGGTACGCGCCACATCGCACAGGATGGCGATTTCCCCGACGATGGCGTTTTCCTCCAGATCGGCGACCTTGATCTGCCCGGTCGGGCCATCGACCAGCACATCAGCCCGGCCCGACAACAGCACGAAGGCCGCATCGCCCGCCTCACCCTGACGGCACAGGACATCGCCGACGCGGTACGAGACGCGCTCCGAGGTGAAGGCCAGCAGCTTGAGCTTGGCGGGGGAGACGCCAACGAACAGAGGCACCTGCCTCAGCATCTTGACTTCATCATTCAGCAGCACGTTGTCACCTTCCCATTCGTCCCATCTCTGGTTCGGCCATGCCCTCCGACTATGCCGCGATCATTTCCTTGAAGATACCCATCTTTTGCGAAACTTCGGCGACAGCGCCATCTTCGACCAAATGACCGCGGTCAAAGACCAGAACACGGTCAAACATCAGCGCCGCACGGGCATTTGACACAACCCAGACGATGGCCGGCTTGCGATCGTCCTTGCGCAGATAGGCCAGGGCACCCGTCGCCACCCGCATTTGCGACTGCGGATCCAGCGCCGTCAGCGGGCGATTGAAGAGATAATAGTCCGAGCGGCGAATCAGCACCCGGGCGATATCCAGCTTTTGCCGCTGGACCGAGGTCAGCCGCTTGCCGCCGGTGCCGATGTGGAAATCGAGGCCGATCGACAGCACGGCCTCGTAGATCCCCAGTTTGCGCAAGACGCCGCCGGCCACGCCATAGATCCGCTCGGCGCCATCGCGGTACTTCTGGCTGATGCGGCCAAACAGCATGTTGTCCAGCAAAGTGCCCGAAACCATGTACTGGTCCGGATCGTAAAGCTCGATCGCGTCCTTGAGGCTGGGCGGCAGCCCCTCGTGGAAATCGGTCCGGAACGCCACGATCTGCGCCATCAGCTCGTCGGTCAGCAGGCCGAAGCGGTGGCGCGGCTCGATATAGTCGAAGCTGAGGCGGATCATCATGGCGCGGTCGGCATCGGTCAGGCCCATGGAGGTCTTGCCGAGTTTCTTCAGAACCATGTCGTACAGCGGGATGTCATCCGACTTCATGAAGGTCAGCTGCTGGAAGAAGGGGTGGTCGGGGGCCAGATCGCTGAACAGTTCGATCGCGTTGCGGGCGATTTCGACGCCCACCTCGAAGAGGGTCTTGCTCAGGCCGCGCTGGTCCAGGACCGTACGGAAATAGGGATTGTTGATGATCGCCCCGGCCATCAGCTCGGGCTTGCGGGCATTGCCGAACAGCAGGTTTTCAATGACCGTCGCTTCGACGTTGTAGGCGCCGGGTTCGAAGGGCACGATCAGCCCGTTCAGATCCTGCGCGGTCAATTCCTCGCGCAGGACGCTGCGCATCTCGACCGCCTTGGCGGCAAGCTCGCCATGTTCCGACATCTTGACGCTGGAGCGCAGCGCCAAATCGAACATGTCGCGCGTCAGGGCCACCGCATCCAGCGCCTCGAAGACCGAGGGCATCAGCGCGGCCATATCCTCGGCGCCATGGGCCTTGTAGTCGATCCAGTCGCTTTGAATGTCGAATTCGACGTTGCCGGCCTGTTGCGCCTCGCGGACCTCCCATTTCCGGCGGTCCAGATCGGCGCCGGTCAGTTGGCGCTGGCCCAGGGGGGCGTGTTTCAATCCGTACAGCAGGTTATCGCGCACCGTTCCGAAGAAGAAGCTGGCGTCACCTCCGGCGTAAGAGATCATGCGCCCGCTGATCGATTCGGGCAGGGAATGCAGATTGTCCGACCCGATCGTGACCCGGCCCTGACTGGGCCAGACGATCCGCGCCAGAACCTCGGCCAGAATCTCGGCCCCCGAGCCGGCATTGCCGACCAGGGCCACGGATTCGCCCGGGTTGAGGGTGAAGTTCACCCGCTCCAGACCCACCGCACCGCTTTCGGCCGTCACCCCCAGATTGACCGAGGCGATCGGCCCCTCAATCCGGCTCAGCGGGGCTTCTTCGGTCAGCGCCTGAATTTCGGGGTCCAAAAGGCCATCGACGGCGAACTGCCCGATGACCTGATTGTACTTGATCTGCACGTCCTGGCGGTTCTGGTCCCAGTCGATCAGCTCCTTCAGGGGGCCGGGCAGGTCCTTGTAGGCGCCGATCACGGCCACCAGCTGACCGATGTCCAGCTGCCCCCTCAGCGCCAGATAGCCGCCGATGCTGTAAAACAGGAAGGGCGTCAGCGAGGCGAGGAAGTTGTTGATGAACTTCACCATGAACTTCCACTGATAGATATCGAACCGGATCTTGTAGATCAGGCCCAGCCGCGAGGAGATATCGGCCCGTTCGAAGTTCGACGTGTCGTTGGAGTGGATGGTGTGGATGCCGTCGAAGATCTCGCTGACGCGGCCCGCCAGTTCGCGCGCGGTCAGCTGCCTTTCGCGGCCGAGGATCAGCAGCCGCCGCCGCATCCGCGGGATGATGAAGGCCTGCACCGTCACCAGCGCCGCGGTGATGAAGCCCAGGGGGACGCTCTGGACAAAGATATAGGCCAGCGCGGTCAGCGCCTGCCCACCCAACAGCGCTGGGGCCACGAAGGCATCGCCGGTGAAGGCGCCCAAAGGCTCCACCTCGTCCTTGATCATGCTGGCCATCTCGGCCCCCTTCAGACGTTTGAAGGTTGCGGGCGGAAACCGCAGGATATGGTCAACCAGCGTAAAGCGGATGCGGCGCAGCAGCCTTTCGCCCAGGCGGCCCTTGTAGGTGTTGATGTAGTATTTGAAGAGCCCGTTCACGATGACCAGCAGCAGGAACACCCCGCTCAGCGCGAAGAGCGTCGGCATCCGCTCCAGCGGTACGCCGGGAAACAACGTCACCGCGCCCAGCAGCGGCAGATCCACGGTGATCTGCATGAACAGCTGCGTGGCCCCGGCGGTTTCGAACCCCGCGCCCTGGATCGGGCCGTTCACGATCTGCTTGGGCAGGTTGAAGGACAGGAAATAGGGCACCATCGACAAGGCGACGATGGCCAGAATCCACAGCTGCTGCCGTTTCGTGTGGGTCCAGATATAACGCGAGATATTGGGGTCCAGCATGGCCTCACAGCCCTCCACTCTTCAGTCTGCCCTTTGGATGACCAAAGGGGCAAAGGGTCGTAACGTCCCGACGGATGCCTGTTTCCAGACCAGAAAGCTGCCGCCCGGGTCACTCAATATCAAGCCCGCTTTTCAGGCAAGGGTTTATCGTTGCAGCACAGGCTGCCGTGCGGCTGCCTTGGCCTTCATCACCCGGGCAGCCTGGGCGTAACCGCCCGAGGCGCCGTCGATGAAATGCATGTGATCGCCCGCCATCAGCGAGGGCACGATGCAGGTGACCAGGGCCGAGGTCTGGTTGTGCAGGCCGAACTGGCACAGGCCCGCGGCGGAAGCGGCTTCCAGAAGCGCTTCGATCCGGGCCAGCCCTGCGGCGTTGATGTCGAGGGTCATCTTCAGCCCGTCGTCGAACTTGCGAAAGTCGGTGTTGCGCGCCATTTCGCGCATGTAGGTGCGGGCATCGAAGCCGCCAAGGGTCATGCGGCTGCGGTACAGTACAACGGTCATGAAAATCGCGGTCAGCACCTTGAGGCGCGCAAGCAGACGCTTGCCGCGCGGCGCGCGGGCATTGGCCTCGGCCTCCAGCCCGCCCAGCGCAAGATAGGGGGTTGGGCCCTCGGGCGGCAGGGGGTTGCCCAGACCGCCAGCCGCATTGGCCACGTCGACCACATCGGCCACCAGCTTGCGAAAGGCGTCCGGGTCGGCGCCCGGCATCGGCACCGCGATGATCGACACGATCTGCCCGTTGCGCGAGGGGATCGGGTTCCAGCGGCAGGACAGGCCGGTCAGATCAGGACGGGTGCCGGGGGGCGCCATCGGCACCGTGAAGGCGCCGTCTTTCATCTGCGCCTCGGCCCAGGCCGAACCGCCGCCCGCGAACATCGCGAAGGTCAGCGTCGGACTGCCCTGAAAGCGCGCAATCCGCACATCATGCCCGGCGGCGCGGATCTCGGCCAGGGGAACGAGGGCCGTGCGCATGTTCAGGCCCAGATCCTCCTCGATCCAGCGCGCCGTAGCGGCCAGCGCCGCACGCGCCGCAGCAAAGCTGTCGGGCGGCACGGCCACGACCGCGCCATCTCCGCCAAAGACAAAGGGCATCTTGCTGTTGCCCAGCACGTTCAAGAGCGCCGTGATGACCGCAGCCCCCGCCATGTTGACCGTCTTGTACTTGCCCTGAGCGATCGCCTCGGTCGAGGAGACGACATCCGCCACCGCCAACGCCCAGCCGTCCGGCAGCGCCCGATAGCGTGACACATTCGCCACATCGGCAAACTCGGCGAAGGTCGGAAGCTCGGCAAGGAATGCGTCAGCGTGCGGATCGGTCATGGCGGCACCCTATCATGAATTTCGCTCAAATCAGGCGCACAGAGTCTCATTTTCTCTGCGCCGCTGCAAATTGCGATTTCGGGCCGGGGGTGCGCCATCCGGGGCTCTGGCACCAGCGCGGCAAAGCAGCCACGATCCGGCGACTTCGCAGCGGCCCGCACCGATTTACGCCATGGTCCTTGCATTCTGTTTGCAAATGGCAAGAACTTCCAGCCAAGACTGCTCTTCTGCGGAGGAACGGTGCCTTCATGCCCCGTGTGGCACAAGATCGGTCGGACAGGATGACGCTTCAGGGAATTGGCATGAGCACGGATCTGCTGCGCGTGGAAGACGTGAAAGTGTCTTTCGACCTGCCCACCGGCCATCTGGAGGCACTCAAGGGGGTGGGTCTGCGGGTCTTGCCGGGCAAGATCACCGCTTTGGTGGGCGAGTCCGGCTCGGGCAAATCCATTCTGGGTCAGACCATCATGGGGCTGCAACCCGACATCGCCAAGGTCAGTGGAAGGGTGCTTTTGCCCGATGCCAATGTGCCCGGCGGCATGGTGGACCTTCTGACCCTGCCGCGCGACGGGAGGCAGATCCGCGCGATCCGGGGTCAGCGCATCGGGATGATCTTTCAGGAACCGATGACCTCCTTCTCGGCGCTGCACACGATCGGCAACCAGATCTCGGAGGCCTTGCGGATCCACAAGCCCGTCTCGGCCAAGGAACAGCGCGAGCGGTCCGAGGAGATGCTGGCCTTGGTCGGCTTCACCAAGCCGGGCAAGGTCTTTGACATGTACCCGTTCGAGCTGTCGGGCGGTATGCGGCAGCGCGCGATGATCGCGATGGCGCTGATCTGCAACCCCTCGCTTCTGATCGCGGATGAACCGACCACCGCCTTGGACGTGACCATTCAGGCCCAGATCCTGACCCTTTTGCGCGATCTTCAGCAACGGCTGGACATGGCGATCCTTCTGATCACCCATGACCTTGGCGTCGTGGCCAATGTCGCCGACGAGGTGGTGGTGCTCTATCAGGGCCGGGTGATGGAATCCGGCCCGGTCGAGGATATCTTCCGGCGGCCGGAGCATCCGTACCTGAAAGGCCTCATGCAGGCGATCCCGCATTTCGGAATGGCGCGCGGCGAAAGGCTGCGCCCCCTGCGCGACATCCAGATCCGGCGCGACACGCTGATGGAGGCGATGGCCCGGGCGAAGCCCGCCGTTGCCGCCAAGGCGCCTGAGGTGCTGCTTTCGGTCCGCAACCTATCGAAAACCTACGAGATCCGTGGCGAGGCCTGGGATCTGCGCAAATCCGCCACCAAGCCCGCCCCCGCCGTCGATGGCGTCAGCTTCGACATCAAGCGCGGCGAATGTCTGGGGCTGGTCGGCGAAAGCGGCTGCGGCAAGACCACGGTCAGCAAGATCCTGATGCGGGCCGTGACCCCCGATGCGGGCGCGGTCATCTATGACGACGGCACCGGCCCAGTCGATGTGCTGGCGGCCAAGGGCGAGGATCTGCAGCACCTGCGAACCCAGATCCAGATGGTGTTTCAGGACCCGGTCTCTTCGCTGTCGCCGCGGATGTCGGTGGGCAATATCCTGTCCGAGCCCCTGGACATCCACAAACGCGGCACGGCAGCGGAGAAGCGGGCGACGGTCGATGCGCTTTTGGGCGCCATCGGCCTCAGCCAATCGGCGCGCCACCGCTATCCGCACAGCTTTTCCGGCGGCCAACGCCAGAGGATCGGCATTGCCCGGGCTTTGGCCCTCGCTCCCGGCTTGATCGTTTGTGACGAGCCGGTCTCGGCGCTGGATGTCTCGGTGCAGGCGCAGATCCTCAACCTGTTGAAGGATTTGCAGAAAGACCTTGGCCTGACCTATCTGTTCATCTCGCACAATCTGGCGGTGGTGGATTACATGGCCGACCGCGTGGCGGTGATGTGGGCCGGTCGCATTGTCGAGATCGCCCCGCGTGAGGTGATCATGCAGGCCCCGGTGCATCCCTATACCAAGGCGCTTCTGGCCGCCGTGCCCTACCCCGATCTGGACCGTCCGCTGGATTTCGCGACCTTTGCCGGCAACAGCACCCTGACCAGCGCCAGCTGGGCCGCCGCCTTCCGGGCCGAAACCTCGCCCGCCGATCTGGCACCGCTGGATCTGGGCGGCGGGCATTTCGTTCTGGCCCGGCGCAGCGCCACTGCGGGAGACCTCGTGTCATGATCACCCGCCGCACCGCCCTTTCGCTTCTGGCCACCGTCGCCCTGCCCAAGCTGGCGCAGGCCGAGATCCCCTCGCTGATGCCGCAAACCGCGATCGGCGACCTGCCGCCGCAGATCGCCCGCCTGCCGCGCAACCCGCGTGTCATCGACTTGCCCTCCATGGGGCGGTCGGCGGGCGAATACAGCGGCACGATCCGGATGCTGATCGGCGGCCAGCGCGACATCCGCCTGATCCCGATCTACAGCTATGCCCGTCTTGTGGGCTACGACGCCAAGCTGGAACTGGTGGCCGACATCCTCGCCAGTTTCGAGGTGGTCGAGGACCGGATCTACACGCTCCACCTGCGCGAGGGGCATCGCTGGTCGGATGGCAATCCCTTCACGGCGGAAGATTTCCGCTACTGCTGGGATGACATGATGAACAATTCCGAGCTTTACCGGGGTGGCCCGCCGGTGGACCTCAAGGCCGATGGCAAGGTGGTCGATTTCGAGGTGATCGACGCCTTGACCGTGCGCTACACCTTCGCCAGCCCGATGCCGGATTTCCTGCCCAAGCTGGCCGCGCCGCTGCCGCTGGTGCTGTTCGCGCCGCGCGTCTACATGAGCCAGTTCCATGCCAAGTATCAGACGCCCGAGAAGCTGGCCGAACTGATCAAGGTCAACCGGGTCGATGACTGGCCCAGCCTGCATGCCAAGATGGGCCGCTCTATCCGGCCGGAAAACCCCGATCTGCCGACACTGGAGGCCTGGCGCCCGCGCACCGCGCCTCCGGCCGAACAGTTCGTCTTCGAACGCAATCCCTATTTCCACCGCGTCGATCACCTGGGCCAGCAATTGCCCTATTTCGACCGCATCACGCTCGCGGTGTCCTCGGCCGAGATCATCCCGGCCAAGACCGCCACCGGCGAAAGCGACCTGCAAGCCTATGGCATCAGCTTTCCCGACTACACGCTGATGAAGCAGGCCGAAAAGCAGCATCCGGTCAAGGTTCTGCTCTGGCAGAAGATCCAGGGGTCGAGCGTCACGCTTCTGCCGAACCTCAACTGCAAGGATGAGGTCTGGCGCACTCTGTTCCGCGATGTGCGGATGCGGCGGGCCATGTCGGTGGCGATCAACCGCAAGGAACTGAACAAGGTCAATTTCTTTGGCCTCGGCCGCGAAAGCGCCGACACGATCCTGCCGGAAAGCCCGCTCTACAAGCCGGAATATGCCTCGGCCTGGGCGCAGCATGACCCGGATCTGGCGAACTCCCTGCTGGACGAACTGGGCCTGACCGCACGCGGCGGTGGCGGCATCCGCGAACTGCCCGATGGCAGGCAACTCGGCATCGTGGTGGAAACCGCCGGCGAAAGCAGCCTTGAGGTCGATGTGCTGGAGCTGATCGCCGACCACATGCGCGATGTGGGCATCGCGATCTACATCCGCTCCACCCAGCGCGACGTCTTCCGCAGCCGCGCCATGGGGGGCGAGGTGCAGATGGCCGTCATGCAGGGCCTCGACAATGGCGTGCCGACCGCCGACATGGCCCCCGACCAGCTGGCGCCGACCCAGGCCGACCAGCTGCAATGGCCGGTCTGGGGCAGCTGGTACAGCTCTGGCCAGACCGCGGGGCAAGCGCCCGATCTGGAGGCCGCGGTCCAGCTTGTCAGCCTTCTGCAGGACTGGCGCAAAAGCACCTCAACCGAGGAGCGCACCGTGATCTGGGGCAAGATGCTGACGATCTGGGCCGATCAGGTCTTTTCGATCGGCACGGTCAATGCGGCGCCGCAACCGATCCTGCGCTCGGCCCGGATGGCCAATGTGCCGGACCAGGGGCTGTTCGGCTTTTCTCCGACCAGCTTTCTTGGCGCCTATATGCCCGACACCTTCTACAATGCAGAGGATTGAGCCATGATCCGCTACGTCCTGCTGCGTACCCTGGCGATGATCCCGACGCTGTTCCTGATCTCGGTTCTGGTGTTCTTCATCATCGAACTGCCGCCGGGCGACTATTTCGAAAGCTATGTCTCGGAACTGCGCGCCCTGGGCGAAACCGCCGACCTGGCCGAAATCGACATGCTGCGCCAACGCTATGGCTTCGATCAGCCCGAAGTGGTCCGCTATTTCTGGTGGGTCGGCGGCATGCTGAAGGGCGACTTCGGTTATTCCTTCGAATACCGGATGCCGGTGAACGAGGTGGTGGGCGACCGGCTGTGGCTGACCGTGCTTTTGTCCACTGTCACGATCCTCTTCACCTGGATCGTGGCCTTTCCGATCGGCATCTATTCGGCGACCCACAAGTACAGCTGGGGCGATTACGGGCTGACCTTCCTCGGGCTGATCGGCATCGCGGTGCCGAACTTCATGCTGGCTTTGGTGATGATGTATTTCGCCAATATCTGGTTCGGCGTGTCGATCGGCAACATGATGGATACCCAGTACCTCAACGAACCGATGAGCTGGCCCAAGTTCACCTCCATCATGTCGCATATCTGGATTCCGGTGGTGATCATCGGCACTTCGGGTACGGCGGCGATGGTGCGGCGGCTGCGCGCCAACCTGCTGGACGAGCTGCACAAGCAATATGTCGTCACGGCGCGGTCCAAGGGCCTGCATCCCTTCAAGGTTCTGGTGAAATACCCGCTGCGGATGGCCTTGAACTTCTTCATCTCTGACATCGGGTCCATCCTGCCGGCGATGATCTCGGGCGCCGAGGTCACGGCCATCGTTCTCTCGCTGGAGACCACGGGCCCGATGCTGATCCGCGCGCTGCAAAGTCAGGACATGTATCTGGCGGGGTCGTTCCTGATGTTCCTGGCCTTCCTGACCGTGATCGGGGTTCTGGTCTCGGATATCGCGCTGACGATGCTGGACCCGCGGATCCGATTGGGCAAAGGAAGCTCGCGATGAGTGGTGACATGCTGGACAAACCCTCTTCCCTGCCCGCGCCCGGCGCGCCGATGGAGCATTTCGTCTCGGACGCGCCGTTTGACCCGAACGAGGCGGAAAACGCCGCCGTGGCGAAAAGCAAGATGTCCGAGGCTTCGCAGCTGCGCCTGATGTGGTGGCAGTTCCGCAAGCACAGGGTGGCCTTGGCCTGCGGCATCTTCCTTCTGGTGATGTATGCCTCGATCCTGATCAGCGAGATCCTGGCCCCCTACAGCCAGCAGGCCCGCAACATCGACTTTATCTATGCCCCGCCACAGGCCGTGCACCTGTTCCACGATGGCGCCTTCGTCGGCCCCTTCGTCTATGGCCGCAGCCAGACGCTGGATATGGTCTCGCTGCAACGGGTCTACACCGACAACACCGCGGATGTGCAGAAGCTGCGCTTCTTCTGCCAGGGCGACGCCTACAAGTTCTGGGGCATGATCCCGGCCAGCCTGCATCTGGTCTGCCCGGCCAAGGATGGCCAGTTCTTCCTTCTGGGCACCGACCGGCTGGGCCGTGATGTTCTGTCGCGGATGATCTATGGCGCCCGCATCTCGCTGACCATCGGCATCTTCGGCGTGGCGATGAGCTTCATCCTGGGCATCGTGATCGGCGGCCTGGCGGGCTATCATGGCGGCTGGTTTGACGCGATCACCCAGCGGGTGATCGAGGTTCTGCAATCCATCCCCTCGATCCCGCTCTGGATGGCCCTGGCCGCGATCATCCCGGTGACCTGGAGCCCGATCCTCGTCTATGTCGGCATCACGCTGATCCTCGGCCTCTTGGACTGGACCGGCCTGGCGCGCGGGGTACGCTCGAAACTCCTGGCGCTGCGCGAGGAGGATTACGTCCTGGCCGCGCGGCTGATGGGGGCGGGCAGCGCCCGGATCATCCGGCGCCACATGATCCCCGGCTTCATGTCGCACCTGATCGCCTCGGCCACGCTGACCATTCCGGGGATGATCCTGGGGGAAACCGCGCTGAGTTTCCTGGGGCTTGGCCTGCGCGCCCCCATCTCCAGCTGGGGCATCCTGCTGACCGAGGCGCGCAGCGTCAACATCATAGCCCTTTACCCCTGGTTGATGTTTCCTGTCATTCCTGTGATCGCGGTGATCCTGGCTTTCAATTTCCTGGGGGACGGGCTACGCGATGCCGCCGACCCTTATACATGAGTGACTTCAACCCATGTTAGCGATATTGGCTGGCGACCTTCAGCCGTCCGGACCGAGGAAGAGTGAATGAAGCACCCGTTGGATAACGCACGGATCCTGATGTACAGCCACGACACCTTCGGGCTGGGGCATCTGCGGCGCTGCCGGACCATCGCCCATGCGCTGGTGCAGGAATACAGCGGCCTGATGGTGCTGATCATCTCCGGCTCGCAGATCGCCGGGGCTTTCGACTACCGCGCCCGGGTCGACTTCGTGAAAATCCCCAGCGTGATCAAGCTGCGCAATGGCGAATATACCTCGCTGTCCGAACATATCGACGTGCAGGACACGATCAAGATGCGCCGCTCGATCATCCGCCATACCGCCGAGACGTTCGAGCCCGACATCTTCATCGTCGACAAGGAGCCGATGGGCCTGCGCGGCGAGATCGAAGAGACTCTGGCTTTCCTGAAAGCGCGCGGCACCACGCTGGTTCTGGGCCTGCGCGAGGTGATGGACGCGCCGCGCCTGCTGGATGCGGAATGGAAGCGCAACGATGTGATGAACAAGATCGACCGGATGTATGATCACATCTGGGTCTATGGTCCGCCCGACTTTTACGACCCGCTCTCCGGGCTGGACGTGCCGCAATCGGTGCGCGACCGGATGGAATTCGTGGGCTTCCTGCAACGCCGCTCGGCGCAGGAGAAGCTTTCGACCCAGCGCCGCGACAGCGACTATCTTCTGGTCACCACCGGCGGTGGCGGCGATGGCGCCGAACTGATCGACGACGTGCTGAACGCCTATCAGCATGACCCCACGCTGGAACAGAAATCCCTTGTCGTCCTTGGCCCCTATATGCCCGCCGAGCAAAGGGCCGAATTCCTGCGCAAGGGCGAGGCCATCCCCCAGGTCGAGGTGATCGAATTCGACACAAGGATGGAGGAGCTGATCGCAGGCTCGTCCGGGGTGGTGGCGATGGGCGGCTACAACACCTATTGCGAGATCCTGTCTTTCGACAAACCCGCCCTGATCGTGCCGCGCACCATGCCGCGCGAAGAACAGCTGTTGCGCGCCACCCGCGCCGCCGAACTCGGCATGATCGAGATGCTTCTGCCGGAAGAGGCCGCCGACCCCGCCCGCATGGCCGCCGCCCTGCGCGCCTTGCCGCGGCGCAAACGGCCGTCCGATGCCGCCCCCGGGCTGCAGCTGGAGGGTCTCACCAATATCTCGCGGCTGGTGGGCGACGATCTGCGCGCCCGCGCCGAACGGATTGGAAATCTCCGGTTGGTAAAGTGAGCGCGGCTGCGGCCCCCCGGCCCCGGCTTGTCGTCGTCGTCAAAGGCTATCCCCGCCTGTCGGAAACCTTCATCGCCCAGGAACTGCGTGGGCTGGAGCTGGCGGGGCTGGAGCTGGTGATCGTCTCGCTCCGCCACCCGACCGACAAGAAGCGCCATGCCGTGAATGACGAGATCGCGGCTGATCTGCTCTATCTGCCGGAATATCTGTATCAGGAACCCCTGCGCGTGCTGCGCGGGCTGTGGGCGGCACTGCGGCGCCCCGGCTTCTGGCCCACGCTGCGCGGCTTTCTGGGCGACCTTCTGCGCGACCCGAGCCCGAACCGCCTGCGCCGCTTTGGTCAGGCCGCAGTGCTGGTGGGCGAATGGCCGGCGGGCGGGGTCTGGCTGCATGCGCATTTCATCCACACGCCGGCTTCCGTGGCGGATTATGCGGCGCGGATCATGGGGATGGGCTGGACCGTTTCCGCCCATGCCAAGGACATCTGGACCTCCCCGGATTGGGAGCTTTCGGCCAAGCTGGGGCGCGCCCGCTGGGCCGTGACCTGCACCGCCTCGGGGCATGATCACTTGCAAACGCTGGCGCAAGACCCGACCCGGGTGCATCTGAGCTACCACGGCCTCAACCTCGAACGCTTTCCGCCCTTCACGGACGCTCGCCCGGCCCGCGATGGCAGCGATCCCGCCCAACCGGTGCGGATTGTCAGCGTCGGGCGGGCGGTGCCGAAGAAGGGCTATGACATCCTGCTGCGCGCGCTGGCCTTGCTGCCGCAGAGCCTGCACTGGCGCTTTACCCATCTCGGCGGCGGGGCCGAGCGTGAGACGCTGCAAAAGCTGGCCGAGGATCTGGGCATCGCCGATCGTGTGACCTGGCAGGGTGCTGTCGAACAATCCGAGGTTCTGGCGGCCTATCGCCAGTCCGACCTCTTCGCGCTGGCCTGCCGGATCACCGAGGATGGCGACCGCGATGGCTTGCCCAATGTGCTGGTCGAGGCGGCGAGCCAGGGCCTTGTCTGCGTCAGCACCGCCATTTCCGGCATCCCGGAACTGTTCACCTCTGGCGAAAACGGCTGGCTGACCCCGCCCGACGACCCGGAAGCCTTTGCCACAGCCTTGCAGACGGCCATCACCTCCCCCGCCCTGCGCCATACCTATGGCGCGGCGGCCGAGGCGCGGGTGCGCGGCACGATGGATTATCACCACAGCATCGCCCAACTGGTCGATCTTTTCGCGTCAGAAGGCATCAAAGCATGACCTCTCCCTCGGTGTTCTTCTATGTCCAGCACCTTCTGGGCATCGGCCATCTGGCCCGCGCCAGCCGCGTCGCACAGGCGCTGATCGCCGAGGGCTTTACCGTCACGCTCGTGACCGGCGGCTTGCCGGTGCCGGGCTTCCCCTCGCCCGGCATTCCCCATATCGCCCTGCCGCCGATTGCCGTGGCCGATGGCGCCTTCGCCGGCCTCATGACCGAAACCGGCGCCCCCGCCGATGCGGCCTATCTGGACGCCCGCCGGGACATGCTTTTGCGGGCGTATCGCGACGCCAAACCCGATATCGTCATGCTGGAGGCCTTTCCCTTTGGCCGCAGGCAGGTGCGCTTCGAACTGCTGCCGCTGATCGAGGCCATCGAGGCCACCACGCCGCGCCCGGTTCTGGTGTCTTCCGTCCGCGACATCCTGCAAAGGCGCAGCAAGCCCGGGCGGGATGAGGAGACAGTGGCGCTGGTCCGCCGCGCCTTTGACCGGGTTCTTGTGCATGGCGACCCCTCCTTCGCGGCCTTGGGCGACAGTTTCGCGCTGGCCGACCAGATCGTCGACAAGGTCAGCTACAGCGGCCTCGTCTGCCCGCCGGCGCCACCCGAACCTTCGGAACAGTTTGACGTGCTGGTCTCGGCGGGCGGCGGGGCTGCGGGGCGCGGGCTGATCACGGCGGCGCTTGGCGCGGCGCGGCTTCTGCCGGAGTTGCAGCGCTGGTGCGTGATTACCGGGCCGAACCTGCCGCAGGCCGATTATGATGCGATGGCGGCGGACCTTTCCTCCAACGTCACCCTCACCCGGTTTCGCCGCGATCTGGCCAGTCTGATGCGGGGGGTACGGCTGTCCGTCTCGCAGGCCGGGTATAACACGGTGGCCGATATCCTGATGGCGGGGTGCCATGCCCTCTTGGTGCCCTATGCCGCCGATGGCGAGACGGAACAAAGCGACCGCGCCGAAAAGCTGGAGGCGATTGGCCGCACGAGGAGCATCCCCGAAGCCGACCTGACCGCCGCGACCTTGGCCGAGGCGATCCGGAACGAAATCGCCCGCCCACTTCCGCGCCAGGCGCTGCAGATCCGCGTCGATGGTGCGGCGCAAAGTGCGGTGATCCTGCGCGACCTGCTGAAATCCCGCACCGCCTGAAATGACTTCGGGCGCGGCAGTGCTGCCGCGCCCGGGTTCGTTGCAGGCAATGAGCCTCAGTGCATGCCCAGAAGATGCGGCAGGAAGAGGGAGATGGCCGGGACATAGGTGATCAGCACGAGGAAGATCAGCATGCTCAAGAGCCAGGGCCAGACCGCCACGGTCAGCTCGGTGATCCCCATCTTGGTGATGCCCGAGGCAACGTAGAGGTTCAGGCCGACCGGCGGGTGGCACATGCCCACCTCCATGTTGACCACGATCATGATGCCGAAGTGGACGGGGTCGATGCCGAGCTTCACCGCCACCGGGAACAGGATCGGCGCCATGATGAGGACGATGGAGGAGGGCTCCATGAAGTTGCCGGCCACCAGCAGGATGATGTTGACCGCGATCAGGAACATCCACCACGACAGGCCCGCGTTGACCATCCACTCGCCCAGGGCTTGCGGGATGTTCTCATGCGCCATCAGGAAGCTGAACAGCATCGCATTGGTGATGATGTACAAGAGCATCGCCGACATGTTGGCCGATTGCAGCAGCACCCGGCGCACGTCGGACAGTTTCAGGTCCTTGTAGACGAAGACGGCGATGACGAAGGCGTAGACGGCGCTCATCGCGGCGGCTTCGGTCGGGGTGAAGATGCCGGTGTAGATACCGCCGATGACAACGACGATCAGCAACAGGCCCCAGATCGCCTCGCGGAAGGCCGTCCAGCGTTGGGCGAAGTTGGCTTTCGGCAGGCGCGGGAAGCCGAACTTGCGGGCGCGGTTCCAGGTGGTGAAGGCGAGGAAGCCAGCCAGCAGCAGGCCCGGGATCACGCCGGCCATGAAGAGCTCACCGACCGAGGCGGAGTCGACGATCTGGCCGTCGGGTCCGGTGACCTGCATGCCCGAGGTCGCCACTGCATACATCACCATCACGATGGACGGCGGGATCAGGATGCCCAGCGCGCCCGAGGTGGTGATGACACCGGCGCCGAACTGCTTGGGGAAGCCCTGCGCCACCATGGCAGGCAGGATGACCGAACCGATGGCCACGACCGTTGCCGGCGAAGACCCCGACACGGCGGCGAACAGGGCACAGGCGATGACCCCGGCCAAACCCAGACCGCCATGCCAATGGCCGACCATGGCCGTGGCAAAGTTGATCATCCGCTTGGCGACACCGCCATGGGTGAGGAAGTTGCCGGCGAGGATGAAGAAGGGGATCGCCATGATCTCGAACTTCTCGATGCCGGTGAAGAGTTTCAGCGCCACGGTGTCGATGGGTACGGTGGTCATGGTGAAGAGGAAGACCAGAACCGTCAGACCCAGCGCGATGGAGATCGGCATGCCGGTCAGCATCAGGGCAATCAGCCCGCCAAAAATCAGCAAAGCGTCCATTTCAGCGGTCCTTTCCGGGGGTATGCGGGGTCAGGTCGCTGTCGGTGATCGCATCGCCCACTTCGTCCAACCCGTCGACATGGCCATGGTCGTGATGCGGCAACTCTCCGGTGCGGGCGAAGGCCACGGCCACCTGGAGGAAGCGGAAGCACATCAAGGAGGAGCCAAGCGGGATAGCGAGGTAGATGATCCACATCGGCACCTCCAGATCGGGCGAGGTGGCCGAGCCGTGATACATGTCCCAGACGAAATTCGCCCCCAGCGCCGCGATGATGCCGGTGAAGGTGATCCCGGCCAGCAGGCCGAACATCACGAAGCCCGCCCGCTTGCGCGGCTCCAGCCGGTTGATCACCACATCGATGCCGACGTGGATGCCGGTGCGCACCCCGTAAGCCGCGCCGAACTTGGCCATCCAGACGAAGAGGACGATGGTCAGCTCCTGCGCCCAGACCAGGTTGACCGAACGCAGCCCGAAATAGGCCGATTTGACACTGGCCGACAGGCCGAGCCAGCCGTGGCTTTTGGTGAAGCCGACAAGGTCGGCCAGAAGGCCTAAGGAATAACGGTGGGTGACGGACAGGAATATCAGAAGCGTCGCCACCGCGATGAGCGAGGCGATCAGGACTTCTTCCAGCCGGTCGAGCAAGCGCAACATGGCACACCTCGTGGCGAWTGGGGGGATGGGGGTGGGGCAGCCCCGGCGGTGACCGCCAGGGCGCCCCGGGTGGGCTTATTCGCCCGCAGCGGCCTTGACGGCGGCAATCGTGTCAGCACCGATCCGGCTGGTCATCTCTTCGGTCACCGGGGCAAGCGCCTCTTTCCACTTGGCCAGCTCTTCCGGCGAAAGCTCGTGGAACTCGGTCGTGCCGGCGGCCTTCATCGCGGCTAGGGCCTTGTCGTTCTCTTCCTTGGCGATGCCATTGGCATAGACGGTTGCCTCATCCATCGCCTTTTCCAGCTCGGCGCGGATTTCCGGGGTCAGGTCATCCCAGAACTTCTTGTTCACGATGACCGCATAGCCCAGGTAACCGTGGTTGGAGATCGTGGCGTATTTCTGCACCTCGTTCATCTTCTGGGTATACATGTTCGACGGTGGGTTTTCCGCGCCATCGACAACCCCGGTCTGCAGCGCCTGATAGACCTCCGAGAAGGCCATGACCTGCGGCACGGCGCCCAGCGCGTTCATCTCGGCCTCCAGCACCTTGGAGGACTGGATGCGCATCTTCAGGCCCAGGAAGTCGTCGGGCGTGTTGATCGGGCTGTTGGCCGACATGATCTTGAAGCCGTTGTCCCAGAAGGCCAGACCGGTGATGCCCTTGTCCTGCAGCTTGCCCAGAAGCTCCTTGCCGACCGGACCCTGGGTGACCTTGTGCAAGGCGTCATAGCCCGAGAACATATAGGGCAGGTCGAAAACTTCGAATTCCTGCGCGCCGAGCGGGCCGAACTTGGCGAGCGAGGGGGCGAGCATCTGGACAGCGCCCAGCTGCAGGGCCTCGAGCTCTTCCTTGTCCTTGTAGAGCTGGCTGTTGGGATAGACCTCAACCTTGACGGCACCCTTGGTGTATTGGTCGGCCAGTTCGGCGAACTTCGCGGCGCCCTTGCCCTTGGGGGTATCGGGGGCGACGACATGGCTGAACTTGATGACGATCGGCTCGGCAAAGGCCGGCACGGCGAAGGTCAGAGACAGGGCGGTGGCTGCGGCAAGGCGGCCCAAAAGGCGGCGTGTCAACATGGTGTTCTCCTCCAAACTCTGCCCTCCCGGCAGATTGCCTATCTCATTGCCAGCAATCTTTCCCTTTCGCTATTGTGGGTTTCCGCAATAGGCTTGAGGCGGAAAGGGCCGAAGAGAGCCCGCCGCACTGTCAGGAGGGACAGCCGCGTGACCAGGGGGGAGCCGGGGGAGGATACCGGCGCAAGCAGCAGGCAAGCCCCCGTTTCGCCGGGGGCCGAACGTCCGGGCGATGACCCTTGGGCGGTCAATGCCCTGTCGCAGCCGCGCCGCATTGATCTTCTGTCGGTGATCCCGCTGGTGGCCATCGTGGCGCTCCTGGTGCTGGTCGGCACGCTGGTCTGGCTGGTCAACCGCACCGATGCCGAACGCGCCAGCACCAAGCTGGCCACCGACGCGCTCTGGGTCGAACAGACCCTGCGCTTTCAGCTGGCGGTGGACGAGGACATGGCGATCCGCATGGCGCTGGATGAAATCGGCGGCACCGCGCGCGACCTGTCCGAAACCCGCGCCCGCCTGCATGTCGCTGGAAACCCCGAGGTGGTCTCGGTCGTCTGGTTCGACGCACAGGGCCGGATGACCCACGCGGTGCCCGGGCGCTCCGCCCCGACGGATCCGCAGCTCGTGGCGCAGATGATGGGCAAGGGCGTGATCTCGACCCGGCCGGTCTATGGCAAGATTGCCGAAGATCACGTCACCTTCGCCATCCGCCCGCAGGAAAATGGCGTGCTGGTGGCGGTGACGATCTCGCTGCCGCTGCTTCTGGAACGCCACATCCCCTGGTGGATCACCGAGCAATATGCCGTCCGCCTGATGGGCGAGGATGACCGCATCCTGGCCGAACGTGCCCAGCGCCCGCCCGACCCCGGGGTGGCAGGCCACAGCATCAGCTTCGATCCGCCCCTGCGCGGCAGCGTGCTCAGCATCGCGCCCTATGCCGCCCCCGCCGCATTCGCCAACACGCTGATCGTGGCCACGATTGTCGGCCTCGCCGCCTTTGCCATCATGGCGCTGCTGGCGCTTTACCGCAACGCCAGCCGCCGCCGCCATGCCGAGCTGCGCCTGCGCGGCGAGATGGCCTTTCGCCGCAGCATGGAAGACAGCCTGACCGTTGGCCTGCGCGCCAAGGACCACGACGGGCGGATCCTTTACGTCAACTCGGCCTTCTGCAATCTGGTCGGCTGGTCCGCTGCCGATCTGGTCGGCCGCGCGATGCCGATGCCCTATTGGTCGCCCGACCGGCTGGAGGAAACGCTGGCCCGCCAACGCGCGTTGAACGCCGGCGGGGCCGAGCCTCAGGCTTTCGAGACGCGCTTTCGCCGCCGCGACGGCGCCGATATCGACGTGCAGGTCTACGAGGCGCCGCTGATCGACGCGCAGGGCAAGCACCGGGGCTGGATGGGCTCGGTCATCGACATCACCGAAACCAAAAGGGCTGCGCGGCTGGCCCGGGCGCAGGATGAAAGCCTGGCCCGCACCGGGCGGCTGGTGACCCTGGGCGAGATGGCCTCGACCCTGGCGCATGAGCTGAACCAGCCCCTCTCGGCGATTGCGAGCTATGCGGCGGGCGGCATGAACCTGATGCAGCAGGAAAGGCCCGACATGGGCCTGTTGCGTCAGGCCTTTGAGAAGATGCAGATCCAGGCTCGCCGTGCCGGGCAGATCATCCGCGGCATCCAGGATTTCGTCAAAAAGCGCGAGCCGCGGTTTTCACCCGTGCAGCTGGCCGATGTGGTGCATGAGACGCTCGGCTTTCTCGCCGCCGATGCGCGCGAGAACCGGGTGCGTCTGGTGGCCGATCTGGCCGAGGTCGGCCCGGTGATGGCCGACCGCATCCTTCTGGAACAGGTGCTGATCAACCTGATCCGCAACGGGATGGAGGCGATGGCTACCGCCCCACGCCGGGGTGACCAGCTGACCGTCAGCCTGTTTTCTGGCCCCGATGGCAAGGCCGTCATCGAAGTGGCCGACCAGGGCCCCGGCATCGCGCCAGAGATCCGCGACCGGCTGTTCGACGCCTTCACCTCTTCCAAGGCCGAGGGGATGGGGATGGGGTTGAACATCTGCCGCTCGATCATCGAACTGCACCGCGGGCAGCTGACGCACCGCGCCGGCCCGACCAGCGGCACGGTGTTCAGCGTCGTGCTGCCGGAAGGCCAGACACTCTCGGAAAGGGCTGCGGAATGACCGGAACCGTGCATATCGTCGATGACGAAGAGACGATCCGCGACGCCTTGGGCTTTCTTTTCGCTTCGCGGGGCATCGCGGCCCGTGGCTGGCCCTCGGGCGAGGATTTTCTGGCCGCCTGGCCGCAGGCCGACTGCGCCTGCCTTATCCTGGATGTGCGGATGGCGGGCCTCTCCGGCCCCGAGGTCTTTGACCGCCTGATCGCCGCCGGGTCGAAGACGCCGGTCATCTTTCTGACCGGCCACGCCGATGTGCCGGTGGCGGTGCAGGCGCTGAAGGCCGGGGCTTTCGACTTCATCGAAAAGCCCTTCAACGACAACCAGATCGTCGATGTCGCGCTGAACGCAATGGCCGCCCATGCCGACAGGATGCGCAAATCCGGCCAACGGCAAGAGGTCGAGATGCGCCTCGCCTCGCTGTCGCCGCGCGAGGCCGAGGTGATGCGGCTGATCCTGCAGGGCCTGTTGAACAAGCAGATCAGCGACAGCCTGGGCATCGCCATGCGTACCGTCGAGGTCCACCGCAGCCGGGTGATGGCCAAGATGCAGGTGCGCAACATCGCCGAACTGGCCGCGATCCTGAACGAGGGCTGATCGCGCGCGCCGCCAAAGCCCGGGGCGAATCAAGCCCTGGGCAGGCTTGGGTTCCAAGCGGGGCGGACGGCACGGCACCCCGGCAAAACCCTGTGCAAACCCGCGCCGGGCCTTGGCTGCATGTGGAAGCTGCGCAATTATTGGGCGCAAAACCCGCAAATCCGGCAAAATTCCCGCCTCAAGCCAAAGCCGCGTTTCAAGCGGAAATTTCCTGTTGCGCTGCAAGTCTTAATATGCCCACCATGAGGGCAGGAGTTGGAATGCTCCTGAAAATAGGCGCAGACATCGCGCCAGGCAACGTAGCTCTCTTGATCCGCTGGATCACGAGGGCTTTTTTTTTGCTCAATGGGGAGTGGCGACGATGAAGTTGCAACAGTTTTTGGGCGGCCTCGAAAATGTAGGTCCGGTCAGTACCGAAAAGCGCGTGTTTGTCCAGGACTGGGAGAAGCGGCTGTTCGGCGTTCACATGTGCATGATGGGCACCGGCATCTGGGCCTGGCCGCATCTGCGCGTCAAGGCCGAGGGGATGAACCCCTTGGACTACTTCAAATTCCGCTACTACATCAAATGGCTGGGCGGCATGTGCGCCTTCCTGATCGAGCGCAACTACATCAACAAGGAAGAGCTCGACGCGCTGACCGAGCATTACTTGAAGAATCCCGACGCGCCGCTGCCGGCCAAGGGCAATCCCAAGGTCACCCAGGCCGTCGTCGACTACATGTACACCGGCGACAACCCCTACCGCGATGTGGCGATCAACCCGGTCTACAAGGTCGGCCAGCGGGTCCGCGTGCTCGACCCCGCCTCGGCCGTGCACACCCGCCTGATCGGCTATCTGCGCAACAAGGTTGGCGTGGTGGACGAGGTGTACCCCAAGGCCGTGCTCTACACCGATGCGGTGCCGACCGATTCCATCAGCGTCCCGCAACCGATTTACCGCGTCAAATTCATGACGCGCGATATCTGGCCCGAACGTCCGGACACCAAGGACACGCTTTATAGCGAAGTCTTCGAGACCTATCTGGAATCGGCCTGATCCCCGCAAAAATCCGGGCGCGCGGAATTAGCTCCCCCGCCTCGCCTTAAAACCCAAAGCCAAGGAAATCTGAAATGCATGACGATCATGACGGGCATCACCACGACCTGCGGGAAACCGAATCCTATTACGCGGCGCGCACCAAGGCGCTGGAATCGCTGTTCCGCGAAAAGAACCTGATCGGCCAGGACACGGTCGATCGCGTCATCAACTTCTTCGACACCGAGATGGGCCCGTTCAACGGTGCCAAGGTCGTGGCCAAGGCCTGGGTCGACCCCGCCTTCAAGGCGCGCCTCCTGGAGAACTGCAACGCGGCCATCGCCGAGCTGGGCATCCGCGACGGGATCGAGGGCGAGAACCTGATGGCGGTGGAATCGACGAAATCGGTCCACCACATCGTGACCTGCACCCTGTGCTCGTGCTGGCCCTGGCCGCTTCTGGGTCTGCCGCCCTACTGGTTCAAGGACCCGGCCTTCCGCGCCCGCATCGTGCGCGAACCGCGCGAGGTGCTTCAGGAATTCGGCGTCACCCTCGCCCCCGGAACCAAGATCGAAATCTGGGACAGCAGCGCGCAGATCCGCTTCTTCGTCATTCCCCAGCGCCCCGAAGGCACCGAGGGCTGGAGCGAGGAGAAGCTCGCCGACCTCATCTCGACCGAGGCCATGCAGGGTCTCGACGTCGTCACCGTTCACTGAGCCCCCTCCGGTCCCTTGCGGACCGGGCATCAGAAAGGAAATCCCATGTCTCACGGAACCCTCTCGCTCGACCGCGCCGCACCGGCCGCCCTGTCGGAGCGCCTGAAATCGGCGCTGACGCTGTTTGCCGTTGGCAGCGTCTTCGTCTTCGGCGTCGGTCTGGCCAATACCTCGCTGGCCCACAATGCCGCGCATGACACAAGGCACGCCATCGGTTTCCCCTGCCACTGAGGCGCGCCCTGGGCCCCCCGCCTTGCCGTAGGCGGGGGGCCATCTGATCCATTCACCTCGCACGGCGGACGGTCCTTCAGCCCCCGCCCCGGCTTTGCCGTCACGCGAAAACAGGCCTGCCTTCGGGCCAGCCGCCCAACCCACAGGGAGAGCAACATGTCGAGAATTACGTCCCTGGCGATCAGTGTGGCCCTGTGCGGCTTTGCCGCCACCTGGCTGTTTCTGAGCGTCGGCACCATCCTGATCTGGGCCGCCTTCGTCGCCTGGGCCTGTTTCGTTGCGATCGGCGGCGATGTTGCTGCCTTCCGCACCACGGTGATTTGCAACGCTTTCGGGGTCTTCGTCGCCTCGACCACCGCCGTGGTGATCGCCACTGTGCCGCTGGGCGCGGTCTTCGGGCCATCGGTCTGGCCTGCGCTGGTCGTGGCCCTCTCAATCGCGCTCTACATCCTGGCGGCGAACATCCCGCTTTTCGCCTCGATCCCGGGCACGACCTTTGGTTACGCCGCGACCTTCGCCTATCTCTTGCAAACGCCCGACCGCTTCACCGCCGAGGCGCTGTTGTCGGCCAGTTTCCTCAGCTCCTACATCGTGGTGCCGGTCTCGATGGTGCTGGGGGCCTGCTTTGCCTTCGCCTCGGCCAAGGGATCGGACCTTCTGTTCGGCAACGGCCCGCGCCAGACCCGTGAAGCCCATTGACCAAGGGCGCGGCGGGTTCCGGCCCGCCGCCCCACCCCCCGTACAGTCCGAGGAATGCCATGTCGTCCAAGCGCCAGATCAATGTCGGTGTCGTCTTTTCAACCTCGGGCCCCTATGCGGCCATCGGGCAAGAGCTGCAGAACGGCGCGCTTCTTGCCCTGTCGCAGGTCAACGCCGACCCGCGTTTCGATTTTGAACTGGTGCCGGTGATCCGCAACCCGGCGGGGGATCTGCAGGACTATGTCACGATCTGCCAGGGCCTGCTGAGCAGCGGCACCCTGCGCCATGTGATCGGCTGCTACACCTCCTCAAGCCGGAAAGAGGTGATCCCGGTCTTCGAGAAATACGATGGCCTGTTGTGGTATCCCTCACATTACGAGGGGTTCGAGCATTGCACCAATGTCATCTACACCGGTGCCTCGCCCAACCAGCACATCGTGCCCCTGATGTCCTACATGATCGGCCATTTCGGCGATCAGGCCTATTGCGTCGGGTCGAACTACATCTGGGGCTGGGAAAGCAACCGGATCCTGCGCGAAAGCGTCACGGCTTGCGGCGGTTCGGTGATCAGCGAGCGTTACCTGCCGATCGGGTCCGAAGATGTCGCGGGCATCGTGGAAGAGATCATCCGCCTGAAACCCTCCTATATCTTCAGCTCGCTGATCGGCGTGTCGAGCGAGACCTTCATGCGCGTCCTGTGTGCGGCGCGGGGCGAGGATCCGGCCCTGTCGCCGGAAAGGATGCCAGTCTGCAGCAGCACCCTGTCCGAGCCTGAACTGGCCCGCCTCAGCCCCGCTTCGGCGCGCGGGCACATCGCCTCCAGCGTCTATTTCCAGTCGCGCGACACGCCACAGAACCGCGCCTTCATCGCCGCTTACAAGGCGCGCTATGGGGCGGAATGGGTGACCTCTGCCGATGCCGAGGCCGCCTTCAACGCCTGCCACCTTTTGGCGCTGGCGCTGCACGCCGCCGGGTCGGAGGCGATCGAGCCGGTCAAGCGCGCGCTCTTTGACGTGCAGTTTGACGCGCCCCAGGGCAGCATCTGGGTCGACGGCAACAACAACCATTGCTACCTGACGCCCTCGATCGGCCTGTCCAACGCCACCGGCCAGTTCGACATCCTGGAGGCGGCGCCCGCGCCGGTGCGACCCGACCCCTATCTCGTCGACTTCGACCCGTTGCAGCTGATCGACAGCAAGAAGGCGGCCACCACGCTCTGGTCGCCCCATGCCAGCTTCCACGCCAGGTTACGGGTGCTGCAATGACGCGTCGCCCGCTGCACAACTTCCTTGGCTGCCGGGTGCTGATCCTGCACCCGCCGAGCGGCAACATGACGGTGTTGAGCGAACAGCTCAAACGCCTGGGCGTGCAGGCCGAACTGCGCTGGCCGGTCGAGGCGGTGTCGGCCGCGGGTTTCGATCTGATCTTCTTTGACGCCGACCGGGGCTATGACGGGCTGTTTGGCTGGCCTGCCGGGCAGGCGCCGGTGCCGCTGATCGCGCTGATGGGCTCGGAAGCGCCGGGGCGCATCCAATGGGCGCTGGCGCAGATGCCTTCGGCTTATCTGGTCAAGCCTTTGGGCGTAAACGGGATTTTCAGCGCACTTGCCATTGCTTTCCACGACTTTGCCTACAAGGCCGAGTTGAAAGGCCGGATCGAAGAGCTGAACCGGCGGATGAAAGCCCGCCCCTCGGTTCTGATTGCCATCAACCTGGTGCAGGCCAGCCTGCGCATCGACCCCGAAGCCGCCTACGAGCTTTTGCGCTCCGAGGCGATGAACCGTCAGATCACGGTCGAGACCCTCTGCGCCCAGATCGCCCAGGCCGGAACGCTGGTGCCCTTGCGCGACAGCGGGCGGCCGAAACCCGGGGCCAAGCGCCCCCGCACTCCAGAACCAAAGCATTGAGAATGAAGGAGACCGTCATGGACTGGATCAAGGACTCGTGGATGGCACGCGCGGGCGTCGCAAAGGGCGTTCCGGGCAAGACCCATCACCTGACCGAAGAGGTTCAAGGCACCTACCATTACGTTTACGGCCCCTTTGCCAAGCCGGTGCTGCATATCAAGCCCGGCGACATCGTGGTGGCCGAAACCCATGATGCCTTCGAGGGCCGGATCGAGACGATCCATTCGATCCCCTCCGAAACCCTGAACGTGCCCTTCCTGAACCCGCAGAACGGCCCGATCCATGTGGAGGGCGCCGACAAGGGCGATGTGATCGCCGTGCGCATCCATTCGATCCTGCCGCGCGGGCCGCAGCCTGTGGGGACGGCCGCACTCCTCTCGGAGTTCGGCGGGCTGGTCGGCACCGCCACGACCGCGATGCTGAACGATCCGCTGCCCGAGATGGTCATCAAGATGAACGTCACCGAGGCCGGCATCCAGTTCAACGACCGCATCACCCTGCCCTACGAGCCCTTCATCGGCACCCTCGGCGTCAGTCCCGAGATCGAAGCCGTCTCGGCCCTGCAGCCCGACTACTGGGGCGCCAATATGGATGTGCCTGACGTTGCCCCCGGCGCCATCGTCTATTTCCCGGTGCTGAAGGAGGGCGGCTATGTCTATCTTGGCGATTGCCATGCAACACAGGGAGACGGCGAGCTCTGCGGCACGGCGGTCGAAATCCCCGCCACCGTCACGATCCAGATCGACCTGATCAAGAACCACCGCATCGCCTGGCCGCGGCTGGAGAACGAGACCTTCATCATGACCCTCGGCTCGGCCCGCCCCCTGGAGGATGCCGCCCGCATCGCCTACCGCGAACTGATCCGCTGGATGGTGGATGACTACGGCTGGGACAAGTACGAGGCCTATTTCTTCCTGACTCAGGCCGGAAAGTTGCGGGTCGGCAATATGGTGGACCCGAAATACACCATCGGCGCCTCGGTTCTGAAGGAATACCTCGCCGCCAATCTGGCCGTGAAATGAAACCGCGCCGCGTCGCCTTTTCGGAGATGCTGAAAACGCGGGCAGACCGGCGTGGTCCGCCCGCCCGGCCCGGCCTCCTTGGGGGAAGAACCGCAGTACCTGTTGTCCTGCGGGCAGAACCGGCTAGGCTTTTCGTCAGACGATCCTGCGCCAACGGGCGCGCACCTTCACACATCGGCGCATCCTGCGTCTGGCAACGAAGCCCCGCCTGGCCCCTGGCCAGCGGGGCTTTTTTGCTTTCAACCAGCAAAGGGGAATGACCATGAAAGACCTCGACATCACCGGCATGGAAGCGCGTTTCGTCAAAGGGCTGGAGGGCAGCCTCGCCGCCCCGCCCAAGCGTTGCGACCGGTTGCAGTTCGACGAACCCTGGCAGAGCCGCGCCTTCGGCATCGTGCTGGCCTTTGCCGAGGAAAAGGTCATCGACTATGAAGACTTCCGCGCCAGCCTGATCAAGTCGATCGGCGAGTGGGAAGCGAGCCACGCGCTGGATGACAAATCCTGGGAATATTACGAACAATGGCTGGCCGCACTGGAGCGTCTGGCCATCGAAAAGGGCATGGTCACCGCCGAAGAGCTGGACAAGCGGACCGAGGAAATCGTCTCGGGCGAGCGCAAGTATTCCTTCTTCGCCAATTACGCCTGACCGGCCAACCAAAGGGGACATGCCATGCTGCAACGCCTTTTGCTGATCGCCATGCTGGCCGGGGTTATTGCCGGTCTCGGGGCCACCGCCTTCCAGCTTTTCTACACCACGCCCCTGATCCTGGAGGCCGAGGTCTATGAGACGGCCGCGCCCGACCACGACCACGACCACGCCATCACCGCCCAGCCGCAAGAGGCGCATAGCCATGAGGCGAACACCGAATGGGCCCCGGCAGACGGGATTGAACGCACGCTGGCCACGCTGGCCGCCAATATCTTCGCCGGAATCGGCTTTGCCATGCTGATGGTCGGGGCCTTCCGGGTGTGGGGGGGCGTGGTCACCCTGCGCAGCGGCGTTCTCTGGGGCGGGGCAGGGTTCTTTGCCTTCAGCCTGTCGCCCTTCTTCGGCCTTCCGCCCGAACTGCCCGGCATCGTGGCGGCAGATCTCGCCAGCCGCCAGATCTGGTGGGTCTGCACGGTGCTTGCCAGTTCCGCGGGTCTGGCGCTGGTGGTCCTGCCAGTGGCCTACCTGCAGCCGAGGCTTCGCGCCGCTCTGGGTCTTCTGCTGATCGTGGCCCCCCATGCCATCGGCGCGCCGCATCTGGCGACCGAGGTGGCCTCATCGGTCCCCGCCCAGCTTTCGGCGCGCTTCGCCGTGGCGGCGCTGGCGCATGGGCTGATCTTCTGGCTGCTGATCGGGGTGGCGGCGGGCGGGCTCTATGCCCGGATGGGCGCGCAACGGGGCGGGATCGGCGGTCTGGCGCAGTCCGCCTGACGGCACAAGTCAGGCCTCTGTCTCCAGACGCTCCAGCCGGTAAAGGCTTTGGTCGTGATCCTCATGGCCGGCGGCGAGGACGACGCGGCCACCGAGGGCGCGCAGTCGGGTGTTGGTCTGGTTGCGATAAAGGTCGGCGCGAAACCGCAGATAATCGGCCCGCGCCCCCGGCAGGGCGCCCAGGCCCGCCGCCTCATGCAGGTGGCGGGCCAGATCGAACAGGGCGGGAAGCGTGAAGGTCAGCCCCTCGGCCGCCAGGGTGATGTCACCGGGCACATCCTTCAGCGGGGCAAGAAGGTCTGGCCCGCCGCGCAGAAAGGCCGCAAAGACCGCGTTCAGGATGAAGTCGTAAAGATCCGTCACGCTGCGCTCCTCCCCCTCCCGCCTGGGTCTTATGGCGTCATGGACCTTCCTTAGCCTGCGCTCGGCCGGTTTTGAACTGCCCCGCGCCAAGGACTGCGCAAAAATCGCGATCGCAGATTTGCAATCGTGATTGAGCGCGGCCCTTGATCGCGCTAATCTGCCGCCGTCGCAGGCCCGGATCGGCCACCGCGCAAGTGGCGCAAAGCGCGATGGAGAGATTTGGAGATCCCGCATGATGAGCCGCCCCGCCGCCAATCCTGCCGTGGTGCCTCTTGTCGTGTCCTCGATGCAGGACAGCGTTTACAACCAGATCCGTGACGTTCTGATGCGCGGCGGCTTTTCTCCGGGGCAAAAGGTCTCCTCGCGCAAGCTGGCCGCACGGCTGGGCACCAGCGACATGCCGGTTCGCGCCGCTTTGGGGCGGTTGCTGGCAGAAGGCGCCTTGGTGCAGAACGCCAATGGCACCTATTCCGTGCCCTTGATCAGTCTGCGCGGCTTTCGCGAGGTGATGACCTTGCGCGCCATGCTGGAAAGCGAGGCCACGCTCCAGGCCTGCGGCAATGTCGATCAGGCCGGGTTTCAGGAGCTCCATCTTTGCGCGGCGGGGTTGGAGCGTGCGATCGCCGAAAATGCGATCGACGATTACCTCGATTTCAACCAGCGGCTCAAATTCACCATCTACGGCTATTCCACCTCGCAGACGCTGCAATCGATGATCCGGCTGATGTGGCTGCGCGCCGGGCCCTTCCTGCGCCACCTGAACAAGGGCCTCGCCACGATGAGTGCGGCGAATTTCCACGATCAGGCGATTGCGGCCCTGGCCACCGGCGACCGGCAGGCGGCGGCCGAGGCGATTTCAAAGGATATTCTGGCCGGGATGGCCTTCCTGACCCTGCACGGCGAGTTCGCGCCTTAGACCGAGAAGCCGTAAAGCGCCCACTCCGCCTCGGAGACTTCGCGCGCCATCCTGTCCACCTCGGCTCGCTTCACCGCGACAAAGCCCTGATGCAGCATCGGCCCCAGGATGCGGCGGGCGAAGTCGGACTGTTCCAGCCGGTCAATCGCCTCGACCCAGCTGCGTGGCAGGGTGTTCCGGGCGGCATTTTCGTAAGCATTACCGACGACCGCAGGGCCGGGGTCAGCCTTGGCTTCGATCCCGGCCAGCGCCCCGCCCAAGGTGACCGCCGCCACCAGATAGGGGTTGGCATCAACTCCCGCCACCCGATGTTCAAAATGCCGCGCCTTGGCCGAACCGGAGGGCACCCTCAAGGCCACAGTGCGGTTCTCGAACCCCCAGGTGTCATTGCCGGGCGAGTAATTGACCGAGGCAAAGCGCCGCCACGAGTTGTAGAAGGGCGCCAGCACCGCCATCGTCTCGCCAATCGTGCCGCGCACCCCGGCAATCGCCTGCAGCATCAGGGGCGACAGCGTATCGGGCGCCGGGTCGGCGAACAGGTTCGCCCCCGCCTGATCCGCCAGGGACAGATGCAGGTGCATCCCCGACCCGGCCTGCGTGCCGAAGGGTTTGGCCATGAAACAGGCCTCCATCCCGAAGCGGCGCGCGGTCGAGCGGATCAACCGTTTGGCAATCACCAAATCATCCGCCGCCCGCATCAGGTCGCGGTAGCGGATCGTCAGCTCGTATTGCCCGACCGAATATTCAGAGATCAGCGCCTCCAAAGGCAGGTCCAGCGTCTTGGCGCCCTCGTATACGGCGTCAAAGAAGGGGGACATCTCGTCGAGTTCATCCACAGACATCGTGTTGGTGTTCAGGCTGCGCCGCCCGGTCAGGGGATAGCGGGCCGGCTGCATCCTGCCATTGGCATCGCGCTCGCGGTCGACGAGGTAGAACTCGACCTCCAGCGCCCCCATCGGCTCATACCCCAAGGCGCGGGCGCGCTGGACCTGCTCCACCAGCGCATGGCGCGGCTCGGCGGCAAAGCCGGTGCCGTCGGGGTTAAACATGCTGATCAGCACCTGCCCCCGCCCGGTCGAGGGCATGAAGCCCAGGGTCCCGGCCAGCGGCCAGCAGCGATGATCACCGCCGCCGTCATTCAGGACCAACCCGGTCCCCTCGACATCATCCCCCGCCACATCCTGCGCGAACATCGAGGCGGGAATGCCCCGGCCTTGCGTGAACAGGCTTTCCAGCTCGTGCCGGCGGATCGATTTGCCGCGCCCGATGCCGTGGCAATCGGTCAGGATGATGTCGATGGCCTGGGCATCCGGGTGCCGGGCCAAAAAGGCCTGCGCTTCGGCCAGATCGGCCCCGCCGGGAGGAGTGCTGGTCATTTCCTGTGCCCTGTCGTGATTGCGGTGCCACATTACAAAATGCGATCTCATTTTCAAGGGGCAGAGGCCGGGATTCTTGGTTTTTGATCAAATTTCTACAAGCGATTGCGACGAAATTTCCGCGTTATTCGTGGGCCGACGGGGCGGGCGGAGCGCCGCTGGTGGAAATGAATTGCCACACCCGGGGCTGCCGCGTAAGACTGCGATCGCAGTATCAGCAATTCAGGAGAATCCGGTGCCGGCTGTGGACAACGGGATTGCGACAGCCGGGCCGAAGATCGCCATTCTGGGCTGCGGCCTGATCGGCGAAAGCTGGGCCGCACTGTTTTTGTATTTCGGCTTCGAGGTCACCGCATGGGACCCGATGGAGCCCGCCCGTGCCAGCTTTGCCGAAAGGGTCGGGCGCCCTTTGGCGCAGCTTGACGATCTGGAGCACTGCAACACCATGGGGCAGCTGACAGTGGCGGCAACCCTCGCAGAGGCGGTGGGCGGCGCCGGGTTTATTCAGGAGAATGCACCGGAATCCATCGCCATCAAGCAGGCGCTTTATGCCGAGGTCGAGGCGCTGGCCCCGTCAGAGGCGATCATCGCCTCCTCTACTTCGGCTTTGCGCTGGTCGGATCTGACACCGCAGATGGCCAATCCGCCGCGGCTGATCACCGCCCATCCCTTCAACCCGCCGCATCTGGTGCCGCTGGTCGAGCTTTATGGCACAGACCCTACCGTGCTGGACCGGGCCGAGGCCATCTACCGCGCCATTGGCCGGGTTCCGGTGCGGATGAAGAAAGAGGCGACGGGGCATATCGCCAACCGCCTCGCCTCGGCCTTGTGGCGCGAGGCGGTGCATATGGTGGCCGAGGGCATCGCCGATGTCAGCGCGATTGATGCCGCCTTGGTCAACGGCCCCGGCCTGCGCTGGTCGGTGGTGGGGGCGCATATGGCCTATCACCTTGGCGGCGGGCCGGGCGGGATCGGGCATTACCTGACCCATCTGGGGCCGAGCCAGCAGCGCCGCTGGCAAAGCCTCGGTGCGCCCGATCTGACGCCCGACCTCTGCGCTCAACTCGTCGCGGGCATCGCGGAAGAAGCCGCCGGCCGCAGCATTGCCGAGCTGGAGGCCGAACGCGACGCCGGCCTGATCGCCGCGCTGAAGGCGCGCGCCCATGTCTGACGCCCCGATGTCTGACGCCCCCCGCATCGCCCTCATCCACGCGCTGGAGGAATCCATCCCGCCGATCCGCAAGGCCTTTGCCGAGATCTGGCCCGAGGCGCAGTGCTTTGATCTGCTGGACACCTCGCTGGCCGTCGACCTCGCCCATGCCGGCCAGCTGGATGACGCGATGATCGGGCGGTTTCTGACACTTGCCGATTACATGGCCGGCGCCACCGGCAAGGACGGGCAGGCGCAGGCGATCCTTTTCACCTGTTCGGCCTTCGGCCCGGCGATCGAGGCGGTCAAGCAGGCGCAATCCATCCCCGTGCTGCGGCCCAATGAAGCGGCTTTTGACAAGGCGCTGGACCTTGGCGACCGGCTGGGCCTGGTCGTGACCTTTGCGCCCTCGCTGCCCGCCCTGTCGGCGGAGTTGCACCAGATGGCCGCAGCCCGGGGCCGCAAGATCAGCATTGCCCCCGTGTTGGCAGAGGGGGCGCTTGCCGCCTTGAAAGCGGGCGATGGCGCCACCCATGACCGCCTTGTGGCCGAAGCCTGCAAGGATCTGACCGGGCTGGATGCCATCGTGCTGGGGCAATTCTCCCTCGCCCGCGCTGCCGCCGTTCTGCAACCGATGTTCGCCTGCCCGATCCTGACCACCCCCGCCTGTGCCGTAGAAGCCCTGCGCGCCCGGCTGACCCTGTAGGAGCCCACATGGACCTTTCCCCCAATTACACCGTCGCCGATATGGACAAGGCGAGCCTGCTGCATCCGGCGACCTCAATCGCCGATCTGCAGGCCAATGGCCCGGCCATCTATACCAGCGCCAATGGGGTCGAGGTCACCAATGCCAAGGGCCAGACCCTGATCGACCTTGGCGCGGGCCTGTGGTGCGTGAACGTGGGCTATGGGCGGGAAGAACTGGCGCAGGCCGGCTATCAGGCGCTGAAGGCGCAAAGCTATCAGCATCTGTTCGGCGGCGCTTCGGTCGAAAGCTCGGTCCGGCTGGCCGACCGGCTGCTGACCCTGTTCCGCGATACGGTGCCGGGGTCCGACATGGCGCGGGTGTTCTTTGGCAACTCGGGGTCGGATGCCAATGACACCGCCTACAAGCTGGTGCGCTACTACAACAACCTGCGCGGCAAGCCTGAGAAGAAGAAGATCATCTCGCGGATCGGGGCCTATCATGGGGTCACCATGGCCAGCGGCAGCCTCACCGGGATCGCCGCCTATCACAAGGCCTTCGACATGCCGCTGCCCGGCGTGCTGCACACCTCTTGCCCGCATTACTACGCCTATGGTCAGGCGGGCGAGAGCGAAGAGGCCTTCACCGCCCGCATGGTGGCCGATCTGGAGGCGATGATCGCAGCCGAGGACCCCGAGACCGTGGGCGGCTTCATCGCGGAACCCGTCATGGGCACCGGTGGCGTCTTCCTGCCGCCCAAGGGCTATTTCGCCGCCATTCAGGCCGTTCTGGAACGGCACGACATCCTGATGATCGCGGATGAGGTGATCACCGGCTTTGGCCGCACCGGCCAGTGGTTCGGCTGCGGCACTTACGGCATCCGCCCGGATATCGTCTCGCTCGCCAAGGGGCTGACCAGCGCCTATTTCCCGATGTCGGCCTCGATCATCTCGAACCGGATTTACGAGGTTCTGAACGCCGCCTCGGCCCAGACCGGGGCCTTCATGCATGGTTTCACCTATTCCGGCCATCCAGTCGGCGCGGCCATCGCGATGGCCAACCTTGATGTGATGGAGCGTGAGGATCTGGTGGCCAATGCGGCACGGCTGGAGCCTGTGCTGATGGGTGCCCTGCGCGGGGCACTGGGCGATCATCCTTTCATCGGCGACATTCGCGGCGTCGGCCTGATGGCGGGGGTCGAGTTCGTGGCCGACCGCGCGACGAAGAAAGCCTTCCCCGCCGGAACCGCGCCGCACCGGATCGTCGCCAAACATGCGATGGCGGCGGGGGTTCTGACCCGCGGGTTGCCCTATCTGCCGGTCAACTCCTTCTCGCCGCCCTTGTCGATCACCGCCGCAGAGATCGAGACCGGGATCGCCCGCTATGCCAGTGCCCTGAACGCCGCGATGCCGGAGCTTCAGGCCTTGCTGGCGTAAGGGGCGAACCGCGCCTTCAGTGGTCTGCGCTCAAGAGCTGGCAGATCACCTGCCCGTCGCGGCGGGCGATCCGGACCATGCCGGGGCTGCTTTGCACCCAAAGCGGCTCTCCGGCGTTGACGTTGCCCAGATAGGTCACCTCACGCCGGGCCAGAGGGGCCATGCTGCGGCTGAGCGCCCAGTCGGCCTCAGCGGCGAGGCGGGAGAAGGCGGGGAAATACATCAGCCCGACCGCGTTGAAATCCAGCGCCGGGTTGGGTGTCACCATGGCCGCAGGAAGGGTCTCAGACGGGGCCAGCCGCAGGGTGCGGGCCCTTTGGCGCGACCTTTCGGCCAGCGCCATCAAGGCGGCGGGGGCGTCGGGAAGTGCTGCCTCCTGCTGCGGCGGGCGGCGCAGGATGCGGTGGTTCGACCCGGTCGCATCATGGCCCACGAAGGTCGAGATCATCGAGAGTTCAGCCAGAACTTCACCCCCTGCGGTCAGCTGGTGGATGGATCCGGTCTGGCTGCCGCTTACCCGGAACAGGCGGGAGTGGAGCACGGCATCGACGCCCAGAAGGTCAGGTTGCGGCGGGCTGAAGGTCAGTTCGGTGGCGCAGAAGGCCGCGTAGATCGGGCGACCCTCGGCGTCACGAAAGACCGCACGCTCCTGCCCCATCGCAGCGGCGATCAGCGACCAATGCTGATCGCCGCAAAAGCGCAGCATCCATTGCTCGGAAATTCCCTGAGGCGCGAGCTGCATCATGCCAAGCCGGACCCTTTCTTCCAGAACCGGGGCCGGGCGCGGCGTGGCCGGGCGGTGAAAGGCCAGCACGCTCATTCGGCGGCCTTCAGCTCTGGCACATCGGCCAGTTGCGCGGCGATGGCATCGGCGAGGTAACGGCTGTCCTCGGCAATCCCGAGGAAGCGGCCCGAACCCCAGGTGTTCAGCCAGCCAAGGCCGATGAAGTGAAAGCCGGGCAACTCGGTCACGCCGCGGTGGAATTTCGGCTTGCCGCGTTCGTCAAAGACATCGACATGGATCCAGGAATAATCCGGCCGGAAGCCGATCGACCAGATCACGCTGGTGATGCCCAGCGCCGCCGCGTCAATCTCGGTGACCTCCTCGGCAGGCTCCCACAGCTTGGCGAAAGGCGGTTCCTCGGGCGCGTCGATGCCTTCGCGGGCGATGTAGTCGTCGATCACGTTGCGGATGCCGACATAGCTTTTGTCCGCATCATCGAGGTTCTTGGCGAGGTCAGGCAGAAAGCGGATCGTGCTGCCCGCCATGCCCGCGACCGAGCCGTAAAGCGAGATGTCATCCTCCACCACAAAGCGGCGCAGGTCGATCTCCTTGCCGCCGTCGCGGCCCGACATGTAGTGGTTGGTCTGGGTCAGCGCCTTGACCGGGTCGGGGTGGGTGTCGATGGTGATGGCGTAGTGGCCCATGTCGTACAGCCAGTCCGTCGCATCGCGGCCGCGGTATTTGCGCGGGCTGCGCGGGGCGGGGCCGACGGCGAGGTGGACCTTGCGGCCGTCGCGCACCAGATCCTCCATGATCTGCACGCCGGATTGCCCGGTGCCGATGACCAGGGTCGCGCCCTCGGGGATCTGGCTGGGGCGGCGGTAGTCGACCGAATGGATCTGCGCAATCGCCGGGTCCAGATCGGCGGCATAGGGCGGCAGGATCGGGTTGTCATAGCCCCCGGTCGCGATCACCACCTGATCGCAAGTCCAGGAGCCGATAGAGGTATCGACCTCGTATCCAAGGGGGCCGTGGGCGACGCGGGTTACGGTCACATTCTCATGCAGGGGGGGCGAGAAGCTGTCGGCGAAGGCGTCGAGATAGTCGGTGATCTGATCCTTCAGCATGAAGCCGTGGGGATCGTCGCCGGCATAGGGAAAGTCCGGCAGGCGGCATTGCCAGTTGGGCGTGACGAGGCAGAAAGTGTCCCAGCGGTTCTGCCGCCAGGAATGAAACTTGCCGTAGCGCTCGAACACGATGTGCTCGATGCCCTTCTGGGCCAGGCAATAGCTGACCGAAAGGCCAGCCTGGCCGCCGCCAACGATCACGACGGGAATATGCGGGGTCTTGGTCATGGCCTTGTCCTTCATTGTGTGATGGCGAGGCAGGTGACATCACCTTGCCCGTTGAATGTGGCGGCCCGCGCCTCGATCGCCTCCAGCTGCGCCATGGCGGAGGAGCAGGCGAAGCCGTATTTCGCCGCCACCCGGTCGGAGGCGCGGTGAAGGCCGATGCGGGCGCGGCTCAGGAAGGCATCGAGCGGATAGGTGGCGCCGGGAGAGAGAAAATCGCTGATGACGGTCGAGGGGGAATAGCAGCGTTCTTCGGTGCCATCGGGCCAGCGCAGGGTGAAGAAGGTCTCAGGCATCGGCGTGGTCCTTTTGGGCAAGGCCAAGGTAGGGGGCGGCGGCGTGGTCCCAGAAAGTGGCCGTGGCGCTGCCATCGGTCAGGCGGACGGCGCTGCCTTGGGTGATCTGGCCGATGATCCCGGCGGCGATGTCGCGAGCGGCAAAGCGGGCGCAGACCTCGGCGGCGTGCTGCGGTTGGGTGGCCAGAAGAAAGCCGAAACTCGGGAAGCTGCGCAGCCAGCGTTCCAGCGAGATCCCATCCGGTGGGGTGATTTTGGTCAGGTCAACGTCTATGCCAGTGCCGGAACATTCGGCCAGCATGAGCGCCGTGCCCACGATCCCTCCCTGGCTGATGTCTTTGCCGGCGCGCACCAGACCCGCCTCGGCCAGCGCCGGCAAAAGCGCCAGATCGCCACGCAGGCGGGCGGCGGGGGCCTCCAATGCTGCGCAGAAATTGTCGAAGTTGCGGTAGCTGCCGCGCTGGTCGATGGCGGCGATCAGCACCTCACCCGGGCGGGCGGCAAAGCTGCTGATCAGCGCCTCGGCCCGACCCATGACGGAAACGGCGAGGCTTAATTCCTTGGCCGCGAAGTTGGTATGGCCGCCGACGAGGGGGACGCCGTAAGCCTCGGATGCTGCGCGCAGGCCCGCGAGGAGGGGTGCAGCATGTGCAGCATCGGGCGCCCAGATCTGGTCGATCAAGGCCACGGCCCGCCCACCCATCGCGGCAATGTCGGAGAGGTTGACCATCACCCCGCACCAGCCGGCAAACCAGGGATCGTCCTGCACGAAGGCGGGAATGAAACCCTCGCCGGCCAGCAGGTCGTAGCCTCCTGCGCGCGGCAGCACAGCCGCATCGTCGCCGGGTTGCCCGGCGGAGGCACCCGTCAGCCCAAGTACCCGCGTCGCAGCGCCAATCGCCAGTTTCGAGCGGATCGAGGGATGGGCGCGCAGCGCGCCGGCGAGGGCTTCCGGCGTCATCGCGCAATGCCCCGCCGCATCGGGTGATACCAGCCTGCTGCCGGGTCGGCGAGTGGCGGATAGACCGACAGGTCCGCCTGCATCTTCACATGCACAACGCCGTGCAGCGTGACTTCCCCCAGGCTTTGCCAATGCAGGCGGCGGAACAGGACCTCGTTCTGTTTCTGCACATGGGCCAGAAAGGTATTGCAACCGCGCGTGGTGGCGGTGCGGACGGCGAGGCGGATCAGTTCTGTCCCCAGACGGCCCACCTGCCGGAAGTCGCGGTCCACGGCAAGGCGGGAACCCCACCAGAGGCCGGGGGTGGCCTCGTGAATCCGCACCGTGCCCACCACGGCATCGGCCTCGTGGGCATAGGTCGACAGGGCGGCGAGATGGGTGGCGATCAGGTCGATCTCGTCGCGGTCATGGGCGTGGAAGATCGCCTGTTCCTCGACAAAGACGCGGTGGCGCAGGTCGGCGACGCCTTTCGCCTCCCAGGCCGTCGCGGCCTCGCGGATGTAATAGCCGGGGCATTGGAAATGGGAGGGGGCAAGTTCCATCATGCGACCTTGAACTTTTCATAGGTCGAAAGCGCCGAGCAGGCGCCGCATTTGCCGCAGCCGGCCTTGATATCCTCGCTGCGCATTCCGGCCCTGACGATCATCTGGCCAAGGGGCCGCAGGATCGAAGCCATGAACTCGGGGCGCGGGGCGGGGTGGCTTTCCAGGGGCGTGCCGGAGATCGGGACGAAGGGCACGACGAAGGGGTAAACCCCCATGGCGCAGAGCTTTTCCGACATTTCCAAAATGGCTTCGGGCGTGTCGCCAAGACCTGCGAGGATATAGGTCGACACCTGGCCATAGCCGAAGACCTTCACCGACGCGGCAAAGCTGGAGAAGTACTTCTCCAACGGGACCGAGGCCTTGCCGGGCATGATGCGAGCGCGGACCTCGGGGGTGACGGCCTCCAGATGCATGCCCAAAGTGTCGATCCCGGCGTCGAACATGCGCTGGTGCCAGATGTCATCCTCGGGCGGTTCGCATTGCGCCTGCAGGGGCAGGTTGACGGCGGCCTTGATGGCCAGCGCCGATTCCACCATCACCGCAGCGCCACGATCGGCCCCGCGCGGGGTGCCGGTGGTCAGGACCATGTGCTTGACGCCGTCGAGTTCCACCGCGGCCTTGGCGACCTCGGCCAGTTGCGCCGGGGTCTTGTGCGCCACGGTGCGCCCGGCGGCGAGGCTTTGGCCGATGGCGCAGAACTGGCAGGTTTTCTTGCGGCTTTCGTAACGAATGCAGGTCTGCAGCACCGTGGTGGCCAGCACGTCGCGGGAATGGAGCGTGGCGATGTGGCTGTAGGGGATGCCATCCGCCGTTTTCAGGTCATAGAACCGGGGGCGAAGGGGGAAGCGGACCTTGGCGACCTCCTCCCCGTTGCGCATCACGCGGGAACGGCCGTCGGCGTCGGGGGTTTCCACAAGGAAGGGGCTTTCGAAGGCCGGGGCGGTGTGGACGGGGACCATCACCGTTGTCTCGCCAATCGTGATGGCCTTGTGGTCGGACGGACCCGCCCCGCCGCGCCGCGCCTCGTGGCCAACGCGGGGGTCGACCAACCGCATGCCGTGGGTTTGCAGGTCGTTGATCAGGGCGGAGTCAGACATTCTCGCTCTCCTCAGACGGGAAGGACACTTCGGCGCGGGTGACGGCGGGGCGCGTGTCGTGGACCAGATGGAGCAGTTCGGGGCGGGCGTAGTGGCCGACGCTGTCCATCATCCGCTTGCGCTTGGTGATCAGCCGCATATCAAGATCGGCGATCAGGATGCCTTCGCCCTGCGTCAAAGGCGGCACCAGATGGCGGCCTTCGGGCGAGATGATGCAGGTCATGCAGCCATCGCGCAGACCCTTTTGCAGCTTGGGATCGGGGTGGATCTGGGCGATCTGCTCTTCGGCCAGCCAGCCGGTGGCGTTGACGACAAAGCAACCAGCCTCCAGCGCATGGTGGCGCATGGTGACCTCGATCTGCTCGCCGAAGATCGGGCCGACGAGGCTGCCGGGGAAATGGGCGGCGTGAATCTCCTCGTGCTGGGTCATCAAAGCATAGCGGGCAAGGGGGTTGTAATGTTCCCAACAGGCGAGCGCGCCGACGCGGCCAACCTTGGTCTGCACGACCTTCAGGCCTGATCCATCGCCCTGACCCCAGATCATCCGCTCGTGATAGGTCGGCGTGATCTTGCGACGTTTCAGGGCAAGGGAGCCGTCGGCGTCAAAGATCAGCTGGGTGTTGTAGAGCGAGCCGTGGTCACGCTCGTTCACCCCCAGCACCACGACCACGCCGCGCTTGCGGGCGGCATCGGCCACGGCCTGGGTTTCGGGCGAGGGGACGGTGACGGCCTCCTGATACAGCTCCAGATGCGCGGGGCCTTGCTGCACCGGGGGCAGCACGAAGGAGAAATAGGGGTAATAGGGCACGAAGGTTTCGGGGAAGACAATGAAGCCCGCGCCCTTGTCGGCCGCCTCGGCAATGGCGTTGAGCACGCGTTCGATGGTGCCGGCCCGTCCCGCAAGATCGGGGGCGATCTGGACGGCGGCGGCGCGGATGGTGTCGGTGCGCATCGGGGAAACCTGTTGGCTGGGAGGGGGGAGAAGCCGGGCCAATGCGGCCCGGCTTGGGCGTCAGACGGTCCAGGTGTCGATGATGACGGCATTGGCCTTCTTGTGCAGAAGGATGCAGTCCAGCACGTCTTGCGGCGCGATCGGCGTGATGCCGGGGATCAGCGAGCCTTCGCCGTGGCCATAAAGCGCCTGAAGGGCGAAGCGGCAGGCATAGACCTTGCCACCCTCGGACATGAAGCGCTTGAGATTGTTGTTGAAATTCAGGTGGCCCGGGAACGCCTCATCCCCCAGCGTCGGGAAGCCGCGCTGCAGGCCGAGCGTGACGCCCGGGCCGTAGAGCAGAATCGAGGTCTCGTAGCCCTTCCGATTGAGGCGGATTGCATTGAGAATGTTGACCAACCCGATGGAGCCTTCGAAGGCCACCGTATGGAATGTGATCAGGGCCTTCTCGCCCGGATCGGCCTTCACATCCGGGAAAACCTTGTTCTCGTAATCGACGAGGAAGTCGCCATCCTTGTTCGGTTCCTTGGTAACTGCCGGCATATCGCGCTCCTTTTCTGCTGATGGAATAGGGATGCACTGCGCAAATTGTATGAATCAATCTGTAATTCAATATACATACAATTATTGCGGCAATAGGCAGATTATGCGCGGAGATTTTGGGCAAAGCGCCGCGCGCCCGCTTAGAAAGCCGACAGGGTGTGAACGGGGCGGCTAAAATTGTATACATCTCGGGCGGCCCGGATCGCGCGAATCCATACAATCTGCTTCAATCTGCCGAATCATCCCGCTATGAAGCGGGAAAGGAGCCCCGCATGATTGATTGGATCCCGAAACTCGCAGCCACCGGCAAACCCCGCTACATCGCCATCGCCGAGGCGATTGCCGCCGATATCCGTGCCGGGGTCTTGTCCGTGGGCGACCGCCTGCCGCCACAGCGCAAGCTTGCGGCGGGTCTGGGGATTGATTTCACCACCGTCTCGCGCGCCTATGCCGAGGCGCAGGCGCGGGGCCTGGTCGAAAGCCATGTCGGGCGCGGCACCTTCGTTGCGGGCGCGGCGCCGGTGGACCGCCAGCCCGACCCTCTGCGCGATCAGCAGGAAGACCTGTCGATGAACATGGCGCCGGAGCCGACCGATCCGGCCCTGATCGCCAAGATGCGCGAGGGGCTGGACTATGTTTCTGCCAACCTCGTCTCCTTGCTGCGCTATCAATCGGCGACCGGCAGCGAGAAGGACAAGGTGGCCGCCTCCACCTGGCTGTCGCTGCGCGGCATGGTGCCCCGGCTGGACCGGATCGCGGTGACCCCCGGCGCCCATCCGACGATGATGGCGATCCTGTCGATCCTGACCAGCCCCGGCGACATCATGCTGTGCGAAAGCGTCACCTATCCCGGCATCCGCAACATCGCCGGACGGATGCGGGTGCGGCTGGAAGGTGTGGCGATGGACGGCGCCGGCATCCTGCCCGACGCGCTGGATGCCGCGATCCGGCAGCACGGGCCGCGGGCGCTCTACCTCAACCCGACGCTGCAGAACCCGACGACCCTGACCATGCCGACCGAGCGCCGGCTGGCGGTGGCCGAGATCCTGAACCGCCACGGCCTGCCGCTGATCGAGGATGACGCCTATGGCTTCATCCCCGCCAAGGCCCCGGCGCCGCTGGCGGTTTCGGCGCCCGATCTGACATGGCATATCGGCGGGCTGGCCAAATGCATCGGCGCGGGGCTGCGTCTGGCCTATACCGTGGCGCCGACCGGCAAGGATGCCTATGCGCTGGGGCAGGCTCTGCGGGCGGTGTCGGTCATGCCCTCGCCCCTGTCGGCGGCGCTGACGACGCAGTGGATCGAGGATGGCACCGCCGACCGCATCCGCCGCTTTGTCCGCCAGGAAACCGCCGCCCGGCAGAAACTGGCGGCCGAGGTGCTTGCGGGCTTTGACTTTGCCGCCGCCGAGAACGCCTTCAACATCTGGCTCAGGCTGCCGCGCGGCTCTGGCCGGGCCGATATCATCGCGCGGATGTCGGGGCGGCATATCGGCATCATGCCCTCGGATGCCTTCACCGTGGGGGGCACGCCGGATGAACATCTGCGCATCTGCCTCGGCGGGTCGATCACCCGTGACACGCTGCGGTCGGGACTGGATTTCCTGTCCCACGCCATGCAGCCGGAAACCTTCATGGGGTGACCGGCGGGCCGCCTAGCGCAGCAGGGGCGCGAGGTTGGCCTGCAGGGCCAGAAGATCCTTCAGATAGGCGTCGCGCAGCCCGTCGACCGTCTGGTGAAAGGCGCTGGCCCCGATGTTCAGCGCGGCCACGGTCTGGCGATGGGCGTTGCGGATCGGCACGGCGATGGAGCGCAGGCCGATTTCGACCTCCTGGTCGATCAGCGCGTAGCCCTGCGCCCGGATTGCGGCCAGTTCTGCCAGGATGGCCTCCGGCTCCGTGCGGGTGAAGGGGGTGCGGGCCGGCAGAGGGGCTGCTTCCAGCAGGGCGCGCGCCTCGGCCTCGGGCAGGGCGGCCAGCATCACGCGCCCCATCGAGGTGCAATAGGCCGGCAGGCGCGAGCCCGGCATCAGGCCGATCGACATGACCTTGCGCTGGGCTGCGCGCGCCACATAGACGATCTCCGCCCCGTCGAGGATCGAAACCGAGGAGCTTTGCCCGATCCGTTCGGACAGGGCGTCCAGCAAAGGCTGCACGATCTGCGGCAGCGGCATGGTGGCAAGGCAGGCGGTGCCAAGACGCAGCACCCGAGGCCGGAGGGTGAAGAACTTGCCGTCGTAATCGGCATAGCCGTGATGGGCCAGCGTCAGCAGACAGCGCCGCGCCGTCGCCCGGTCCAGCCCGCTGGCCGCCGAAACCTCGGCAATCGATTGGCGCGGGCGTTCCGCGGTGAAAGTCTCGATCACCTGCAGCCCCTTGGCGAGGCCCCCCATGATGTCGCGCTCGCTGATCGTCATCTGCCCACCTTGTGCGATATGTCAACAAACGCAGCATATCGCACAAACCTGATGGACGAAAGCCCCTGTCAGCCCCTATCTCTTGCGCCAAGCGGGTGGGGAATCGCCCGGCAGGAGGCATTGATGGACAAGACACTTCCAGACCTCGCCAGCGCCGTGGCGGGGATCGCAGACGGGATGACCGTGATGATCGGCGGTTTTGGCGGCTCTGGCGCGCCGATCGAGCTGATCCACGCGCTGATCGACCGGTTTCTCGCGACCGGGCACCCCAAGGAGCTGACGGTGGTCAACAACAACGCGGGCAATGGCCATGTGGGTCTTGCCGCGCTGATCGAGCAGGGGATGGTGAAGAAGCTGATCTGCTCCTTCCCGCGTTCGGCCGATCCGGTGGTTTTCACCGAACGCTACCTCGCCGGTCAGATCGAGCTGGAGCTGGTCCCGCAGGGCACGCTCGCCGAGCGGATCCGGGCCGGTGGCGCGGGCATCCCTGCCTTTTACACGCCGACCAGCTTTGGCACCGATCTGGCCAAGGGCAAGCCGGTGGAGGTGTTCGAGGGTAGGTCCTATGTGCAGGAACGCTGGCTCAAGGCCGACTATGCGCTGGTCAAGGCGCATCTGGGTGACCGCTTGGGCAACCTGACCTACCGGATGGCTGCGCGCAACTTCAACCCGCTGATGTGCATGGCTGCGGCCACGACCATCGTGCAGGTCAGCCAGATCGTCGATCCCGGTGACATCGACCCCGAAGCCGTCATCACCCCTGGGATCTTCGTGCAGGGCGTGGTCGAGGTGCCGAACCCGGCGCAGGAAGAAGTGCTCAACCGCGCCAAGGCGGCCTATCCGGAGGTGGCGCAATGACCACGAAACTCTCCCCGACCCAGATGGCCTGGCGCGCAGCGCAGGACATCGAGGATGGCGCCTATGTCAACCTCGGCATCGGCTTCCCCGAGATGGTGGCGAAATTCCAGCCGCCGGGCAAACAGGCGATCTTTCACACCGAAAACGGCATCCTCGGCTTTGGCGAGGCGCCCGCCCCGGGTGCCGAGGATTGGGACCTGATCAACGCGGGCAAGAAGGCCGTGACGCTGAGGCCGGGCACCGCGTTCTTCCACCACGCCGACAGCTTTGCCATGGTGCGCGGTGGCCATCTGGATGTGGCGATCCTCGGCGCCTATGAGGTCGCCGAAAGCGGCGATCTGGCGAATTGGTCGACCGGGCCGAAAGGTGTGCCGGCTGTGGGCGGGGCGATGGATCTGGTCCATGGCGCCAAGCGCGTGGCGGTGATCACCGATCATGTCACCAAGGATGGCAAGCCGAAACTGCTGACCCGCTGCGCCCTGCCCCTTACCGGAGTGGGGTGCGTGACACGGGTCTATTCCTCCCTCGCGGTGATCGACATCGTGGCTGGCCATTTCGTGCTGCGCGAAAAGCTGCCCTCGCTGTCCTTCGACGATCTGCAATCCATGACCGGCGCCACGCTGCATCTTGAAGGTGCCGTGGCCGATCTGACCGTACCGGAGCTGTAAGCCATGACCGACGTTTTCATCTGCGACTATATCCGCACGCCGATCGGCCGCTACGCCGGAAGCCTGTCCGCCGTGCGCCCGGATGATCTGGGGGCCGTGCCGCTGCGCGCGCTGATGGCGCGCAACCAAGGCGTGGATTGGGAGGCGGTCGACGACGTGATCTTCGGCTGCGCCAATCAGGCGGGCGAGGACAACCGCAACGTCGCGCGCATGTCCCTCTTGCTGGCGGGTCTTCCGGTCAGCGTCGGGGGCACCACGATCAACCGGCTTTGCGGTTCGGGCATGGATGCGGTGCTGACGGCAGCGCGGCAGATTGCGGCGGGCGAGGCGGGGCTGATGATCGCCGGTGGCGTCGAGAGCATGTCGCGCGCGCCGATGGTGATGCCGAAAGCCGACACCGCCTTCAGCCGCGAGGCTGCGATTTACGACACAACCATCGGCTGGCGCTTCATCAACCCGGCGATGCACAAGGCCTATGGCACGGATTCGATGCCGCAGACCGGGCAGAACGTGGCAGATGACTATGGCGTGAGCCGCAAGGCGCAGGATCTGATGGCGCTGGACAGCCAGGCCAAGGCCGCAGCCGCCCAGGCCAGTGGCCGGCTGGCGCAGGAGATTACTCCCGTCACCATCCCGCAACGCAAGGGCGAGGCGCTGGTGGTGGACCGCGACGAACACCCCCGCGCCACCACGCCCGAGGCGCTGGCCAAACTGCGCCCGCTGTTCGAGGGCGGCTCGGTCACGGCGGGCAATGCCAGCGGGGTCAATGATGGTGCGGCGGCGCTGATCCTCGCCAATGCCGAGACGGCGGCGAAATATGGGCTGACGCCGATTGCCCGGGTGCTGGGCGGGGCGACGGCCGGGGTTCCGCCGCGGATCATGGGGATCGGGCCTGCGCCTGCCTCGCAAAAGCTGATGGCGCGGCTGGGGCTGACACCCGCCGATTTCGACGTGATCGAGCTGAACGAGGCTTTTGCGGCGCAGGGCGTCGCGACCCTGCGGCTTTTGGGTCTGGCCGACACCGACGCACGCGTCAACCGCAACGGCGGCGCCATCGCCCTGGGTCACCCACTCGGGATGAGCGGCGCCCGCATCACCGGCACCGCGGCACTTGAACTGAAGCTGACCGGGGGCAAAAGGTCGCTGTCCACCATGTGCATCGGCGTGGGGCAAGGCATTGCCGTGGCGCTGGAGCGCGTCTGAACCGAAACCCTCCCCGTTCCGCGCAAAAGGAAAGAAATCCGAAGCACCCATCGCGTTACTTTTCAACAATACCGCCGCTCCAAAAACAGCCATAAAAGCGTCGAAAGGCGTCGCGCCGTTTACCGCCAGCTGCACCATATGACGCAAGGAGCCTCTCATGCCGGATACACCAGACATCAAGATGCAGTCGCCGATGCCGATGCTCTTGCTGATCCTGTCGGTCACCACGGGGATGATTGATGCGATCTCCGTGCTGGGCCTCGGCAAGGTTTTCACGGCCAACATGACGGGGAATGTGGTCTTCCTCGGCTTTGCGGCGGCAGGGGCGGAAGGCTTCAAACCGCTGCCGCTTGCCACGGCCCTGGCAAGCTTCCTGATCGGCGCGCTGATCGGCGGCCGGGCCGCCAACTGGAACCGCGGAAAGCCGCTGCACCACTGGCTTTTGACCGCGGCGGTCATTGAAAGCCTGTTGATCTGGGCCGCAGCCGTGGCGGCAATCGGCAGCGGCGTTGCGGCGGTGGGCACTGTCCAACTGCTGATGATCGCCCTGCTCGGCGGGGCCATGGGCCTGCGCAACGGTACGGTGCGGCGTCTGGGCATCCCTGACCTGACAACCACGGTCCTCACCATGACCCTGACCGGCATCGCCGCCGACAGCACGCTGGCCGGCGGGGCCAACCCCAATCTCGGCCGCCGTCTTGGCGCGGTCGTGGCGCTGTTCGTCGGGGCAGCCCTAGGCGCCTTGCTGATCAACCTATCGGGCGGTCTGACCCTGCCCCTGATCGCGACCGGCGCCATCGTTCTGGTGGGCACCCTGGTCTTCGCCCGCCATCCGGCGCTGCACGCCCCGGTAAAATGAGCTCCCCCGAAAAGTCCCCCGAATTACCGCGCACGATCATCCAAGATCCTTCATCGGCAATTTCCGGATCTCAAACCAGATAACAGGAGAAAAACATGGCCCCCAAAGCGACAGCAACCCCGGGTAAGACCCTGCTGAGCCCGACCGATCACATGCTGATCATGATCGATTTCCAGTCGCAGATGGCCTTTGCGACCAAATCCATCGACGCGGTCAACCTGCGCGTCAATGCAGGCCTGGTCTCTGCCGCCGCCGCCAGCTTCAAGGTGCCGACGATCCTGACCACGGTCGCCGCCAAAAGCTTCTCCGGCCCGATGTTCGATGAAGTGACGGCACCCTTCCCCGGCCAGGCGCTCCTGGACCGCACCTCGATGAACACCTGGGAAGACGAAGCCGTCATCGCCCGCGTGAACGAGATCGGCAAGGGTCGCGTCGTGCTGGCCGGGCTCTGGACCAGCGTCTGCATCGTTGGCCCGGCGCTGTCCGCCATCGACCAGGGCTTCGAGGTCTATGTGATCGCCGATGCCTGCGGCGACGTCACGCCCGAGGCGCATGATCGTGCGGTGGACCGCATGGTGCAGGCGGGTGCGCGCCCGATGACCTCGGTGCAATACCTTCTGGAGCTGCAGCGCGACTGGGCGCGGGGCGAGACCTATGCCTCCACCACCGGCATCGCGCAGCGTCTCGCCGGATCCTATGGCCTGGGCATCCAATACGCCAAGGCGATGTTCAACGCCTCGGAAGGGCACTAGTCCCCTCCCCCCCTCGTTTTACGGAGCTCGCCCATGACCCCCGACCTGATCCTGCACAATGCGCGGCTGACCACGCTGGACCGCGAAAACCCGCAAGCCAGTGCGGTGGCCATTCAGGCCGGGGTGTTTCAGGCCGTGGGGGGCGAGGCCGAGATCCTCGCCCTCGCCGGGCCGCAGACGCGGGTCATCGACCTCAAGGGCCGCTCGGTCCTGCCGGGGCTAATCGACAATCACACCCATGTGGTGCGCGGCGGGCTGAACTATAACCTTGAACTGCGCTGGGATGGCGTGACCTCGCTTTCGGACGCGATGGCGATGCTGAAGGCGCAGGTCGCCATCACCCCGCCGCCGCAATGGGTGCGGGTGGTGGGCGGCTTTACCGAAAGCCAGTTCGACGAAAAGCGCCTGCCGACGCTGGACGAGATCAACGCCGTGGCGCCCGACACTCCGGTCTTCCTGCTGCACCTTTACGACCGCGCCTTGTTGAACGGTGCTGCCTTGCGGGCGGTGGGCTATACCAAGGTTACGCCCAACCCGCCGGGAGGCGAGATTCAGCGCGACGCTGCGGGCAACCCGACCGGGCTTTTGCTCGCCAAACCCAATGCCGGCATTCTTTATGCCACGCTGGCCAAGGGGCCGAAGCTGCCTTTCGACTACCAGGTGAACTCCACCCGCCATTTCATGCGCGAGCTCAATCGGCTGGGCGTCACCGGGGTCATCGACGCGGGCGGCGGTTTCCAGAACTATCCCGACGATTACGCCGTGATCCAGAAACTGGCCGATGACGGGCAGATGACGGTGCGGCTGGCCTATAACCTCTTCACCCAGAAGCCGAAGGAGGAGAAGGCCGATTTCCTCGCCTGGACAAAGTCGGTCAAGTACCGGCAGGGCGACGACTACTTCCGCCATAATGGCGCGGGCGAGATGCTGGTCTTTTCCGCCGCCGACTTTGAAGATTTCCGCGAACCCCGCCCCGACCTGCCTGCCGCGATGGAGGAGGATCTGGAAGGCGTCGTCCGCATCCTGGCCGAGAACCGCTGGCCCTGGCGGATGCATGCGACCTATGACGAGACGATCACCCGCGCGCTTGATGTCTTTGAAAAGGTGAACAAGGATATCCCGCTGCAGGGCCTCAACTGGTTCTTTGACCACGCCGAGACCATCTCGGACCGCTCGATCGACCGGATTGCGGCGCTTGGCGGCGGTGTCGCGGTGCAGCACCGGATGGCCTATCAGGGCGAGTTCTTCGTGGGCCGCTATGGCGCCGCCGCCGCCGAGGCCACACCGCCGATCGCAAAGATGCTCGAAAAGGGCCTGCACACCTCGGCCGGAACGGATGCGACGCGGGTGGCGTCCTACAACCCTTGGGTCTCTCTCTCCTGGATGGTGACGGGGCGCACAGTGGGCGGTCTTCGCATCACGCCGCAGCGCAATTGTCTGGACCGCGAGACCGCCTTGCGGATGTGGACCGAAAAGGTCGCGTGGTTCTGCAACGAGGATGGCCGGCGTGGCCGCATCGCCCCCGGCTACTTCGCCGATCTGACCCTGCCCGACCGCGACTATTTCGCCGTGCCGGAGGCCGAGATCACCCATATGACCTCGGATCTCACGATGGTCGGCGGCAAGATCGTCTTTGCCAAGGGCGATTTCGCCCCGCTGGACGAAAATCCGGTGCCGCCCGCCATGCCCGATTGGTCGCCGGTGCGGACCTATGGCGGTTACGGCGCCTGGGGCACGCAGCCCGATGTGGCACAGCAAGCCTCGGCCCGCTGCGGCTGCGCCAGCTCCTGCAGGGTGCATGGCCATGACCATGCCAGCGCCTGGGGGGCGAAACTCCCGACCTCGGACCTCAAATCCTTCTGGGGGGCGCTCGGTTGTGCCTGCTGGGCGGTCTGAGATGGACCAGCTTGCAGCACTTCTGCACAACGGGATCGTGCTGCACCTGTGCCTTCTGGCGCTGTGCGCGGCCTATATTCAGGGGCCGGTGACCAAAATCCTCGATTTTCAGGCCGCAACCGAAGAGATGGTCGCGCTGGGTCTTTCGCCGCCGCGGCTTCTGGCGCTGGGGACGATCTGCTTTGAACTCGCCACCTCGGCCATGGTGATCTCGGGCTGGCACCGCCAGATCGCGGCCCTGGCGCTGGCGGGATATACGATGGTCGCCACCCTGATCGCGCTGCGCTTTTGGGAACAGCCCAAAGGATTGGCGCGCACGCAGGCCATGGACGCCTTCTTTGAGCATGTTGGGTTGAGCGGCGCCTTTGTGCTTGTGGCGCTGATGGATTTTTGACGAGTTGCCGTGATCGGCCGGGCATTTTCAGGTAGCCTCGCCGGCACTTCCTCGTGCATGACACGAACGCAGACCCGCCTGAAAGGACCGTTGCGACAGCCTGTACCGCAGGAAAGGACGAAACCGATGGATTTCAGCACCAATCCGCCGCAGGAAACCAATCTCGTCGTGCGCGATTCGCTCGGCTGTGGCGTGCACGAACTGTTGTACGATCACACCCTGACGGTCGGCGGCATGACGTTTCGGCGCAAGACGGCCATGGGGCCGCATGTCGCCCGGATGGAAACCCCGCCCGAGGACCGCGGCCTGTTGATCGGCCTTTCGCTGCGCGCCGGGCACCGGCGGCGCTCGATGCAGGGACGAGAGGCGCGGGACGAGGTTTATGGCAAGGACTCGGCCTATATTCGCGACTTCGAGAACCCCTATGCCTGCCAGGTCGAGGGCAGTTTCGACTTCTTCCTGCTGGAACTGAACCGCGAATTCCTTGCCGAGATCGCCAACCGCGGCGAAAGCCGGCGCCTGCCCCAGCTGACGCGCCTGGCCGCCCAAGCCGACCCGGTGCTGGGGCATCTCGCCCAGGCGCTTTTGCCGTCGCTGGCCGACCCCAAGGGCGCCTGCCCGCTGCTGGCCGAACAGATCGGCACCGCCATGGTGACCCATCTGTTCCACAGCTACGGCACGGAAAGACCGCGCCCGCCGCGCCGCGTGCCGCGCCTTCCCGACCCGGCGCTGCGCCGCGCCACCGAGATGCTGATGGAGGAGGCCGGACCCGATGCCTCGATGGCCACCATCGCCGATGCGCTGAACATGTCGCGCGGCCAGTTTTTCCGCGCCTTCCGCGAGACGACCGGCACCACGCCCTATCAGTGGGTCCTGAACCAGCGGCTGGACCACGCCCGTCAGATGTTGCGCACGACCGACCTGCCGCTGGCGCAGATCGCGCTCCATTGCGGCTTTTTCGACCAAAGCCACCTGACCCGGATCTTCAGCCGCGAGGTTGGCGTCTCGCCCGGGCGCTGGCGGCGCGAAAGCCGCTGAGGGCGCGCCCCCTGCGGCCGATGGGCACGATCGTGCAATTTCGGCCACGAAGCTGCAATATCCGGACCCTTGGGCCCGGTACCCTTTGTGCGCGGCTTGGCAGGGCCGGCGGCAGAGCCTCATCCATGCACGCTCCCACAATCGAGACGGCAGGACAAATCCCATGGCTTTTCTGAAGACCACCGATGGCGTCGACCTTTTTTACAAGGATCAGGGCAAGGGCCGGCCCATTGTCTTTTCGCACGGCTGGCCGCTGTCGGCCGACGCCTGGGACACGCAGGCGCTGTTCTTCGGTCAGGAAGGGTTCCGCGTCATCGCCCATGACCGGCGCAGCCATGGCCGCTCGACCCAGGTCTGGGACGGCAACAACATGGACCGCTATGCCGACGACCTGCACGAGCTGATCGAAAGCCTGGACCTGAGGGATGCCGTCCTGATCGGCCACTCGACCGGCGGTGGCGAGGTGGCGCATTACATCGGGCGTCACGGCACCGCGCGCGTGGGCAAGGCGATTCTGGTGGGCGCCGTGCCGCCCCTGATGCTGAAAACCCCCGCCAACCCGGGCGGTGTGCCGCTGGACGTGTTCGACGGCATCCGCGCCGGCACCGCCTCCAACCGCTCGCAGTTCTTCAAGGATCTGAGCATCGCCTTCTATGGCTTCAATCGCTCGGGCGCTGCGGTCAGCCAGGGTCTGATGGACGGCTTCTGGCTGCAAGGCATGGCGGGCGGGTTGAAGGGGCTTTACGACTGCATCCACGAGTTTTCCGAGGTCGATTACACCGAAGACCTCAAGAAGATGAACATCCCGACCCTGATCATCCACGGCGATGACGACCAGATCGTGCCGATCGCCAATTCCGGCGAGAAGGCAGCCAGGATCGCCCCGCAGGCGCGGCTTCTGACCTATCCGGGCGCGCCGCATGGTCTGGTGGAAACCCTGCCCGAAAAGTTCTTCCACGACGTGCTGGACTTCATCAACGCTTGAGCCCACCCCTCCCCACATGAAAAAGGGCGGTCCCTGGGGGCCGCCCTTCTTCTTTTAGCGAAGGTGCAGGTTCACGCAGCGCCTGCGACAGGCGCGCCATGGCGGTGGTGGCTGAGCCAGACAAGGAGCAAGCCCCCCGCCGCCAAGAGGCCACCGGTCACCGGCACGGCGGCATAGCCGAGCCCCGCGCTGATCACCGCCCCGCCTGCGGCGGCACCGATTGCATTGCCCAGGTTGAAGGCACCGATGTTGACGGAAGAGGCCAGGCCCGGCGCGTCAAAGGCCGTCTGCATCACCCGCATCTGGACCGGCGGCACGATGGCAAAGGCCGCGGCACCCCAGAAGGTCAACATGATCGCGGCGCCCACATGGCTGCCCAGGACCAGAGGCATGGCCAGGCTGATCACGGCCAGCGCGCCGAGGAACAGCGCGGTTGCCCCCTCCAGCGACCAATCGGCCACCTTTCCGCCAATCCCGTTGCCCAGCGTGAAGCCCAGCCCGATCAGAACCAGCGCCAGCGTCACGAAATTGCCCGAGGCATTGGTCAGGCTCTCCAGCATCGGGGCCACATAGGTGTAGACCGAGAACATCGCGCTGGCGCCGAGGGTCGTGGTCAGCAGCGAAAGCAAGACCTGCGGCCGCACCAGCACCTGAAGCTCGCGCCGGACGTCAGGCCTTTGACCCGCGCCGACCCGGGGCAGCGCCAGGCCCAACGCGGTCATCGCGATCAGCCCCAGCACGGCCGTCCCGGCAAAGGACATCCGCCAGCCGATCTGCTGGCCGATCCAGGTCGCCATCGGCACGCCGCCGATATTGGCGATGGTCAGTCCCATGAACATGGTGGCGACCGCACTCGCCTGTTTCTCTTTCGGCACCACGCTGGCCGCCACGACCGAGCCGAGGCCGAAGAACGCGCCGTGGTTCATGCTGGTCACGATCCGCGAGGCGAGGAGCGTCCAGTAATCCGGGGCCAGGGCCGAAAGCGCGTTGCCGATGGTGAAGATCGCCATCAGGCACATCAGCGCCGCCCGCTTGCCAAAACGGCTGAAGATCAGCGTCATCACCGGCGCCCCGACCATCACGCCGATGGCATATGCGCTGATCAACAGCCCTGCCTTCGGGATCGAGACGCCCACGCCATCGGCGATCACCGGCAACAGCCCCATCGGCGAAAACTCGGTGGTGCCGATGCCGAAGGCCCCGATGGCCAGGGCTAGCACCGGCCAGTTGAAACCTGTCTTGTCTTGCAGTTGTGTCATGGTTCTGTCCTCAAGCCGCCCAGTCGGGCGCAAGACCCTTGGGCGAGACGATGCGGCCATCCGGCCGGGAAAGGGCTGTGATTACGGCCATCTCGGCCGCGGTCAGGGTGAAATCGAAAATGGCGAAGTTCTCGGCCAGACGGTCGGTCTTCGCGGTCTTGGAGAGCGCAATGCAGCCCTTCTGCACCAGCCAGCGCAGGGCGACCTGCGCCGCCGTCTTGCCATAGGCTTGGCCAATCGCGGCAAGGACCGGATCGCGCGGCACCGCGCCGTCGGCCATGCCGTAATAGGCGGTGATCGCGGCGCCGGTGTCCTGGGTCAGGGCGAGCATCGCCGATTGGTTCAGATAGGGGTGCATCTCGATCTGGTTGGTCACGATGGGCGCCTTGCTTTTCGCCACGGCTTCCCGGAACTGGGTCAAGTTGTAGTTACTGACCCCGATGAAGCGGGTCTTGCCGGCGGCCTGCACCTCGTTCAGCCAGGCGATCTGGTCGGCCACGGGGACCGTATCACCCGGCCAATGCGCCAAAAGCAGGTCGACATGGCCCACTTTCAGCTTCTCCAGGCTTTCGTCGACCGAGGCGGCAAAACCGGCGGCATTGTATTTGTCGACCCAGACCTTGGTGGTCAGGAACAACTCCTCGCGACGCGCGCCGGCGGCCTGCAGGGCGCGGCCAAGGGCGGCCTCGTTGCCGTAAATCTGGGCGGTGTCGAAATGGCGAAAGCCGGTGGCGAAGGCGGCGGGGATCACCTCCTCGACCTCGGCCTCCGACATGCGGAACACGCCAAAGCCCAGCGCCGGGATCTTCGCGCCATGGACATTCACAAACTGCATCGGTCTCTCCTGTGCGGGCGGCAAGGGGCGGGCGGCTCTGGCAAGGCCAGACAGTTCCGTGTTGCTTACCTTGTTGACAGATCAGCACATAAGCCAGCGATGCCGTCTTGATAATCCGTGCTATAGGCACATGATCTGTGAAATCAGTTCATAAAGCGGGACGTTGATGGACAATCGGGCAGGAGAAATGCAGATCTTTCTGCGCGTGGTCGACAGCGGCAGCTTTTCGGAGGCCGCGCGTCAGGTCTTGATGACGCCCTCGACCATCTCGAAACTGATCGACCGGATCGAGACCCGGCTGGGCGTCCGCCTCTTGGAGCGGTCCACCCGCCGCCTGTCGCTGACGGCCGAGGGGCGGATCTATTACGAGCGCAGCCAAAGCCTTCTGGCCGAGCTTGAGGATATCGAGCATTCGCTGTCGACCGGCGCGCGCAGCATGGGGGGCAAGGTGCGGGTCAACACTTCGGTCGTTTTCGGGATGATCGCGGTGGAGCCACTTTTGCCGGCCTTCTGGGCCGAATACCCCAATGTCGTGGTCGATCTCTCGCTTTCGGACGAAATTATCGACCTTTACCTTGATCAGACGGATGTGGCCTTTCGGATCGGGGCGCTGGAAAACTCCAGCCTGACGGCGCTGAAGATCGGCACGACGCCGCGCAAGATCGTGGCCTCGCCCGATTATCTGGCGCGGCGTGGCGTGCCGCAGCGCCCCGAGGATCTGGCCCACCACGCCTGCCTTGGTTTCAACTTTCGCCGCTCAGCCCCGGTGTGGCCGCTGCGCGAGTCAGGCCGGATTGTGGACCGGACGGTGGCAGGCCCGCTTCTGGCCAACAATGGCGAGACTGTGCGCAGGCTGGCTTTGGCAGGGATGGGTCTGGCTCGCCTGGGAGAATTCCACGTCCGCGGCGATCTGCTGTCAGGCACCCTTGTCGAGGTCATGGCCGACGCGGTCGAAAGCGAAGTCGAGGACATCCACGCCCTGTTTCTGGGCGGTGAACGTCTGCCACACCGCGTGCGCGCCTTTGTCGATTTCATGATCCCCCGGCTGCGCGCCGTTCTGGACGGGGCCTGAGCGGGCCCTGCGGGATTACCGTTTGTAAGGATCGGGCAGGGCCGGAACCAACGTGCCGCTGCAGGGGCCAAACCCGATCGTGTAGCCCGCCCCGCGCGCCGCGCCGGTCAGGGTCACGGTGTCATGATCCTCAAGGAAGCTTCGGCTGTGCTTGCCCAGGGCCAAAGGCGCCTTGCCGCCCGAGGTCAGCTCCAGCAGGCTGCCGAAATTCTCGCGCTTCGGCCCCGAGATCGTGCCAGAGCCCAGAAGATCGCCCGCATTCATCGGGCAGCCCGAGGTGGCGTGATGCGCCAGCTGCTGGGCCGCCGCGAAATAGACCTCGGCCGCGGAGGTGCGGCTGATCACCGTCGCAGCCCCGCCCGCAGGCGTCAGCGTGACCTCAAGTGCGATGTCGTAGGACAGCGGCCCGGGTTCCTGCAGATAGGGCAAAAGCGGCACCTCCCGCGGCGGGGAGGGCACGCGGAAAGGCTCCAGCGCCGCCTTCATCACCACCCAGGGGGAAATCGTCGTGGCAGTCGCCTTGGCCTGGAACGGCCCGAGCGGCTGGGATTCCCAGGCCTGGATATCGCGCGCCGACCAGTCGTTGAGCAGGACATAGCCGAAGATCATCGCGTCGGCCTCGGCCACGGTCACCGGCCCATCGGAGGGCAGGCCCACCACGGCGCCCAGCTCCAGTTCAAAGTCGAAGCGGCGCGAGGGCTGGAACGCTGGCATCTCATAGCCCTTGCCCCTGACCTGCCCCCAAGGTCTGCGCACCTCGGTTCCGCTGACCACGACAGAAGAGGCGCGGCCGTTGCAGCCGATCGGCAGATGCAGCCAGTTCGCCGGCAGCGCAGCGCCCTCGCCCTGCGCCAGCGCGGCCACATTGGCGGCATGCTGGCGGCTTGAGTTGAAATCGGTGAATTCCGAGACGAGGAAGGGCATCTGCAGGCTGACATCCTTGAGCGGGACGAGGTGATCCTCGACCAGGAACCGCTTGCTGGCGCCGTCTTTCAGCATCCTGGTGACCTGGGTCCGCAAGGCGGCCCAAACCGCCGGACCGGCCTCCATCACGCCATTCCAGAAGGGCACGTCCAGCAGAGGGCCGCCGTCCAGTTCCAGCAGGCCCTCGGCCTCCAGCGCCGTCACGTCCAGCACGAAATCGCCGATCGCCATGCCGCAATGCGCCTCGTCGTCGCCCCGGGAAAACACGCCGCAGGGCAGGTTGTTCAGCGGAAAGGGGCAGTCGGCCGCATTGGCCGAGGCCACCCAGCTTTGCATGAGGCTCATCTTCGGTCCCTTTCATCCAGTCCGGCGGTCATGCGGGCGGCGCCTGCAGCGCGGCCCGGTCCATCCGGCTTACGCGAGGCCGCCGCCTGTGCAAAGGCCCGGCCTTGCGACCGGGCCCCGGTTTGGCGGCTTTGCGAAGGGTCAGAGCCGTTCCAGCAGTACGGCGATGCCCTGACCGCCGCCGATGCACAGCGTGACCAGCCCGCGCGTCAGACCGTCGCGCGCCAGGCTGTGGACCAGCCGGGTGATCAGAACCGCCCCGGTGGCGCCGATGGCATGGCCATGGGCGATGGCGCCGCCCTCGACGTTGACCAGATCCTCGGGCAATCCCAGCTCATCGACCACGGCCAGGGGCACGGCGGCGAAGGCCTCGTTGATCTCGGCCCGTTCGATGTCGCCGATCGACCAGCCGGCGCGGGCCAGCGCTTGCCGGACAGCAGGCACCGGGCCAAGGCCGAACATCCCCGGCTCGACCGCGCCGATGCCCCAGCTGACCACGCGCGCCGCCGGCTGCAGCCCGATCTTCTCGGCATAGGCGCGGTCCGCCACGATCATCGCCGCCGCCCCGGCGTTCAGCCCCGGCGCATTGCCGGCGGTGATCGTTCCGTCCTTGCGGAAGGCGGGCTTCAGCTTGGCAAGACCCTCCGCCGTCGTCTCGGGGCGCGGCGCTTCATCGACGAGGAAGGTGCGCTCGCCCTTGCGGTCGCGCAGGATAACTGGCGCAATCTCGGCCGCGAAAAGGCCGGCCTCGCGGGCGGCGGAAAAGCGGGTCTGCGAGCGCAGGGCCCAGGCGTCCTGCCGCGCCCGGGTCAGGCCCTTGGCCGTGACCAGATCCTCGGTGTGCCAGCCGGAATGTTCACCCGAGAAGGCGTCGTTCAGGCCATCCGACAGCATGCTGTCCAGGATCTCGGCCGGGCCCATCCGGTAGCCCTGACGGCCCTTGGTCAAAAGATAGGGCGCGCGGTCCATGTTCTCCATCCCGCCGGCGATGGCGAGGGGGTGGAGGCCCAGCAGGATGTCCTGCGCCGCCGTCACCACGGCCTGCGCCCCCGATCCGCAGACCCGGTTGACCGTCATCGCCGGCACCGAGACCGGCAACCCGCCGCCAATAGCGGCTTGCCGGGCCGGGTTCATCCGGTTGCCGGCCTGAATGACATTGCCCATCACCGCCTCGCCCACCGAGGCCGGATCAATCCCGCCGCACTTGAGCGTCTCGGCGATCACGACGGCGCCAAGGTCGGTGGCCGGTGTGTCCTTGAGGCTGCCGCCAAAAGCGCCGATCGCGGTGCGGACCGGGTGGCAAAGAACGATTTCAACAGGTTTCATGATGTCTCCTTGGCGGGGTTCCCGCCCGTGAAGGGATCTGTCGGGGATCGGCGGATGCGGCTGGCCCGACCCCGGTGACCGTAGGGCCATTTTCGAGACTCACAATGATCTGGCGCATCGTCGCGGCTCCGCACTTTGATGACGATAGTCATATATTAAGCCCCCGGCAGGACGTCAACCAGCGCGGGTTGCTTTCAAGGTATGGCCGATCACCGCTATCTGCGGTGCGGCATGCCATGCTAACGTGGCGGCTGCGCAAGGACCGGGTCGGCGGATGGCGGAACCAATCTCTTCTCTCAGGCAGTTGTCGGAAGGCAATCGCGTGATCCGGATCGGCTTCCTTCTGGTGCCGGACTATCCGCTGATGACCTTTTCCGCCGCGCTGGATTCCCTGCGGCAGGGCAACCGTCTGGCAAAACGCAAGGTTTTTGAATGGGTTCTGATCTCCTCCGATGGCAAGGGGGTCAAATCGAGCAGCGGCCTGGGATTTGACGCCGATGCCGCGATGGCCACCGCGCCGCGCTGTGACGTGGTGATCACCTGCGCCGGGATCAACTATGCCGAGGCCTATGACCCGGCGATCTTCGCCTGGCTGCGGCGGCTGTATTCCGAGGGCTGCATCCTCGGCGCCGTCAGCACCGCCGTCTATTTCTTCGCCAAGGCCGGCCTGCTGGAGGGGCGCCGCTGCGCCGTCCATTGGGAATCCCTCGACAATTTCCGCAGCGAGTTCCCGAATTGCCTGGTCACCGACGACATCTTCGCCATCGACGGGCGGATCCTGACCTCTTCGGGCGGGACGGTGACGCTGGACATGATGCTGTACCTGATCGCGGCCACCCAGGGGCGCGAGCTTGCGGCGCAGATCTCGGACCAGTTCAACCATCCGCGCATCCGGCGGCATGACGACATCCAGAAAATGAACCCCGAGGACCGATTCGGCATCCGCAACACCAAGCTTGGCTTTGTCATCCGCCGGATGGAGGCCAACCTGAACCCGCCGATCGACATCGAGGATCTGGCGCAAAGCGCCTCGCTTTCGGTGCGCCAGCTGGAGCGGCTCTTCCTCGCCAATCTGGGCAAGAGCCCGTCGAAATTCTACATCGAGCTGCGGCTGGCGCGGGCCAGAGAGTTGCTTTTGAACACCAATCTTGGCGTGGCCACCATTGCCGAGATCTGCGGCTATCAGTCCGCCTCGCATTTCAGCCGGATCTACCGTCAGAATCTTGGCGAAGCCCCGGCCGCCACCCGCAAGGCCGACCCCAGATACGTGCCGCCCGCCCTGTGACCCTGCCACCTGCGCCCGCTAGAAGCGGGCGCAGAGATATGTCGCATTACGCATAGACTATGTCGAACTCATGCATATCGCACTGCAGCATTGGCCTTTATGCCTGAGGGATGGATCGCAAAAGGCCCCCGGCCCGCTGCAGCTTTGACCGGCACAAAAACAACCGCCCGCGAAGTCCTACCAAAAATACGGAACAGTATTTTGACCAACAGGAGAACCGCATGGAAAAGACCACTCACCCCTACGTTCCCACCCTTGTCACCGACCTGAAGGCCGGCGCCGTCAGCCGTCGTGATTTTCTGCGCAAGGCCACCTTGCTCGGCGTCTCGGCCACGGCGGCCTATGCGATGGCCGGCATGTCGATGCCCTTCGGCATGGCACGCGCCGACGAGATGCCCAAGGGCGGCAATCTGCGCGTCGGCATGCGCTGCATGGAGATCAAGGACCCCCATCTGGCCGACTTCGCCGAAAAATCCAACGTGATCCGGCAGGTCTGCGAGTATCTGACCCTGACCGACCGCAACAACATCACGCATCCCTACCTTCTGGAGAAGTGGGAGGCGAGTGACGACCTCAAGACCTGGACCCTGCACATCCGCAAGGACGCCACCTGGCGCAAGGGCGGCAAGTCGCTTACCGCCGATGACGTGATCTGGAACCTCAAGCGCGTGGCGGACCCGGCGGTCGGCTCTTCGATGCTGGGGCTGTTCACCGGCTATCTGGTCGAGGAATACGACACCGGCGAGAAGGACGACAAGGGCGCCGCCAAGATGTCGAGCCGGCTCTGGGCCGAGAATGCGATCGAAAAGGTCGATGATCTGACCGTCCGCCTGAACTGCTTTGCGCCGCAGATCGCGGTTCCCGAACATCTGTTCCATTATCCGATGTTCATCCTCGACCCCGCCGACAACGGCGCTTTCGGGCCTGAGGCGAATGGCACCGGCCCCTTCGAGATGGTCGAATATACCGTCGGCAAGGGTGCCAAATACAAGGCGCGGACCGATTACTGGGGCACGGGGCCCTTCCTCGACACCTTCGAATATGTCGATCTCGGCGATAACCCGGGGGCGGGGATTGCCGCCATGGCCTCCAAACAGGTCGATGGCCTGTCCGAGGCGGATGCCGTGCAGATCAGCGCCATGCAAAGCTTCCCGCATGTCGCGGTTTACAAGGTCGAAACCACGCAGACCATCGTGGCGCGGATGCACCCCGATGTGGAACAGTTCAAGGACAAGCGCGTGCGTCAGGCCATGCGCTTTGCCATCGACCGCGACAAGGTGATCCAGACCGCCCTCCTCGGCGCCGGCACCCCGGCCGAGGATCACCATGTCGCCCCCTCGCATCCCGAATATGCCGCCCTGCCGAAATACGCCCGCGACATCGACAAGGCCAAGAAGCTGCTGGCCGATGCGGGCTATCCCGATGGGTTCGAGATCGACATGGTGACCCGTCCCGACCCGATTTGGGAGCTGAACACAGCGCAGGTCATGGCCGAGCAGTTCAAGGACATCGGCATCAAGATCAACATCAAGTCCCTGCCCTCCTCGCAATATTGGGAGGTCTGGACCTCGGCCCCCTTCAGCCTGACCGCCTGGGGCCACCGGCCGCTGGCCGTGATGACCCTCTCGCTCGCCTACCGATCGAACGCGGCGTGGAACGAATCCCACTACGCCAACCCGGAGTTTGACGCACTTCTGACCCAGGCCAACGGCATCCTTGACCCGAAGGAACGCAGCAAGGTCATGGAAAAGATCGAGATGATCATGCAGGATGACGGGCCGATCGTGCAGCCGTTCTGGCGCGTCTTCTCGACCGTGATGGACAAGAAGGTGCTGGGCTTTGAACTGCACCCCTCGCAGTACATCTTCGCGCACCAATACGCCGTTTCGGCCTAAGCTTGCCCAAGGCGATCCGGCCCCGTCGCGGGCCGGGTCACCCGCCGTATCGGAGTGCCCCGCCCATGCTGACTTTCTTGGCCAATCGCATCGCGATGATGCTGGTGACGATGCTCTGCGCCTCGTTCCTCGTCTTTGCGGTGTGCGAGTTCACGCCGGGCAGTGTGGCGCGCAAGTCCCTGGGGCCTTTTGCCACCCAGCAGCAGGTGGATCTGCTGACCGAAAAACTGAAAGCGAACGATCCTTTGCTAATCCGCTATGGCCGCTGGCTGGGCGTGCTGGTGGGGGCGATCCCCGACCCCCTGCAAGACCCCGCGACCGGGCTGAACTTCGAGGACAAGCGCGGCGCGCAGTATTTTGGCAACTTCGGCTATTCGACGCTGAACAAGCTGCCGGTCAATGATGTGATCTGGGACCGGCTCGGCAATACCGCAATCCTCGCCGGGCTGGCCTTTGCGCTGATTGTGCCCTTGTCCATCATTTTCGGCATCCTGTCGGGCCTGAAAGAGGGCGGGCCTTTGGACCGGATCCTCTCGGTGATCTGCATCACCTTCACCTCGATCCCGGAATTTGCCTCGGGCGTGTTTCTGGTCACGCTGTTTGTCATCCTGTGGCCGATCTTGCCGGGGACAAGTCCTCTCAACAGCGATGGCGGCTGGTCGATCCCGTCGCAGTTCGTCCTGCCGGTGGCGGTGCTGGTGATCTACGACTTCGGCTATGTCGCCCGGATGATCCGCGTTTCGATGATCGGCGTGATGGAGCGGCCCTATATCCGCACCGCGATCCTGAAGGGGATGAGCCCGCGCCGCGTGATCCTGGGCCATGCGCTGCGCAACGCGATGATAGCACCCTTTACCGTGCTGCTGTTGCAGATCAACTTCCTGATCAGCGGCGTTGTGGTGACCGAACTGGTCTTCGCCTACCCCGGATTTGGCCGCCTGATCCTGGATGCGAGCCTGTTCGGCGACATCTCGACGCTGGAGGCCGCAACCCTGATCACCGTGGGCATCGCCGTGGTGACCCAGCTTCTGGGCGACATCGGCTATATGCTGCTTGATCCCCGCATCCGGGTGAGGTGAGCGATGACCGTGCAAACCCTTCCGAAAGCCCGCGCCCAGCGCCCGCAATGGATGCGGATCTTCCAGTCAAAGACGGCGACTGTCGGTCTGGTGCTGGTGGCCTTCTGGGTGCTGGCGGCACTTCTGGCGCCGATCCTGCCGCTGCCCTCGGCCACCGAGTCCGATGTCATGGCGATGGGCAATCCCTATCCCTCGCTGCACCATTGGCTCGGCACCGACATTCTGGGCCGCGATGTGCTGGCGCGGCTGATCTTCGGGGCGCGCACGGTGCTGATGGTCGCACCCTTGTCTGTGGCCGTGGCGATGGTGGTCGGCATCACGCTCGGCATGGTGGCGGGCTATTACGGCGGCTGGATCGACATGTTGATCAGCCGGTTTTCCGACATCATCCTCGCCTTCCCGGTGCTGGTCATCTACGTCATCCTGATCGCCAATATCGGGCCCTCGGTGGTCAATATCGTGATCGCGACCACGATCGCCTCGGCCCCCGGCATCGGGCGGATCACCCGCGGGCTGGTTCTGGGCCTGAAAGAGCAGGATTACATCGCCGCCGCCCGGCTGCGCGGTGAAAGCACGCCCTTCATCATGCTGGTGGAGCTTTTGCCGAACTGCCGCAGCATGCTGATCGTCGATGGCTGTCTGCGGATCGGCTACACCATCATCACCATCGGCATCCTGGGCTTTCTGGGCCTTGGCCTGCCGCCGCCCAACCCGGATTGGGGCGGCATGGTCAAGGAAAGCGTCACCGTTCTCAACGTCTGGCCGCTGATGTCGCTGTTCCCCTCGGCCGCGCTGGTCAGCCTGGTGCTGGGCTTCAACCTTCTGGCAGATGGCATGCGCGAGGCGTGGAAACCATGATCATGAGCCCCACCCTGCCCCCGCAGGACGCCGCCCTCCTGACCGTCAAGGACCTGCGGATCGAGTTTCGCGGCAAGACGGACACCGTGGTCGCGGTCCCCGGCCTGTCCTTCCATGTCCGGCCGGGCGAGGCCTATGGGCTGGTCGGCGAATCCGGCTGCGGCAAAAGCACGACGGCGATGGCGATCATGTCCTATCTGGGTGCTACGGGCATCGTCGCCTCCGGCAGCATCCGGTTCGAGGGGCAGGAGCTGGTCGGCGCCAGCCCAAAGGCGCTGCGCACGATCCGGGGCCGCCGCATCGCCATGGTCTACCAGGACCCGATGAGCGCCTTGAACCCGGTCAAGACCATCGGCGCGCAGCTGGCCGAGGTGCCGCTGCTGCATCTGGGCGCCTCCCGCCGCGAGGCCGTGGCGATGGCCGAGGCGATGCTGGCCGATGTGCGCCTGCCCGACCCGGGCGAGATGCTGCGCCGCTATCCGCATCAGCTGTCGGGTGGCCAGCAGCAGCGCGTTGTCATCGCGATGGCCCTTCTGGCACGCCCCTCGCTTCTCTTGCTGGATGAACCGACCACCGGGCTGGATGTGACGGTGGAGGCGGCGGTGATCGACCTGATCGGCGATCTGCGCCGGAAATATGGCACCAGCCTGCTGTTCATCTCGCACAACCTTGGTCTGATTGCGGAAACCTGTGACCGCGTCGGGATCATGTACTCCGGCGAGATGGTGGAGGAGGGGACGACCGGCGATCTGTTCCGCCACCCGCGCCATCCCTATACCCAGGGGCTGATCGACTGCATCCCCGACATCCACCACGACAAGACCAGCCGCGCGCTGGCCGCCATCCCCGGCCAGATCCCGCAGCCGCAGGACCGGCCCACGGGCTGTTTCTTCGCCCCGCGCTGCGCCGGTTTCACCCGCGGCCTGTGTGATGACCCGGCTCTGGCGATGGCGCCGGTTGGTGCGGGCCATCTGGTGCGCTGCGCCCGGGCCGAGGACCTGACATGGGTCAGGCCGGTGTCCGAAGTTCTCCCCGATCTCGCACCGTCGCCTGGCAATGAACTTGCGATCACGGATCTGTCGAAGACCTACAAGGTCGGCGGCCGCAAGACGCTGAAGGCCAATGATGCGGTGTCCTTTACCGCCGGCGCGGCAGAGATCGTGGCGCTGGTCGGCGAATCCGGCTGCGGCAAATCCACCCTGGCGCGGATCGTGACCGGGCTGGACCGCGCGACCTCCGGCCATATCTGGCTGGCGGGGGAGGATATCGCCAGGCTCGCCGCCAAGGACCGCCCGCGTGCCCTTTTGCAGGCGGTGCAGATGATCTTCCAGAACCCGGACAGCACGCTGAACCCGGCGCATAGTGCCGCCTTCTCCATCCGCCGCTCGATCAAGAAGTTCGGCGTGCGCGTTGGCAAGGCGGCGATCGACCAGAGGGTCACCGAGCTTTTGGAAATGGTGCGCCTGTCGCCCGCCCTGGCCAACCGCAAGCCCAGCCAGCTTTCCGGTGGCCAGAAGCAGCGCATCGCCATCGCCCGCGCCTTTGCCGCCGACCCGGCGTTGATCGTGGCGGATGAGCCGGTCTCGGCGCTGGACGTTTCGGTGCAGGCGGCGGTGGTGACGCTGCTTCTGGATATCCAGCGCGAGAAGCACACGACCATGCTGTTCATCAGCCATGATCTGGCTTTGGTGCGGCATGTGGCCGACAAGGTGGTGGTGATGTACCTCGGCCAGGTGATGGAACAGGGCAGCGTGGAGGAGGTCTTCGGTGGCCAGAACCATCCCTATACTCAGGCGCTGATCTCGGCCATCCGCAGCCCGAACCCCGACGACCGCCCCAAGGACCGCATCCACCTGACCGGCGACACGCCCAGCCCGGTCAACCTGCCCGCCGGGTGTCGCTTTGCGACCCGCTGTCACCGCAAGCTTGGCGTCCTGTGCGACACCGTACCGCCGCCGCTGCGCAGGCTTTCGCCCAGCCACGAGGTCAGCTGCCACATCCCCGCCGCCGACCTGCGGTCCGATCTTGATGGAGCCCACCATGCCCGCTGAACCCGCCTTCGACCTTGTGATCCGCGGTGGCCGTGTCGTCCTCCCCGAGGCGACCTTGGCCCTCGACATCGGCATTCGCGACGGCCGCATCGCAGCCCTCGCGCCCGACCTGCCCAAAGGCGCGCAGGAGGTTTCGGCCGAAGGCAAGCTCGTCCTGCCCGGCGGCGTCGACACCCATTGCCACATGGACCAGCAGCCTTGGGAGGGCAAATCCACCGCCGACGATTTCAGCACCGGCACCCGCTCGGCCCTGTGCGGCGGCACGACCACCGTGGTGCCCTTTGCGATGCAGATGCGCGGCCAGTCGCTGCGCGCGATTGTCGAGGATTACCACGAAAGAGCGCGGCCCAAGGCGCATATCGACTACGGCATCCACCTGATCATCGGCGACCCCTCGCCCGAGGTGCTGCGCGACGAGGTGCCGGCGCTGATCGCGGCGGGCTGCACCTCGATCAAGATTTACCTTACCTATGACGGGCTGAAGCTGGACGATTACGAGGTGCTGAACGTGCTGGACCTCGCCCGCAGTCAGGGCGCGATGGTCATGGTCCATGCCGAAAACGACGCCTGCATCCGCTGGCTGACCGAGAAATTCGTGGCCTCGCGCAAAACCCAGTTGCGCTATCACGAAAAGGCCCATTCGCCGATCGGCGACCGCGAGGCGACCCACCGCGCCATCAGCCTGTCGGAGCTGATCGAGACGCCGATCCTGATCAGCCATGTGGCGGCAGCGGCGGCGGTGGAGGAGATCCGCCGCGCCAAGGCCCGCGGCCTGCCGATCTTTGCCGAGACCTGCCCGCAGTACCTGTTCCTCTCGGCCGAGGATATCGACACCCATGACCTTTCCGGCGCCAAATGCGTCTGCACCCCGCCGCCGCGCGACAAGTCGAACCAGCCGGAAATCTGGCGCGGCATTCTGGACGGCACGCTGGATATCGTGACCTCCGACCATTCGCCGTGGAACTACGCCGACAAGATCGCAGGCGGGCCGGACACGCCTTTCACCCGGATTCCGAACGGGATTCCCGGCATCGAAACCCGGCTGCCGCTGATGTTCTCTGCCGGGGTGAACGGCGGGCGGATCTCCTTGCAGAAGTTCGCCGATCTGACCGCGACCCAGCCCGCCAAGCTCTTCGGGCTGTACCCGCGCAAGGGGGTGATCGCGCTTGGCGCGGATGCTGATCTGGCGATCTGGGATGCCGACCGGGAGGTTACAATCTCCAACGACCTGTTGCACCATGCCACCGACCACACGCCCTATGAAGGCCAAGTCCTGCGTGGCTGGCCCGTGGTGACCATCTCGCGCGGCGAGGTGGTCTGGGCGGATGGGCAGGTGCTTTCCACACCCGGACGCGGCCGGTTCATCGCCCGCAGCCGCCCCTTCGTGCCGCAACAGGGCCTGTCCTCGGTGCTGGCGTCATGAAGCGACTGGCGGGAAAGGTGATCCTGATCACCGGCGCAGCCAGCGGAATTGGCGCGGCGATTGCGCGGCGTTGTCTGGATGAGGGTGGCACGGTGGTCTGCTGCGACCGTTCGGGCGATCAGGTGGCAAGTCTGGCGGCAGGGCTTGGGCCGATGGCGCTTGGCCTTGAATGTGATGTGACGGACAGCACCTCGCTCGACGCGGTGGTGGCTGCGGCCAAGGCTCGTTTCGGGAGGCTGGACGGGCTGGTGCATAACGCTGCCGCCCCGTCGAAGGATGGCACCGTTGTGGATCTGGACCTTGCCCAATGGCGGCTGGAACTGGACGTCTCATTGACCGGGGCCTTTCTGGTCAGCAAGGCGGCGCTGCCCCTGATGATCGCAGGCGGCGGCGGGTCGGTGGTCTTCATTGCCTCGCAATTCGCCCATGTCGCGGTCGGCAAGGCGGTCGCCTACTGCGCGGCCAAGGCGGGGCTGGTGCATCTGGCCAAGGCGATGGCGGTGGATCATGCGGATCAGGGCATCCGGGTGAACTCCCTTTCCCCCGGCGCGGTCGCCACGGCCCGGCTTTTGCAACGCTGGCCGGATCTGGAGGCTGCCGATAAAGGCCTTGGCCCGGCACATCTGCTGGGCCGCATCGCCCAACCCGAAGAGATTGCCGCCGCCGCCGCCTTTCTTCTGTCCGCCGACGCCTCGTTCGTCACGGGGACGGACCTGCTGGTCGATGGCGGCTACGCGACGCGATGATGTGACTGTTATGGATTGGATAACGCGATGACCCTTCTTGTGACCGGCGGCACCGGCTTTGTGATGAGCGTTCTGACCCGCGCCTGGCTGGACCGCGATCCGGCCGCCAGGGCGGTGATCCTTGACCGCTCGCCGCTGGATGCGATGGCCGAACGCTTCTTCGCCCCGGTGCGCGAAAGGCTGACGGTGATCAGCGCCGATGTCCTTGACCCTTCGACTTGGGCCAAGGCGCTGGACGCCCACGCCATCACAGCCGTGGTCCACGGCGCCACGATCACCCCCATCTCACGCGGCACCGCCGGCGAGGCCAAGCGCCAGCCCGAGGCCGAGGACCCCGCCCGCATCGTCGATGTGAACCTGATGGGCACAGTCCGCCTGCTGGAATGGGCGCGGCAGAGCCCCGGCGTAAAGCGGTTCCTCTATGTCAGCTCCGGCTCGATCTATCGCCACAACGGCCCGGACTGGGCGTCGGAGCCTTTGCCCGAGGATGGCTATGTCGCTCCGCTGACGCTTTATGGCATTTCCAAATTCGCCTCGGAGATGGTGGTGAACCGCTATGCCGACCTCTTCGGGCTGTCGGCCCTGTCGGTCAGGCTCGCCTCGGTCTATGGGCCGATGGACCGCGCCACCGAAAGCCGCAACTTCCGCCATGTACCCAACCGCGTGGCCCATATGGCACTGGCGGGCGAAGTGATCCGCCCCAACGCTTTGGATCCGGTGGGCGACTACATCCACTCCACCGATGCGGCCGCCGCGATGATCGCCCTGCTCGACGCACCACAACTCCGCTACCGCCATTACAACATCGGCAGCGGCACCACGGCCACGATTGGCGAGGTGATCGACTGGGCCCGCGAAAGGCGCCCCGACCTCCGGGTCGAGGTCAGCCCGCACGAGACGGCCAATGTCATCCAGGACCCGGCCCTCAAAGGCGGCATGTGGGGCGCCTATGACACCGCCCGGATCGAGCGCGACACCGGTTGGCGCGCAAGGCCCGGCAGGGAGGCCTTTCACGATTACATGGACTGGATCCTCGAAAACGAGGACGCAGCGCAGGGGAGGAAACTCTGATGTCCGACGCCAACAAGACCACCGCCGACCTGACCAGAACCGAACGCCAGCCGCGCGATTTCGTGGGCTACGGGCCGAACCCGCCGCGGGTCAGCTGGCCGGGCGGGGTCAAGCTCGCGATCAATCTGGTGCTGAACTACGAAGAGGGCGCCGAATATTCCTGGCTGGAGGATGGCCGCAACGACAACTGGGGCGAATACAACATCCCCAACAGCCCGCCGGTCCGCGACCTCGGCACCGAGACGCATTTCGAATATGGCAGCCGCGCCGGGGTCTGGCGTCTGGCCCGGCTGTTCGACCGTTACAAGATTCCAGTCACCGTCTCGGCCTGCGCCGTGGCGCTGCAAAAGAACCCCGCGGTGGTCGAATGGATGAATGCGCGCGGCCATGACCTTCTGGGCCACGGGTTGCGCTGGAGCGAATATTCCACCCTGCCCCGCGCCGAAGAGGAGCGCCAGCTGCACGAGGCCATCGCCCTTTACAAGGAGCTGACCGGGCGGCGGCCGATGGGCTGGAACTGCCGGTCTTTCCCCAGCGTGAACACCCGCGACCTGATCGTGCAGGAGGGCGGGTTCCTTTACTACTCCGACCCCTGCAACGACGATCTGCCCTATTTCATGGACCACGGCGGCACTCGGCTGCTCGTCGTGCCCTATTCCAAGACGCTCAACGACAGCCGCTTCCTGATCGCCCCCGGCTACAGCAACCCGCGCGACTTTGCCGAGGATTGCCGCGCCGCGATCAATTACATGCTGGACGAGGCGGAGGAGACCGGAGGCCGGATGCTGACGATCTGCGTCCATGCCCGCTGGATGGGCCAGCCCAACCGTGCGGCGGGGCTGCGCGATGTGATCGACCATGTGGTGAAATCGCCCGGCGCCGCCTTCATGCGGCGCGAGGATATTGCCCGGCACTGGCTGGCCCATCATGGCTGAAACCCAACTGATGCCGAAACCCGGCGAGGCGGCCACCCAAGGCCAGGCGCTGACCGGCGCGCAAGTGGTGGCTGCGATCCTGAAGGCCGAAGGGGTCCGCCAGATCATCGGCTTTCCCAACAGCGAGCTTTTTGACGCTGCTGCCGCCCTGGATATTCCCCCGGTGATCACCCGCACCCCGCGCGTGGCCGCCAATATCGCCGAGGGCTATGCCCGCACCACCCAGGACGCCAGCCTCGCCGTGGTCACCGTGCAATATGGCCCCGGCGCCGAAAGCGCCTTTGGCGGCATCGCCCAGGCCTATAACGACGGGGCGCCCCTGCTGTTTCTGCCCACCGGCTATCCGCGTGGCGCCGAAGCCGTGGCGCCGAACTTTCAGGCCAGCCGCAACTTCCGCCATATCACCAAATGGGCCGAAACCGCCCTCCGCATCGAGGATCTGCCCAAGCTGATGCACACCGCCATCGCGCGCCTGCGCAATGGCCGCCCGGCGCCGGTATTGCTGGAACTGCCGGTGGATCTTTTGGCCGAAAAGCTGGAGCCGGTGCTGCAGGCCTATCAAAGCCCGCGCCGCAGCCTGCCCCAGGCCGATGCCGGAGAGGTGGCCGAGATGGTCGCGACCCTGCTGGCCGCGCAGAACCCGGTGATCTTCGCCGGGCAAGGCGTGCTGGCCAGCGGCGCCAGCGCCGAACTGGTCCGCCTGGCCGAGTTGCTGCGCATTCCGGTGATGACGACGCCCAATGGCAAAAGCGGCTTCCCGGAGGATCACCCCCTGGCGCTGGGCACCGCCGGGCGGGCGCGGCCGGCCATGGTCGATCACTTCATGGCCAAGGCCGATGTGGTGCTGGCGCTGGGCACCAGCCTGACCCGGTCGCATTACATCCTGCCAATTTCCAAGGACAAGATCCTGCTGCAGGTCTCGATCGAGCCGGATGATCTGGGCAAGGATTACCCGGTGGTGCAGGGCGTGGTCGGCGATGCCCGCGCGGTCCTGAACCAGATGATCGCCCATATCCGCGACCACCGCCTGCGCCCTGAAGGACGCGAGGCGATTGCCGCCGAAATCGCGCGGGTTCGCGCCGCCTTTCTGGAACGCTGGGTGCCGCATCTTCTGGCCGACAGCGACCCGATCTCGCCCTACCGCGTGGTGTGGGAGATCATGCAGGTGCTGGACCCCGCCACCTCGATCGTCACGCATGATGCGGGCAATCCGCGCGACCAGTTCACCCCTTTCTATCAGGCCACCGTGCCGGGCAGCTACATCGGCTGGGGCAAGACCACGCAGCTGGGCAGCGGGCTGGGCTTCGCGCTGGGGGCCAAGCTGGCCCGGCCCGAGGCGACGGTGGTCAATCTGATGGGCGAATCGGCCTTTGGCATGGTGGCGGGGGATTTTGAAACCGCGATCCGCTGCAACCTGCCGATCCTGACGGTGGTGCTGCGCAACCATGTGCTGGGCGGTTATGCCGCCAGCATGCCGGTCGCCACGCGCAAATACAGCGCCAACCGGATGTCGGGCGCCTATGCCCCGATTGCCGAAGCGCTGGGCGGCCATGGCGAATGCGTCACCCTCGCCGGCGGCATCCGCCCCGCCCTGTTGCGCGCCCTGACCCGCGTGCGCCAGGGCCAGGCCGCCCTGGTGGAGGTGGTGACCCATGAAGAACCCCGCCTCGCCGGGCTGTGCTAGGATCGGAAGGATGGCCCCATGTTTGATCTGATCCTGGCGGGCGGCACGGTGGTCAACGCCTCTGGCAGCCTTCGCGCCGATGTGGCGATGGCCGGCGGGCGTATCGCGGCCCTGCTGCCGCCAGGGGCGGAGGCCGAGTCTCTGGCCCGGCTGGATGTCTCGGGCAAGCACCTCTTGCCCGGGCTGGTCGATGCCCATGCCCATCTGCGGGACCCCGGCCTGACCCAGAAGGAGGATTTCACCTCTGGCACCACTGCGGCGGCGCTGGGTGGGGTGACCACCGTGCTGGACATGCCGACTGATGACCCCTGGACCGACACCGCCGCCCGGCTGGCCAGCAAGATGGCTTTGGCCGAAGGGCGCTTGCAGGTCGATGTCGGCTTTCAGGCCGTGCTGACGCAAGGGCTGGCCGAAGCCGAGGCGCTGATCGCCCTGCGCCCCGTCTCGCTGGAGCTGTTCACCGCCGATGTGCCGCAAGCCTTCATGTTCGACAGCCTCGACAGCGTCGCGCAGACGCTGAGGGCACTGGCGCGGCATGACATTCTGATGGGAATCTCGCCCGGCGACCAGTCGATCCTGCTGGGCAGTGCCGCCCGCGACAAGGGTACGGATATTGCGGCCTTTCTCGCCAGCCGCCCACCTTTGGCCGAAGCAGGGGGCATCGCGCGCGCCCTGATTGCCGGGGCCGAGGCCCGGGCGCGGGTCCATGTCCGCCAGATCAACTCCGCCGCCGGTGTCGCCGTCTGGCGCCGGATGCGCGACCTGTGTGACGCGAGTGTCGAGACCACGCCGCAGAACCTGTTCTTCACCGCCGAGGATTACACGGTGCAGGGCGCGGGCATGAAGGGCTCGCCCCCCCTGCGGTCGCGGCAGGATGTGGAGGCGCTGCGCGAAGCCCTGTCCGAAGGGTTAATCGACATCATGGCCACCGACCACGCCCCCCATACGCCCGTCGAAAAATCGGCCAGTTACAAAGCCTTCGCCGATATCCCGGGCGGGATGCCAGGGATGCAGACCCTGCTGGCGACCATGCTGAAACTGGTGGGCGAAGGTGTCATCGGCCTGCCCGATCTGGCGCGGATCTGCGCCTTTACCCCGGCCAGACGCTTTGGCCTGGGCGCCAGCAAGGGCGCGATTGCCCCCGGGATGGATGCCGATATTGCCGTCATCGACCTCGCCCGGACCACGGTGATCCGCAATGCCGATCAGGCCACAAAGGCCGGGTATACGCCCTTCGACGGCTGGGAGGTTCCCGGATACCTGACCGATGTCTTCCTGCGCGGCACCCGAATCGCAAGCGAAGGCAGGCTGATCGCCGCGGGGCAGGGCCATGTCGTCATCAGCCAGAGTTGAAGGACATCAGATGCCGTTGTTGCAGAACAAAGTCGCCATCGTCACCGGTGCAAGCTCTGGCATAGGCCGAGCCATCGCCTTGCGCTATGCCGCCGAGGGGGCCAGCGTGGTGGTGGCCGATGTGATCGAAACCCCGATCGAGGGCGGCATGCCCACCGCCGACCTGATCCGCGCGGAAGGCGGCAAGGCGCTGTACCTGAACGTGGATATCTCGGATTGGGCGCAGGTCGATGCGCTGGTGAGCCAGACCGTGGCGGCCTTTGGCAGGCTCGATCTGATGGTGAACAACGCGGCCATCTATACCTCCACCACGCTGCTACAGACCACGCCCGAGCAATGGGCGCGGGTGATCGGGGTCAACCTGACCGGGTTCTTTTACGGCTGCAAACGCGCGGCCCAGCAATTTCTGACGCAGGACCCGGTGGACGAGGTGCGCGGGCGGATCATCAACATCTCCTCCCAGCATGGCATGGTCGCCTGTCCGGGCGACTTTCCTTATGGCGTAAGCAAAGGCGGCATCGTGCAGATGACCCGGCAGATCGCGGTGGATCACGCCGGAGACGGCATCCTCTGCAACGCCATCGCGCCGGGCAAGATCATCACCGGCAAGCCGGGCATCGCCAATGACCCCGGCGCTCTGGATTACTCACGCCTGCGCACCCCCTGGCCGCGACTTGGCCAGCCGCGGGATGTGGCGGGGGCGGCGCTGTTTCTGGCCAGCGACATGGCCAGCTACATCACCGGCATCAACCTTCTGGTGGACGGCGGCTGGATGGCCGGCTGAACCACCTTCCCCAAACCCCGGCACGACCGGAGAAAAGGACTGACCATGGATCTTGGGATCAAGGGTAAAACCGCGCTTGTCCTCGGCGCGGGCGGTGGGCTGGGCGGGGCGATTGCCCGCACGCTGGCCGCTGAGGGCGTGGCCGTCGCCGTGGCTGACATCAACAAGGAGGCCGCCAATGCCACGGTGGCCGAAATCACCGCGGCGGGCGGCCGCGCCCTGGCGTTGGCCTGGGATCTGGGCGAGCTTTCGGTGATCGGCCCGAACCTCGGCCGGATCGAGGCGGAGTTTGGCACGGTCGACATCCTGGTCAACATTACGGGCGGCCCGCCGCCGACGCTGGTTTCGGGCCAATCGGCGGAAAGCTGGCGCAAGTTCTTCGATGCGATGGTCCTGTCGGTCATCGCGATCAGCGATGCGGTTCTGCCGGGGATGAAGGCCAAGGGCTGGGGGCGGATCATCACCTCGACCTCCTCGGGCGTCGTGGCGCCGATTGCCAATCTTGGCCTGTCGAACGCCCTGCGGATGTCGCTGCTCGGCTGGTCCAAGACCCTCGCGGGCGAGGTCGGGCGCGACGGGATCACCGCCAACATCGTGCTGCCGGGCCGCGTCGCCACCCAACGCATCGCCTTTCTGGACGAACAGAAGGCCAAGCGCGAGGGCAAGGCGGTCGAAGACGTCTCTGCCGCGAGCACGGCCTCGATCCCGGTCGGGCGCTATGGCGATCCGCAGGAATATGCCGATGTGGTGGCCTTTCTGGCCAGCGCGCGGGCGTCGTATCTGACCGGATCGGTGATCCGGGTGGATGGCGGGTTGATCGCCAGCGTCTGACGCATCGCGCATAGCTTGCGTCGGGTTGCGCCATATACGTCAACGGGCGCCCCCAGTAGCCTTCTCACGGATCCGATTTCCCTTTGCCAAAACCGGCGGCCCGTGCCGCCGGACCTGCAAAATCGTGCCGCCTCACCCCATTGACCCAAAAGGAAAAGCCATGCGCGCCGCCTTCCTCCGCCTTGTTCTGGCCGTCACCTGCGCCACACCTGCCTTGGCGCAGGAGGCGAAAGTCATCAATCCCGACGCCTGGTTTGCCGAGGGGCCGATCTGGTATCACGACAAGCTGTTTTACGTCGAATATGGGCGCAACACGGTGATGACCTGGGATGGCACCAAGAACGCGGTGTTCTGGAAGCAGGACGGCTGCGGCCCCTCCGCGGTTCTGCCGACCAGCACCGGTGATTTTGTGGTGACCTGTTACGATTCCAACTCGATCGGGCGCATCTCGGCCGAGGGCAAGACGTTGGAGCCTTTGACCAAGGACAGCGACGGCGCGGCCTTTGTCGGGCCGAACGACTTCGCGCCCGACAAGAAGGGCGGGATCTACTTCACCGGCTCGGGCAAGGGGGGTGCGCTGATTGACGCCTCGGCTTATTACATCGGCAAGGATGGCACGGTGAAGCGGGTCGCGGGGGATCTGCACAACGCCAATGGGCTGGTTCTGTCGAACGACGGCAAGATCCTTTATCTGGTCGAGACCGAGGATAACCGCATCATCGCCTTTGACGTACAAGACGATGGCAGCCTTCTGAACCGCCGTGTCTTTCTGCGGCTGGACGACCTGTTCCCGGGCGCGCCGCATATCTGGCCGGACGGCATCAAGATCAATGCCAAGGGTGAGATCTATATCGGCCAAAGCCCGCGGAGCCTGGATGCGCCCGGCAAGATCATCGTCGTGGATGGCGAGGGCAAGCTGTTGCGGACGCGGTCGGTGCCCTCGCCCTCGATGCCGAACTTTGCCTTCGGGCCGGGCGAGAAGGTGCTTTACGTCATGGCGCTGGACCAGATCGATGCCGCCCCCTGGCATGGCAAGGTTTACGAAATTCCCAACAACTAGCGCCCGTCAGGGCAGCTTGATGCCGTAGGTTTCGATCTTGCGGTACAGGGTCGGGCGCGAGATGCCCAATGCGATGGCCGCCTTGCTGAGGTTGCCGTGATGCGCCTGCAGGGCGCGCTCGATCAGCCGGACCTGAGCGTCCTTCAAGGAGGCGTCCGGAACCGGGCGGGCCCCAAGGGCCAGGTCCACCGGCTCGGGTCGGGCCGCGCTGGGGTTGGTGATCTCGGGCGGCAGGTCGGTCAGGGCCAGATTGCGCGATTTCGCCAAGCCATGCAGGCTTGCCATTAGGTTGCGCAATTCGCGGACATTGCCGGGCCAGGTGTGGCGCATCAGGGCCTCTTGGACCTCTGACCCCATGACCAGCAGATCACGGCCGGATTCGATGCTGATCTTGCGGTTGTAGTGCTCTGCGATCAGCAGGATATCCCCGCCCCGCGCCCGCAGTGGCGGGATGGTCAGGATCACCGCACTCAGCCGGTAGAACAGATCGCGGCGGAAGCGCCCGGCCTCGACCTCGTCCAGAAGCACGCGATTGGTCAGGGACAGCTGAAGCTGGGGCGCATCCGGCTCTTGCAGGCGGGTCATCCGTTCTTCCAGAACCCGCAGCAGGTACAGCTGAGTCTCGGGCGTGGCCTCGCCGATCTCGTCCAGACACACCGGCGTGCGGGCGTCGCGCAAAAGGTCGGCGCCGAACATCTGCGGCGCCATCGCCCCGCAATTGATCAGCCGGAAACGGTCGGTGCCGTCAGGGTCGATGCGGGCGTGGATCAGCCGGGCGAACAGTTCCTTGCCGACGCCGGTCTGCCCCTCGATCAGGGTGGGCGCATTGACCGAGGCGATGCGGTTGGCGGATTCCAGAACCTCCAGGATCACATCGCTTTTGCCGACGATCTTCAGCCCGGTCTTGCCGATATCGACCCCGGGCAGGGGCCGGATGATCGGGCGTGACAGCGCAGGTGCGGGATGGCTGACCTTGGGCTTGAAGACCAGGGCCGCGCCCTTGACCGAGCCGTCGATCTCGATCAGCCGGATATCCTCGCAGATATTCTCGCGCGGCAGGGCGGCGAGGATATTCTCTTCCGAGATGCCGTCGGGCAGTTCCAGAAACCGCGCGCCCAACCCCAGGTCGCGGTCCGAACACCCGACATCCAGCCCGCTGTTGCGGCTGAAGATCAGCCGGCCAAAGCGGTCGACGATGGCCAGGCTGTCGGACTTGCCCTGCGCCTCGACGGGGAACTTGCCGATGATCGCTTCCATCAGACGGATGTTCAGCAGGGATTGCTCTTGCTGCAGCACAAGTTCGATGTCGCGGGCGGCGGTGGCAGCGAAGGCGGCGTTGTGTTTCTGGAAGATGCCGGTCAGGCCCGACAGGTTGACCACGCCGATGATGCTGTGGTCGATCGGATCGCGGATCGGGGCGGCGGCACAGCTCCAGGCTTTCATGCCCTCGCAGAAATGCTCCTCGCCATGGACATAGACCGGCTGGCCCATCCAGAGCGCGGTGCCGATGCCATTGGTGCCCGAGGCGTCCTCGCTCCACACGCCGCCGACGGTCAGGTTGATCTTGCTGGCCTTGGCCAGGGTGGAGCGGTCGCCCACCGTTTCCAGGATCACGCCATCGCGGTCGGTCAGCAGCAGCATCGCCTCCGCCCCGGACAGAAGATCGCCGATCCGCGCCATCGAGGCCTGGGTCGCGCGGCGCAACTCGGCCTGATCGAAGGTGGATTTGGCCTGCGGCGCGCTGCGCGGAAGGGAGGGGGCGGCGAATTGATCCGGCTTGATGCCGGTCGAGGTCGACCGCACCCAGGATTGATAGATGACCGAGCGGACGCCGGGCATCGGCAGGCTCGGGGCGTTGCGGTTCGCAAGGAACCGGTTCCAGGCCTTTGACGTCTCGCGCGGGTCGACATCGGCGAAATCGAACCCCTGACGCGGGGGTCGTGGCGCAGAGCGCTGATCTGAAGTCATCATTAAGTCCCCTCCCGTGAACTTAACTTTCGGTGGCGGGTCCCTTTTTCGGACCCGTCGCAGACATTCTGGCGGCGCGGATCAGGTGATCTGCAGCCGCGCGCGGATGTCCTCGGCAAGCGTGTCTTCCGGGTAGTCCCGGTTGATCGTCCGATTGGCCAGATCGGCGATCTTTTCGGTAACCTCATCCGCGAGCGGCGTGAAGAAGCCGTTTTCCTTGGTGGCGATCACGAAGCACTTCTCCCCGTTGATTCGTTTGATCTGGCCCAGAAAGTGCAGCTGTATGCCCGAGTCGGTATCGGCCAGCACCACCCTTCCGTTCATGCTGATGCGCAGGTAGGGCACCGGCGCATCGGGCAGCCGGGGCCTTGCCTGATCGATGATGATCAGACCCTGCGCCTGTGGCGGCGGCGCAGCTTTTTTCGCCTTGTCCGCCGAGTACTTGCCGCCGCTGAGCGTATCGGCCAGTTTTTCGATCGTCCCCCAATTGCGCCGCAGATGTTCCTTGGCGTGCTTGTCTTCTTCCCTGGGGCCGCTATGTCTGGAATAGATGTCCAAGTGACGTCTCCTCAGTGTGGGCTGGCGTGTCACTTTGTCACAGAAGATTAGGAACGCTAACACGGGGCGCGAAATCTGTCGCATCCGTTGTTCCGGGCCTGTGCAAAGCGGAAAATGCGTAACGAAACGTTACAACCGGCGCAGCCGTCAGTTCGCGCGCGGCATGGCCGTGGTTTCGGCCTTGGGTTTGACCTTGGCCCCCATCCGGCCTTCGCTGATCCAGCGGGCGGCCAGAACGAAAGCCCCGGTGGCAAATTCGCGGCCATGTGCGGCGATCATCTCTTCGCCGATCAGGGCGATGCGCTGAAAGAAGGCGTCCTTGCTTTTCTCTTCTTCGGTCAGGTCGGCGGTCTGTTGCGTGGTCATGGTGGCACCTTTTGCAGGGTTTCAGGATTTGAACATGGCGTCGGGAAACTCAACCAGGGCGGCAGAGCCGTCAGACCCGGCGAGGGCGAGGAAATTGCCGTCCGGCGACCATTCCAGCGCGGTGATCCCCGCCCCGGTATCTTCGCGCAGCAGGATTTCCGAGGGCTGGCCGATCTCGGCCAGACTCAGCAGGCCATTGGCATAGCCCACCGCCACCAGATTGCGGTTCGGGCTGGTAGCCACGGCGTTGACAAGCACCAGACCGGGCTTGCCGGTCATCACGTCGTGCCCGGTTTCCAGCGACCAGGCGGCGACCCGGTAGGCGCCGGCCGCGACAACGCTGCCGGTGGTGGGGCTGAAAAGGGCACGTCCGACCGGGGCCGGGAAGTTGCGGCGCGGCGTGACGCGATTGGTGGTCGCGTCGATCAGGCAGAACCCTTCCGTGCCCAGCGCCGCCGTCAGGGCCAGGCCCTTGGGATGCCAGATCAGGCGGGTCGGAGTGCCGTCCAGCGCCGTCTCGACCGGCGGCGCCTCGGGCGTGGTCAGCGACCAGCGGCACAGGCCATTGGCATAGCCGACGGCGAGCGTCGTGCCATCCGGCGAAAAGGCCAGCGCCTTCACCGGATTGGCCGCCGGAATGCTGCGCGGCGCATCCTCGGTGGTGAGCGAGATCAGAACCTGCATCCCGCAGGCATAGGCCAGCGTCTTGCCATCGGGCGAGGCGGCCAGCACCGCGATTCCCTTGGGCGCCCGGGCCGCAACATGCGCCGCAATGCCCCCGGGGCTCAGCGAGTTGATCCGCCCGGTGTCCTTGGCAAAGGCAAAGCCCGAAGCCCCCAAGGCCACCACGTCCGAACTGCGCCCGGCCGAGAAATCGGCGGGCTTCAGCGGCAGGAAGGGCTTTTCGCGCGGCGCGATTGTCAGCCGCCCGGTGTCCAGCGCCCGCTTCGTGCGCAACCTGGGCGAAGCCTTGTCCGCGGTCGCCGCCAGCAGGACCGCGCCATCAGCGCAGGCAAAGGCCACGGCAGAACTGTCGGCGTTGAAGGTGATCTGCTGCACGGGTGAAGGCACCATCCAGTCACGGGCGATCAGGTCGAAAAGCTGCAGATGCGCGCGTTCGTCTCTCATGGGTATCCCCTTCTCAAGATTGGCAGAGTGCGGCGATGTCGGCGTCGATCTTGACCATCAAGGCCTCCATCCGGGTGATTTCGTCTTCGGTTTCCTGCAGGGCGGCGCGCAGGGCGGTGTCCTCGACATAGAGGGCGGCAAGCAGCGGGCTGTCGGCCTGCGCGGGGTCGCCTTCGGCCAGATCACGCTCGGCGGTCATGACCTCGATCTCTTTGCCGGCGACGCGCTGGCGGCGGCTCAGAAGCTTGGAGTTTTCCTGGCTCAGCAGAATCACCAGGGCGACCCGCAGTTTCTGCAACTCTCCCATCTTTCCTGAAAATGCCGCTGCATCAGCCACTTGAGTGCTCCATCCCCAGTTCGGTCCCCATTCGCAGATCCAAGGGTAACGGCGCGTGAAAAGATTGCGACAGAAACCCGCAACGTAAATTTCCGTTACATATTGTCGCAGTTCGTTACGGAAAATTATCCGTTTGGCCGCGCCGAACTTCCGGCCCTAGGTTTCCTCATCGAAGAAAAAAGACGGCTGCCGCCCAGATGCGGTGGTTCAAGAACGAAGGAAGGGAGGCCTGCGTTGCGACCGACATTCACATCCCGTGAAGCTGATCCGACGTGCTGGATGGCGGCGTCATGCCGTTCTCTGACCTTTGCCGACGGTCCTGCCCACATCAACCTTAACCAAAAAGGTGAGCAACAATGTCGACTCTGACACTCAACAAGATCACGGCGCAGAAGGGCATTTCGGTGGCCGAAGCCACCAGGAAATGCGCGGACCTGGGGTGGAATCCTTCCTATGTGCAGGAAGCGATGACCTATCCTTCGGATTACAAGATCACCAAGGCCCCCCGCGACCCGATGAAGCAGGTGCTGCGCTCCTACTTCTCGATGCAGGAGGAAAAGGACAACCGGGTTTATGGCGCGCTGGACGCCGCCCTTCGCGGTGACATGTTCCGCAATGTGGAGCCGCGCTGGGTCGAATGGATGAAGCTGTTCCTGGCGATCATCCCCTTCCCGGAAATCTCGGCCGCCCGTTCCATGGCCATGGTCAGCCGCCTGGCACCGGGCGAGGATCTGCGCACCGGCTTCACCATGCAGATGGTCGATGAATTCCGCCACTCCACCATTCAGATGAACCTGAAGAAGTGGTACATGGAAAACTACATCGACCCGGCCGGCTTTGACATTACCGAAGAAGCGTTCGGGAAGTGCTATGCCACCACCATCGGCCGCCAGTTCGGCGAAGGCTTCATCACCGGCGACGCGATGACCTCGGCCTGCATGTACCTGACCGTCGTGGCCGAAACCGCCTTCACCAACACGCTGTTCGTGGCCATGCCCTCCGAAGCCGCCCGCAATGGCGACTATGCTCTGCCGACCGTGTTCCTCTCGGTGCAGTCGGACGAAAGCCGCCACATCGGCAACGGCCACTCGCTGATGATGGCCGCGCTGAAAGAGCCCGAGAACCACCTGTTGATCGAACGCGACATGAAATATGCCTTCTGGCAGAACCATGCCATCGTCGACGCGGCCATCGGGACGTTCATCGAATACGGCACGACCGACCGCGACAAGAACAAGGAAAGCTATGCCGAGATGTGGCATCGCTGGGTCTACGAAGATTACTACCGCACCTACATGCTGCCGATGGAAAAGTACGGCATCAAGATCCACCATGATGACGTGACGGCGGCCTGGGAGCGGATCACCAAGAAGAACTACGTCCACAAGGTCGGGCAGTTCTTTGCGGTGGGCTGGCCGGTGAACTTCTGGCGCATCGAAGCCCAGACCGAGAAGGACTTCGAATGGTTCGAACACAAGTACCCGGGTTGGTACGCCGAGTTCGGTGAATTCTGGAAATGGTACGCCAAACTGTCCAAGCCCGGCCAGCAGGTCATCACCTTCAACCCGGATGTGGGCTATGTCTACCCGCACCGTTGCTGGTCTTGCCTGGTGCCCTGCCTGATCCGCGAGGATATGGTCACGGACACGATCAATGGCGAGCTGCACACCTTCGCCCATGAAATCGACCGCTGGACCGCGGTTGAGGCTTTCGCGGACGAATACCAGGGCCGCCCGACCCCGGCGATGGGCCGCTTCTCGGGCAAGCGGGAATGGGAGACGATCTATCACGGCGTCGACCTTGCCGATGCGATCGTGGACCTGAACTTTGTCCGCTCGGACGGCAAGACGCTGGTGCCGCAACCCCACCTGCGCTTTGACGACAAGGACATGTGGACGCTGGACCATGTGCGCGGCAATACGCTCGGCTCGCCCCTGATCACGCTGCGCGGCATGGATGAGGCCGCCCGCAAGGCGCACCTGGCGGAATACGCCAAGGGCTTCACCATCAACCCCTGCAACTGACCCCCGGAAGCTGAACCTCTGACTCTGGGCCGGATCTTCCGGCCCAGACCACCAAGAGCCGGCCCTTACGGGAGCCGGGTTGAAAGACATGGCCAAAAAAGGGGCTCACAGATGACAGAAACCTTCACCGTCAGGCTGGAACCCGTGGGCGTCGAATTTGACGTCGAAACCGGGGAAACCATCCTGAACGCCGCCTTCCGTCAGGGCATCTCGCTGCCGCACGGCTGCAAGGAGGGCCAATGTTCGGCCTGCAAATGCAACCTGCTGGAAGGTGACGTCGAACTGATGAAATACTCCACCTTCGCCCTGTCGGATGCCGAACGGGAGAATGGCGGGATCCTCTTGTGCCGGTCTCTGGCGCAGGAAGACCTGGTGATCGACCTGTTGAATTTCGATGAAGAGCTTTTGTCGAAATCCATCGCGGTCAAGGACTTCAAGGGGCGGATCACCGCAAAGTCGAACCTGACGCACGACATTCGTTCCATCGAGATCACACTGGAAACGCCGATCAAATTCTGGGCCGGACAATATGTCGACATCACCGTCAGGACCAAAGATGGGGAGGAGATTACGCGCTCGTTCTCCATGGCAAATACGCCGGACCAAGCCAAAAACCTGCGCTTCATCATCAAGAAATACCCCGACGGAAAGTTCTCCAATGAGCTCGACGCCGGAGGAATCGAAGTCGGCGCCAGCGTCTCCGTCCGCGGACCCTACGGCTCCTGCTTCCGCAGAGAAGGACGAGACGGACCCATAGTCCTGGTCGCCGCAGGCTCGGGCATGTCACCGATCTGGTCGATCCTGCATGACCATGTGGCCAGCGGCGAAAAGCGGCCCGTCTACTTCTTCTACGGCGCGCGGACCCAGGCCGATCTGTTCCACCTGCCGCAGATTGCCGCGATCACCGAAGCGCACCCGGAAGTCACCTTCATCCCGGTCCTGTCCCATGCCGGCGACGATCCGACCTGGAAGGGTGCGCAGGGCTTTGTCCACCAGGTCGTGGGCACCGAACTGAAACGCCTCGGGATCGAGGGCGGCGGCGATGCCTATGCCTGCGGCCCACCCCCGATGATCGACGCGCTGAGCCCGGTGCTCTTCATGCTCGACTTCGACCCGGACCGCACCTTCTACGACAAGTTCACGCCGTCCACCGCGCCGGCGCCGATCAAAGCACACTGACACCAAGGGGTTAGCCCCATCACCACAAGGGAGAGAGACATGGTTGCCACTTCAAGCTCGGTCGGTTCCGGCGCCGCAGGGGCCGCGATCTTCGCGGACAGCGAAAGCCGCCGCTACCGCTACTTTGAACCCCGCGCCAAGCGCGCCACCCATTACGAAGACGTGACGGTGGACGTGCAGCCCGATCCGGAGCGCTATCTGATCCAGAACTGGATCATCAACTTCTCCAACGGCAAGGGCGCCTACGAGAAGGACAACACCCATGCCAAAAGCTCGAACTGGCACGCCTTCCGCGCGCCGGATCAGGAATGGGAGCGCACCCATTACCAGCGCCAGTCCCGCATCGAGGTGATGGTGCAGGCCGTCATCGCCAATGGCCGCAAATCCGGCGCCCAGCATGTGTTCGACGCCGCCTGGGCCAAGACGCTGCAAGTGCATCTGGGGGCGTGGAAACATGCCGAATTCGGCCTTGGCACCAGCCTGATGCAAGCCCAGCGCTACGGCTATACCCAGATGATCAACAACGCGACGCTGACCAATTCCAGCTACAAGCTGCGGCTGGCGCAGGACATCACGCTCTATCTGGCCGAGATCGGCATGGACATGCCGGGTTGGGATGACGAGGCCGGCAAGACCGCTTGGCTGGAAGACCCGATGTGGCAAGGCACCCGCGAGGCCGTGGAGACCATCATGGGCTGCACCGACTATCTGGAGCAGTACTTTGCCATCAACCTGGTCTTCGAACCCCTGGTGGGCGAGCTGTTCCGCTCGGGCTTCCTGATGCAGTTCGGCGCGGCCAACAACGACTTCATGACGCCCTCGGTGATTGCGGCGGCGGAAGGCGACTACGAACGCAACCTCGCCAACACGATCGACCTGATGTGGCTTCTGGCCAATGACGAAAAGTTCGGCGCCCAGAACCGTGCCCTGTTCCAGGGTTGGGTGAAGAAGCACGCGGCGCTGGCCGACACGGCCGCCAAGCTTCTGCAGCCGATCTGGTCCAAGCCGCATTCCAAGCCGGTCAGCTTCGAAGAGGCGCGTGCCGTGTCCGAAGAACGTTTCGCCAAGATCCTTGGCGAACTTGCCCTGTCCCGCTGACCAGTTCCGCTGAAAGGAAAACCCATGTCCACGGTTGCACGCGACAATTCGCACGACAACATCTTCAAGTCGATGAAGGACATCACGTTTGAAAAAACCGTGTCCCATCAATGCGGCGTCACCATGTCGGATTCGGTCGAGGCCCGCGCCATCGCCGAATTCATGGACCAGAAGCCGGGGGTGACGGTCACCTACAACCCCGCGCTGATCCGCATCGACGGCTCGGGCAAGCTGATCTTCAAGATGGACGAGATCAGCGAATTTCTCGGCCGCGAGATGACGGCCGAACTGTTCGAGGTGAACTCCTCCACCCACTACGGCCGCATGGTCAGGATCGACGACAACACCGTGATCCTGTTCGGCGACATGAACGAAATGCTCGAATTCATCTGACCCGGCCCCCGGGCGCGGGGGAGGCTCCCCCCTCGCGCCCCTCTTTCCAAACCCATCCGAAAGGCATCCCAGATGTTTGTAACCCCTGAAGGCAAAGAGATCTTCGTTCTCGACGGCCACACCCATTTCTGGGACGGCAGCCCCGAAAACCAGAAGAACATCCACGGCAAGCAGTTCATCGACTGCTTTTACGCCTACCACACCGGCCTCTCGCCCAAGGAGCTGCTGTGGGAGAAGTCGAAGTTCGAGAAATACTCGGCCGACGATCTCTACAACGACCTGTTCATCGACGGGCCGGATGACATGGCGATCCTGAATTCGACCTATCTGTCGGACTTCTACAAGACCGGCTTCAACAACATCGAACGCAACATGTCGGTGGCCAAGAAGTTCCCGAACCGCTTCATCGTGAACGGCGCCTTCGACCCGCGCGATGGCGAGAAGGCCCTGGAATACATCCACTTCATGAAAGAGACCTACGACATCAAGGGCGTGAAGATGTACACGGCCGAATGGAACGGCTCTTCCAAGGGCTGGCGGCTGAACGACCCGGACGCTTACAAGTGCTTCGAGCTTTGCGACAAGCTCGGCATCAAGAACATCCATGTCCACAAGGGCCCGACGATCATCCCGCTGAACAAGGATGCGTTTGACGTGCATGACGTGGACTATGCCGCGACCGATTTCCAGAACCTGAACTGGATCGTCGAACACTGCGGGCTGCCGCGTCTGGACGACTTCTGCTGGATCGCGACGCAGGAAACCAACGTTTACGCCGGTCTGGCCGTGGCCCTGCCCTTCATCCATTCGCGCCCGCGCTACTTTGGCGAGATCATTTCCGAACTCTTGTTCTGGCTTGGACCTGAGAAGATCATGTTCGGTTCCGACTATGCGATCTGGACGCCGAAATGGCTGGTCGAAAAGCTTTGGGCCTTCCAGATCCCGGAGGATATCTCGGCCGAACGCGCCGGCGTGCAGCTGACCGACGAGATCAAGGAGAAGATCCTCGGCCTCAACATGGCGCGGCTCTACAACATCGACGTGGCGGCGAAGAAGGCAGAGCTTGCCGCCAGCCCGCTGTCGATCGCGGCGGAGTAAGCCCATGACCGCGCCCCTTTTGGACGACGCCCAGTTGAACCAGGTATGGGCGCGGCTGGATCTGGTGATGGACCCCGAGCTGGATGAACCCGTGACCGACATGGGCTTCATCGAGGCGGTATCCGTCACCAGCCAGGGCCAGAACTCGGCCACGGTGCAGGTCAGCTTCCGGCTGCCGACCTATTGGTGCTCGCCCAACTTCGCCTTCCTGATGGCCGAGGATATCAAGCGCCAGGTCGAGGTTCTGCCCTGGGTGGCCCAGGCCGTGGTCACCCTGCACGACCACATGGCGGCGGAGGAGATGAACGCCGCCATCAACGCCGGCGCCAGCTTCGGCTCGGTCTTTGCCGATCTGCACCCGGATGAGGACCTGAGTGCTTTGCGCGAGAAGTTCGACATCAAGGCGTTTCAGCGCCGGCAGGAAAGCGTGATCAAGGCCCTGATTGCGATGGGGTTCCTGCCCGCCGAAGTCATAGCCATGCCGCGCGCCCTGCTGGAGGCTACGGACCTTTCTGACCCGGAAGCCGCCCGGCAGAAGGTCCGCTACCTCGCCATCCTCAGCCAGAAGGGGCTGTCGCCCCTGCCGCAGGACCTGGCCTTCCCGACCTACCAGGGCGATCCCATCACCGACTACCCCGCCTATATGGGCCATCTGCGTTCGGTCCGGATCAACATGGAGTTTTCCGGCTCGCTCTGCCGGGGGCTGAAACGCTCGCGCTACATGGAGGCTGACCTGTCGGGCGAGGTGCCCGTTCTGGTCGATTTCACCACCCCTGCCCCTGCTCACGCCTGCCGCTGACAGGCGATCCCAAAAACACTGCAAACACCGGCTTTGGCCGAAGGAGGAACTATGCCCAAGATCATGATCCACGGCAACGACGCCCGCCGCGCTCTGGCACATGGCGTGCAGAAGCTGTCCGCCGCCGTTGAATCCACCCTCGGCCCGATGGGCATGAACGCGATGATCGACCGGCCGATGGGCACGCCTCTGATCAGCCGCGATGGCGTCTCGATCGCCTCGGAGATCGAGCTTTTCGACCGGTTCGAGAACATGGGCGCCCAGGTGGTGCGCGAGGTCTCGATGCAGACGAACGAGGTTGCGGGCGACGGCACCACGACCTCGATCGTGCTGGCCAATGGCATGATCCAGTCAGGCACCATCCTGATCGACAAGGGGGCCAAGCCGGTCGAACTGTGCCGGGGGATTTCCCTTGCGGTGGAGGCCACGACCCGCGCCCTGCGCGCCGTGGCCAAACCGGTCAAGGATCATGCGGCGCTGTCGGCGGTGGCGAGGATCTCCGCCTCGGATGCCGATCTGGGCGGGCTGGTGGCCGAAGCCTTCCGCCGTGTCGGCGCGCAAGGCGTGATCACCACCGACTACGGCACCGGCAACCAATCCACCCTGCAGGTGGTCGATGGCATGGCCTTTGACCGCGGCTATGTCTCGCACCACATGGTCACCGATCTGGAGGCGATGCGGGCCGTCGTCCACAAGCCCTATATTGTGCTGACCGACATCAAGCTGAAGAGCCCAAGCCAGCTGGACGCCGCCAAGGCCATCGCCGCCGAGGACAACCGCCCCCTCGTCATCGTCGCCGAGGAAATCGCGCCGGAGGTTCTGCTGACCCTTCTGGGCAAGGATGGCCCCGGCAAGTTCCTCGTCGTGCATCCGCCGGAATTCGGCCATTGGCGCCGCAACATGATGGAGGATCTGGCGATCCTGACCGGCGGCAAGGTCCTCGCCCGCGATCTGGGCGACAGTCTGGAGGCGATCACCAAGCTGGACCTCGGCAGCGCCGAACGGGTCGAGGCGACCCATACCGACACGATGATCATCCGCGGCAACGGCGACCCGCAGGCGATTGCGGCGCGGCGGGCGCAGGTGCAGCGGCTTTATGAAATCGCCCCGCCCAACATCGACAAGGACAAGCTGCAGGAACGCCTGGCCAAGCTTTGCGGCGGCACGGCGACCATTCTTGCCGGCGGCGTGACCCCGGTCGAACAGAAGCGCACCATCCAGCTGATCGAAGACGCGCTGAACGCGGTACGGGCGGCTTCGGAAGAGGGCGTTCTGGTCGGCGGCGGCGTGGCGCTGGCCCGCATCGCCCCCGCACTGGCCGACCTTGCCAAGACCGAACAGGGCGATGTGCGCAAGGGCATCGAACTGGTGCAATCCGTCCTGACCCTGCCCCTGGCCCGCATCGCCTTCAACGCCGGGGCCGAGCCCAACGACGTGGTCCGCAAGGTCTGCGCCCTGCATGGCGACCACGGCTTCAACGCGGCAACCGGCGCTTATGAGGATCTGATGCAATCGGGCGTGATCGATCCGGTCCGCGTCACCTGTTCCGCCCTGATGAACGCAGGCTCCGTCGCCACCCTGATCCTGACGACCGAAACCCTGATCGCCGATTTGGCCGAGGACGAGGACCCCACCGCCGGCGGCGCCCTGGGGGGCGGCGCAGAGAAACTCGGTCGCAAATAACCAATTCAGGAAAGGGCGCGCCATGAAAGCCGCAAGACTTTACGAATACGACCCGACGATGAACGTCCAGCTGAAGATCGAGAACGTCAAAGCCCCGACCATCATGGGCCCCAATGATGTGATCGTGAAGGTCGGCGCCGCGGGCCTCTGCCGCACCGATCTGCACATCATCGAAGGCGTCTGGAAGGATATCATGGATCAGGGCGGCAACCTTCTGCCCTATATCATGGGGCATGAAAACGCCGGCTGGGTCGAAGATGTCGGCTCCGGCGTCACCTCGGTCAAGCCGGGCGATACGGTGATCTGCCACCCGCACCGGACCTGCGGCATCTGCCTGTCCTGCCGTTACGGCGACGACATGCATTGCGAGCACAGCCTGTTTCCGGGCCTTGGGCTGGACGGCGGTTTTGCCGAGTATTTCCTGACCTCGGAACGTTCGCTGATCAAGCTGAACCCCAATATCACCCCCTTGGACGTGGCGCCGATGGCCGACGCCGGGATCACCGCCTACCGCGCGGCCAAGAAGGCCGCCAAGGGGCTGCGGCCGGGGGCCTATTGCGTGATCGTGGGGGTCGGCGGTCTGGGCCATATCGCCTTGCAATGCCTCCATGAAATCTCGGGCTGCCGGATCATCGCGGTGGACCGCGAACCGGCCGCGCGCCAGCTCTGCAAGGAATTGGGGGCTGATTTCGTGCTGGATGGCGGCCCGAATGTGGTGGAGGAGATCAAGTCGATCACCGGCGGCGGCGCCCAGGTGGTGATGGATTTCGTCGGCGAGCTGGGTGTCGAAAACCTCTGCTGGAAGATGGTCCGCCCGGGTGGCGAGCTGATCATGATCGGCTATGGCGGCAAGATCGAGGTGCCGACCGCGCATCTGGTGATCAACGAAATCAACATCGGCGGCTCCCTTGTCGGCAACTACACCGAACTGGTGGAGCTGATGGAGCTGAACGCCGATGGCAAGGTCAAGATGCACTATGCCCAGTACAGCCTCGACAACATCAATCAGGCGCTGGACGATTTCAAGAACCGCCGCTTTACCGGACGTGGGGTGATCGTACCGTAAGGGCGAAACCGCAAGGGAAATCAAAGGGGAGCGAGATCACTCGCCCCCCTTTGCTTTGTCAGCCGTGGCCCGCGATCTTCGCCCCCGGCGTCAGCCCGGCCACCCGCTCCACGATGCTGCGGGTGTCGATGCCGAAATGGCGGTAAAGGTCGCCGATCGTGCCGGTCTGGCCGAAATGCTCGACCCCCAGCGAGACGGTCCGATGCCCGCGCACCCCGCCAAGCCAGGCGAGCGTCGCAGGATGGCCGTCGATCACCGTCACCAAGGTGCAATGCGGCGGCAGATCGGCCAGAAGCCGTTCGGCCTGCGACAGGGCCGCCGGATTGCCCCGCGCCCGGGCGCGCTGTGCCGCTGTCCAGCCCGCGTTCAGCCGGTCGGCCGAGGTGACGGCCAGCACGCCGACATCACGCCGCCCTTCGGCGATGAGGCCCGCCGCGCGGATCGCCTCGGGTGCGACGACGCCCTGATAGGCGATCACCACGTCGCAATTCGGCCCCGGCTTGCGCAGCCAATAGGCGCCGTCGATGGCGCCCTGCCGGAAGGCCTCGTCAGCGCGCTTGCCCGGCTGCTCGATGGGATTGGTCGACAGGCGCAGATAGACCGAACCGCCGGTCTCGTCGCGCAGCCAGGTCCGCTCATCCGGGTCCGCATCGCCATCGCGTTGCAGATAGTCGAAGGCCCAGGCCATGATGACCTCCAACTCATCGGCAAAGGCCGGTTCAAAGGCGGCAAGCCCATCCTGCGCCATGCCGATCAACGGGGCAGAGATCGACTGATGCGCCCCACCCTCCGGCGCCAGCGTCACGCCGGAGGGGGTGCCGACGATCATGAAGCGGGCATCCTGATAGCAGGCGTAGTTCAAGGCATCCAAACCCCGCGCCACGAAAGGGTCATAGACCGTGCCAATCGGGATCAGCCTTTTGCCGAACAGCGAATGCGCCAGACCTGCCGCGCCGAGCAGCAGGAACAGGTTCATCTCGGCAATCCCCAGCTCGATATGCTGGCCTTCCGGGGTGAATTCCCATTTCGCGGTGGAGGGGATCTTTTCATCCAGAAAGGTATCCGCCTGCGCCTTGCGGGCAAAGAGTTTGCGGCGATTGACCCACGGCCCAAGGTTGGTGGTGCCCGTCACATCGGGCGAGGTGGTGACGATCCGCGCGGCCAGCGCCGAATCCCCCTTCGACAGATCATCGAGAATCTTGCCAAAGGCCATCTGGGTCGAGATATCCCGCTCGGCCCCGGTCGAAAGCGCGGGGACCGGCAGCTTGGCATCCTGCCACCGCCGTGGGTATTTGGCGAAGAACGGCGCGCGGGCCAGGAAATCCTTCAGGCCAGCGACATCCGCCACGCCAGCGAAAGGTTCCCACTCCTGCCCCTCGGGAATGCCCATATGGGCCTGCCATTCGGCCATCTGCGCCTTGGTCATCAGCCCACCATGGTTGTCCTTGTGGCCGGCAATCGGGGTGCCCCAGCCCTTGATCGTATAGGCGAGAAAGCAGGTCGGGCGGTCGTGGTCCACCGCGGCAAACACTTCGGCCATGGTCTCCACGCAATTGCCGCCGAGGTTTTCCATCAACTCTGCCAGCTCAGCATCGCTGCGCCGCGCGATGAGGGCGCTGACCGGGCCCTGATCGCCCAGATCCTCCAGCAGCCGCGCCCGCCAGACCGCGCCGCCCATATAGGTCAGCGCGGAATAAAGCTGGTTCGGGCAGGCGTCGATCCAGTCCCGCAGGGCGGCCCCGCCCGGCTCGGCAAAGGCCGCGCGCTGCAGGGCGCCGTGCTTGATGCGCACGACGTCCCAGCCGAAGGCGTCAAAGATCTTCTCGACCCGCTGGAACAGGCCTTCCCGCACGATGCCGTCCAGCGATTGCCGGTTGTAATCGATCACCCACCAGGTGTTGCGCAGGTCGTTCTTCCAGCCCTCTTGCAGGCATTCGTAGATGTTGCCCTCGTCGAGTTCGGCATCGCCCACCAGCGCCACCATCCGGCCCAGGGGCAGATCGCCACCCCAGGACTTGGCCGCGATGTAATCCTGCACGATCGAGGCAAAAGAGGTGATCGCCACGCCGAGGCCGACCGAGCCGGTCGAGAAATCCACGTCATCGGTGTCTTTCGTCCGGCTCGGGTAGCTTTGCACGCCGTGATAGCCGCGGAAATTCTCCATCTTTTCGCGGCTCAGATGTCCCATCAGATACTGGATCGCGTGAAACACCGGCGAGGCATGCGGCTTGACCGCCACCCGGTCCTCAGGCCGCAGGGCGGAGAAATAGAGCGCCGCCATGGTCGAGACCAGCGAGGCGGAAGAGGCCTGATGCCCGCCCACCTTGATGCCATCCACCTTGGGGCGGATGTGGTTGGCGTGGTGGATCATCCAGTGCGACAACCAGAGCAGGCGCTGTTCGATGGTCTTGAGATGGGTCATGACGGGCTTTCCGAATGTGCTGGGGATGATGCAGGATATCGCCAAGGATCGGGTGAAACCCGGCGTTCTCTGGTGCCCTCCGGATGAAATTGAGCGGAAGGCAGCAAGAATCCGGCCGATATTGGCGGATGCCGCTAAGGGTCTTTCTCGAGGACCGAAGGGATCCCGGGCTGGATATGAGACCGATCGATATGGCGCTCCATGATCTGCGCCGCCTCTTCCGTCTGGCCCGAGAGCAGCGTCTCGACAATCGCCCCATGCTCCTGCCAGACCGGAGCGGCCGCGGCGGTATCGCGCAACACCTCGGCCATGGCGCGGCGGAGGTGGTGCCAGTTGGTTTTCATCGCGGCCTGGATGACGGGATTGCCGCTCCACGCGTAGATCATTTCGTGGAAAAGGACATCGGCCTGCACCAGTTCGGCCAGATGCCCACGCTCGACCGCCCTTTGCCCCAGCTTCAGAACCCGCGCCGCCTCCTTGCGGTGGTGGTCGTTCAGGGCGCGGCCGGCGAGACGGACGGCAAAGGGCTCCACGACCCGGCGGTATTCGTGAATGGCGCGGAGCAGCCCGGCGTCGATTCGCGTGACGACAACGCTGCGCCGACCGGTGTCCTCCACAAGCCCCTGCGCTTTCAGGATCGCGATGGCGCTGTTGACCGGCTGGCGCGACACCTTCAGCCGGGCCGCGATCTCGTCCTGATTGAGCCGGGCACCGGGGGAAAGCTCGCCACTGCAGATGGCATGGGCCAGGATGTCATAGGCCTCTTCGACCAGGGACCGCTTGGGCTTTACCGCTTCCATGGCCGGCTCCTTCGCATCGGGGGACTGGCAGACTTGTCACGTCACGGGCAGAGGCGTAGTCTCGGATCTGCATCTCGCATACGAAATGCAAAGCAGTGACTCGCTGCGGAGGTTTTCGCGTCTTTGGCAGCGAGCGGTTTCGGGGAGGAAATCGGATGTGCCAAGTTTTCGCCGGGCAAGACCCGCAGAGCTATGCCTGCACCACGCGCAGATTGCGCCTGAACGGTCAAAGCACCAGCATCCGTTTGGAGAATGAATTCTGGGGCGTTCTGGACATCATTTCCCGCAATGACGGCATGACAACCCCGGCCTTCATTTCAAAGTTGCATTCCGAAGTGCTGCAATTGCGCGGTGAACCGGAGAATTTTACCTCGCTCTTGCGCTGTGCCTGCCTGAAATTCATGGAAATGTCTCCGGCTCAAACAGCGATGGCGGTCGCTGCGGAATAAACGGGCCGATGGGTGGTCTGATGATGCCCGTCAAAGAATCGCAAGGGTAGTACGTCCATACTACCAGCCGCTTCCGCCGCAAACTTAGCCTTGTCTTGCGGGCATGCAGGGAGGGCACTATGGCCAAGACCATACATTCGATGATCCGGGTTCTTGAGGAGGAGCGTTCGGTTCATTTCTACCAGAAGGCCTTTGGCCTGTCCGTGGCGGACCGTCTCGACTTCACGGGGTTCACGCTCGTCTACCTGAGCAATCCCGAAAGCAGCTTCGAGCTTGAGCTGACAATCAACAAAGGCCGGACCGAGCCCTACAATCTGGGCGACGGCTACGGCCATCTTGCGGTGTCGGTCGATGACCTTGACGCGGAACACGCCCGCTTTGAGGCCGAGGGGTTGGCCCCCCGCAAGCTCGTGGCCTTCAGTCCCGACGGCACACTCGTCGCACGCTTCTTTTTCGTAGCCGATCCAGATGGTTACCAGATCGAGGTGCTGGAGCGGTCCGGTCGTTTCAAATGATGATCCAGGGAGGATGAGATATGCTAGACAAGGCAAGCCCGAAGGGGCTGACGCGCCGCCAGCTGTTATCACGCGCAACGGCCGTCGGGGCGACATTTGTGATCGGGGCCGGGTTCATGGCGGCGCCCGATGCGGCTTGGGCGGTGGAAACCACGGCGCTGAAACCCGAAACCCTCGCGACGCTGGTGCAGATGGCGCGGGATATCTACCCGCATGACAAGATCGCGGACGAGTTTTACGTCATTGCCGTCAAGGGCTATGACACCGCCGAAGCCGCGCCCGGAATTGAGGCCGGAATTGCCGCGCTGAATGCGGCGGCCGTTGGCAAGGGATTTGCCAGCTATTCCGCCACAGGTTGGGAAAGCGACCGCGTCGAGATTCTGCGTGGCATGGAGAAGAGCGCCTTCTTCCAGCAAATCCGCGGCGGGCTTGTGACCGGTCTTTATAATCAAAAGGCGGTCTGGCCGATATTTGGCTATGAGGGCGAAAGCTTCTCGAAGGGCGGTTATATCAACCGCGGCTTCAACGACATCAACTGGCTGTAAGGGAGAACGGATATGGTTGCGAAATTCGACCTGACAGACAATTCCGTTGTCGTGATCATCGGCACCGGCGCAGGTGGCGGCACTTTGGCCAACGAGCTGGCGCAAAAGGGCATCAAGGTGGTCTCGCTGGAAGCCGGCGGGCGCTATCTGCCGGAAGATTACATCAACGACGAATGGGAGAGCTTTGGCCAACTGGCCTGGCTCGACAAGCGCACCACAAGCGGCGATTGGCGCGTGGCGCATGACTTCTCTGGCCTGCCGGCCTGGATCGTGAAGGCGGTCGGCGGCACGACAACCCACTGGGCCGGCGCCTCCTTGCGGTTTCAGGATCATGAGTGGAAGCCCCTGACCAACTATGGCCCGGTCGATGGCGCCAACCTGATCGACTGGCCGATCGACGCCGCCGAAATGGCGCCGTGGTACGAGAAGGCCGAAGAGAAGATGGGCGTCACCCGCACCGGCAAGCGCCCCGGCCTGCCCGGCAACAACAATTACAAGGTGCTGGAAAAGGGCGCTTTGGCAGTCGGCTACACCAAGGTCCACACCGGCCGCATGGCAATCCAGTCCGACGATTCAGGCAATCGCACCTCCTGCCAGCAGACCGGCTTCTGCTTTCAGGGCTGCAAATGGGGCGCCAAATGGTCGACCGCCTATACCGAGATCCCGGATGGCGAGGCGACCGGCAATCTGGAGGTGCGCGAGCATTCCCACGTCGCCAAGATCAACCATGACGACAAGGGCAAGGTGACTGGCGTCACCTATTTCGACAAGGATGGGAAATCGCAGACCCAGGCGGCGCGGATCGTCTGTGTCGCGGGCAACTCGATCGAAAGCCCGCGTCTCTTGCTGAACTCGGCGTCCGAGATGTTCCCGGATGGCCTCGCCAACTCCTCCGGTCAGGTCGGGCGCAACTACATGCGGCATGTCACCGGCTCGGTCTATGGGGTCTTTGACAAGCCGGTGAAGATGTGGCGCGGCACGACGATGGCCGGGATCATCCAGGACGAGGCGCATCTCGACCCCTCACGCGGATTCGTCGGCGGGTACGAGATGGAGACGCTCTCGCTCGGCCTGCCCTTCATGGCCGCCTTCCTCGACCCCGGCAGCTGGGGCCGCGAGTTCACCACCGCGCTCGACAGCTATGAGAACATGGCGGGCATGTGGATCGTGGGCGAGGATATGCCGCAGGAAACCAACCGCGTCACCGTCAACAAGGACAAGCTGGACCAGTTCGGCCTGCCCTCGCCCAATGTCAACTTCTCGGACCACCCGAACGACGTGGCGATGCGCAACCATGCCTACAAGCGCGGGGCCGATATCTACAAGGCCGTGGGGGCAACCCGGATCTTCCCGACGCCGCCCTATCCGTCGACCCACAACCTCGGCACCAACCGGATGTCGGAAAATCCGCGCGACGGGGTGGTGAACAAATGGGGTCAAACCCATGATATCGCCAACCTTTTCATCTCGGACGGCTCGCAGTTCACCAGCGGCGCGWCAGAGAACCCGACGCTGACCATCGTCTCGCTGGCGATCCGGCAGGCCGATCATATCGCCTCCGAAATGGCCAAGGGCACGATCTGAGCCCAGGGGCGCAGAAAGAACGGCCGGGCGGCATTCCTTGCAGGGATGCCGCCCGAAACTGTATCACGCCAGTGCGGCTGTGCGCTTCGGCTCGGGCTTGGCGATGGTCAGGATGGAAAGTGCTGCGATCAGGCACAGGATCCCGGCGGCAAACAGCGCAGGCATATAGGTGTCAAACCCGGTGCGAACCGCCCCCGCGACAAAGGCGGCCGAGGCGGCACCCAATTGGTGGCCCATGAAGACCCAGCCGAAGACCAAAGGCGCGCGTTCCGGCCCGAAGCGTTCTGCGGCGAGCTTCACCGTGGGCGGCACGGTGGCGACCCAATCAAGCCCGTAGAAGACCGCAAAGACCGACAGCTCCGCGATCGAAAAGCTGCTGAACGGCAGATAGATCAGCGACAGCCCGCGAAGCCCGTAAAAGCAGAACAGAAGCCAGCGGTTGTCATAGCGGTCCGACAGCCAGCCGGAGGAGATGGTGCCGATCAGGTCAAACACCCCGATCACCGCCAGAAGCCCCGCCGCCCCCACCGCCGCAATGCCAAAGTCGCCGCAGATCGAGATCCAGTGCATCTGGATCAGGCCATTGGTGCTGAAACCGCAGACGAAGAAGGTGAAGAACAGCACCCAGAACACCATGCTCCGCGACGCCTCGGCCAGGGCGCGGAGGGGTTGCAGGACCAGCGCCCCAAGGCTCGCCGCGCGAACCGGGGCCGGGGTGATCGCCGTCTCGCCAAAGCGCGGCAGGCCGAGGTCTGCGGGGCGATCGCGCATGAAAAGCAGGATCAGCAGCACGGTTGCCAGAAGGAAGCCGACCAGAACCGTCAGCGCCGTGCGCCACCCCACCGCCTCGGTCACCGCAGCCAGCATCGGCAGGAAGATCAGCGAGCCCGTCGCATTGGCTGCCGTCATCAACCCGACCACCAGCCCGCGCCGCGCGGCAAACCAGCGCGTCGCCACCGTGGCGCCCAGCACCAGCGCCGTCATGCCTGTGCCCACCCCGATCACCACACCCCACAACGCGATCAACTGCCAAAGCTGCGTCATGAAGAACGAGCCGATGACCCCGGTCATGATCAGCGCCAGCGCAAAGGAAGCGACCTTGCGGATGCCCCATTGGTTCATGAAGACCGCCGCAAAGGGCCCGAGCACGCCGTAAAGCACCAGCCGCACCGCCAGCGCGGTGGAGATCTGCTCGGTGGTCCAGCCGAACTCTTTTTCCAGCGGCTGGATCAGCACCCCGGCAGAGCCCATCGCCCCGGCAGTGGCCAGCATCGTCAGAAAGGTCACGCCGGCGACCACCCAGCCGTAGTGGATGCGACGGGCGGCCAGCGCCCTCGATAGAGGTTGTGCGATCATCGGTGGTCCTCTGCCCTATAATGTCTGCATATGCTTATATTGCGGCATACACCAGCATATGCTATCACTTCAAGAACAATCCGAAGGGGGACGCGATGGCCGATCAGGGCAGCAGGGGCGTGAAATGCTATGCGACGGCGCTGCGCAAGGCCTCTCGGCTGATGTCGCAGGCCTATGATGCGGCTTTGGACGGCAGCGGCATCAAGACAACCCAACGCGCCATCCTCGCCACGCTGGAGCGTGACGGGCCAATGACCGTGGGCGCGCTGGCCCAGGTGATGGTGATGGACCCCGGTGGTCTGGCCCACACGCTGAAACCCTTGATCCGCGACGGGTTGGCGGTGACCTCGGTCGACCCGGACGACAAGCGCAACCGGCTGATTGAAGCCACGGCAGAGGGCATCCGGCGCCTGCGCGCTTCGGATCAAGGGTTTGCCGCGGCGCAGACCCGGTTTGAACAGGCTTTTGGCGCGGAAGAGGCCGCCCGCCTGCGCGCGGCGCTGAATCTCCTGATCTCCGAACCGGTCCAGCAGGCGCTGCGGGGCTGATCGGCCAAAGCCTTGCAAATGGGCATCCGGGCGAGCCGTGCGAGAAAGCCACCTTTGCCTTGGTCCGTATCCTTGGCATTGCCGCGAAAGCTGGTGCATCCTTGGCCGGGCCAGCAAATCCGCAGGGACCCCATGCCTCCGACACCCTCTCACAGCCAGATCTTCGACAACGCCCGCCTGCCGGATGGCTCTCTGGTCCGAATTACGGTGGAGGCCGGGCGCTTCGCCGCCTTGGCGCCGATGCAAGGGGCGACTGTCGTCGAAGGCACGCAGGATCTGGCCGCAGCACTTGTCCTGCCCGCCTTTGTCGAAGGGCATATCCACCTCGACACCAGCTTCTGGGGTGACAAGTGGATCCCGCATCAGCCCTGCACCGCAGGTTTTGATGTGCGCGAAAGGGTGGCGTTTCAGGCACAGAACATCGCGAAGGCCGCACCCATGCAGGACCGCGCCCGCGCCCAGCTGGAGCTTTGCCTTGCCAATGGCTCCACCGTGATCCGCAGCCATGTGATGGTCTCGGCCGAGGTCGGCCTGTCGCATGTCGAGGCGGTTCTGGCCGTGCGCGAGGAATACCGCGGCCGCGCCGAGGTGCAGCTTGTGGCCTTCCCGCAAAGTGGCATCCTCTCCAGCCCCGGCACCGGTGCCCTGCTGGATGCGGCGCTGGGCGCGGGATGTGATCTGATCGGCGGGCTGGACCCGGGGTCGTTTGACCGCGACATCGCCGGGCATCTGGATGTGGTCTTTGGCCTGGCCGAGAAGCACGGCTGCGGCATCGACGTCCATCTGCATGACCATGGCTCGCTTGGCATCTATCAGATCGAGGACATCGCGCGGCGGTCTCGCGCCGCCGGGATGCAGGGTCGGGTGGCGATCAGCCATGCCTATGCGCTGGGCGAGGTCGATGCCGACACGCTGGCGCGCACCGCCGCGACCTTGGTTGCGGGCGGCGTGGCGATCATGACCAACGCGCCCGGCTCGCATCCCTTCCCGCCGGTCAAACCGCTGAGCCGCGCCGGGGTCACGGTCTTCTCCGGCAGCGACAATATCCGTGACAGCTGGTGGCCTTACGGCGATGGCGACATGCTGGGGCGGGCCATGCTGATCGGCTATTGCTCGGGTTTTTACGAGGATGCCGAGCTGGAGCTGGCCTTCGATTGCGTGACAAGCGCGGGGGCCAAGGCGCTGGGTCTGGGCGCCCACGGTCTGACGCCCGGCGCGCCCGCCGATTTCGTGGCGCTTGACGCCGCCCATATCCCGCAAGCCGTGGTCACCCCGCACAGATCCCGCCGGGTCTTCAAAGCCGGGCGGCTGGTGGCAGAGGATGGCAAGGTCTTGGCCCCGTGAGTGACTTTCTGCTGACCAACCTGTCCCTGCCGGGCCGCGAGGGTCTGTGGGACATGGCCATCGGTGCGGGCCGCATCGCCGGGATCGAGCGCCGCATCGAGGCCGACCTGCCCCGCCAGGATGCGATGGGCTGTTTCGCCTTCCCGGGCTATGTCGACGCCCATATCCACCTCGACAAGGCGCATATTCTTGACCGCTGCGACATGACGGCCCCCAGCCTCGCCTCTGCCGTGCGCGAAACCGCCCGCGTCAAGGCCGGGGCGAGCGCCGAAGACGTCTACGCCCGCGCCGCCCGCGTGGTCGAGGCCGCCATCCTGCACGGCACCACACTGATGCGCAGCTTTGTCGAACTGGACCCCCGCGCCGGCATGCGCGGGTTCGAGGCGCTCACCCGGATCAAGCGTGACTATGCCCATGCCATCGAAATCCAGATCTGCGCCTTCGCCCAAGAGGGCCTGACCAACGAGCCCGAGACCGAGGGCCTGCTGATCCAGGCGCTGGAGGCCGGGGCCGATCTGGTCGGTGGCTGCTCCTACCGCGACCCCGACCCCGTGGCGCATATCGAGCGGATCTTTCAACTGGCCAAACGCTACGGGGTAGATGCCGATTTTCACATCGACTTCGACCTGAACCCCGAAGGCGGCGATCTGCCCGCGCTGATCGCCGCCACTAAGGCGCATGGCTACCAAGGCCGGGTTGTTGCGGGCCATGTCACCAATCTGTCGGCGATGGCGCCCGATAGGGTCGAGAGCCTCGGTCGGACGCTGGCCGAGGCGGGGATTGCCGTGGTGGCGCTTCCGGCAACCGACCTTTTCCTTCTGGGGCGGGAGGCCGACCGGCTGATCCCGCGCGGCGTGGCGCCTTTGGGGCGACTGGCTGCGCTGGGCGTGGGCGTGGCGGTCGCCACCAACAATGTGATGAATCCCTTCACGCCCTATGGCGATGCCAATGTGCTGCGGATGGCCAATCTTTACGCCAATCTCGGCCATTTCGCCGCGCCGCAGGATCTGAACGCCTGCTTTGCCATGGTGGCCGAAGGGGCCGGCGCCATGATCGGCAAGCCCCGCGCTCTCACTCCCGGTGCCAGCGCAGATTTCGTTCTGGTCGAGGCGCCGGACCCCGCCGCCGCCGTCCGCACCCTCGCTCCGGCGCGGGCGGGCTGGCGTGCCGGCACGCCCACCTTCACGCGGCCTGCGGCAACGCTGTCGCAAAGCCGCGCCACCGCTTGACTTCACGGCCAAGCCCTGACGCACTGCGGCAGAAGCCAAGACCAGAGGCGAGATGGAGAAGACCGAGAGCCGCCCCTATTACCTGATCGTCCAGGATTGGCTGGCCGAGAACATCGCGCGTGGCACGCTGCCCGCCGGGGCGCGGCTGACGGTGGCCGGCGTGGCGCAGAGGCTTGCGGTCAGCCGCTCGCCGGTGATGCGGGCGATGGAAAATCTGGTGGCGAGCCGGACCCTGACGCCGCAGGGCCGGGCAGGTTATCTGGTTGGCCCCGAACCCGTCGATGGTGCGGGTCCGGGGCGGGCCGAGGTGCTGAACCTTTTCTCCCTCCCCGTCAGCCTGCCAGAAACGGATGACCTGCTGAACGCCCCGCCGGAATGGGAGCGGGTTCTGGCCGAGGTCGCCGTGGCGGTGGAAACCTCCATTCCCTTTGGCATCTACCAGATTTCCGAAAGTGCGATGTGCGAGCATTTTGCCGTCAGCCGCACCGTGACGCGTGAGGTTCTGGCCCGGCTGCACGAACGCGGCTCAATCCTGAAGGACCGCGGCGCGCATTGGACGGCGGGGCCCTTGTCGGCCCGTGCCCTGGACGAACAGCACGAGGTGCGTCGCCTGCTGGAACCGGCCGCGCTGCAAAAAGCCGCCCCGCTTCTGGCCCGCGCTGCCTTGGCCGAGATGTCAGCCCGGCTGGATGCCGCGGCGGCGGTCGGGCCGACGATCCCGCCCGATGTGATGGCGGCACTTGAGGCCGATCTGCACGACACCTGCCTTGCGACCCAACCCAACCGGCGGATCGGCGGGCTGATCGCGCAGGTGCAAAGCGCCCGGGTGGTGAACCGGCTTTTCGCCACCCATGTCGTCCAGCATGACGAGACCGACCTTCTGGCCGAACACCGCCTTGTGCTGGCACATCTGCGGCTGGGCGATGCCGCAGGTGCCGCCGGGGCGCTGCGCTTTCACCTTGACGCCGACCACGACCGCACCCGCGACCGGCTGAAGGTCCTGTCGGTCTTTGCCGACCCTTCGGTGGCGCCCTATCTCGTCCGGGTGTTCTGACATGCCCGCCCGCCCCCCGAAACTCCGCGTCCTTGGAAGGTCGGAACTGATCACACTGCCGATCCGCAAGCAGGCCCAGGCCGATCTGGGCTTTCCGATCGAGTTCGAGATGGTCGACAGCATCGAGGGCCTGCAGCGTGTGATCACAAGGCCCGACAGTTTTGACCTGTATCATCAATGGCATACCGTCGACCTGACCTGGACCGCCCGCTGCATCCAGCCGATCCAGCTGGACCGGCTGACCCATGGCGCCGAAATCCTGCAGACCGTGCGCGGCAAATCCGGCCCAAGCCGGGCCATCGACACCGTCTTTGACCGGCTGTTCGTGCAGGAGGACGGTCGCCTTGGCCCCGCGCCTACGGCCGAGCTGTCGATGCTGCCCTTGCTGCACGGGGTCGACAGCTTTGCCTATGGCGCGCGCCTGCGCGGCCTGATCGGGGATGAGGCCGAAAGCTGGGGCTGGCTTCTGGACCCGCGCCTGAAAGGCCACGTCGCGCTGATCAATGACCCGGTCCTCGGCATGATCGAGGCCGCCCTCGCGGTCGAGGCCGAACGCGGCGCCGCCTTCGCCAATATCGGCAACCTCACGCTGGAAGAAGTGGACGAGGTGGCCGAGGCGCTGATTTCGCGCAAGCGGCTGGGCCATTTCCGCGGCTTCTGGAACTCGGTCGAGGACTCGGTGCGCCTGATCTCCAAGGGCGTGCTGATCGCCTCGGTCTTCTCGCCCGCCGTGGCGCAGCTGCGCAGCAAGGGGGCGAAGATCACGGTGTCGACGCCGGTCGAGGGCTGTCGCGGCTGGCATGCCGACCTCTGCCTCTCTGCGGCCTGCGAGGGAGAGCAGCGCGACATGGCCTATGCCTATCTCAACTGGTGGATGCAGGGCTGGGCCGGCGCCTCTGCCGCACGGCAGGGCTATTACGCGACCTTTCCGGCCCGGGTGCAGGCCCATCTGGAGCCCGGCGAATGGGACTACTGGTACGAAGGCCAGCCCGCGCCCCATCCGCTGAAGGACCCCTATGGCCGGATCTCGATCCCGGCTGGCCATCTACGCGAGGGCGGATCGCACCGCGACCGGATGAGCCGAGCCCGGGTCTGGAACAGTTTCATGGACGAACACACCCATGTCGTCCGGCGCTGGCGCGAGTTTCTTTCCGCCTGAATTTTGAATCCATAGTGCATTTACATGGGATGTTTTCAGAGGCTCTGCATCGGCTGCACCACATTCAGAGTGCCTATTGATCAAGAATTCACCGTCATTGCGAATCACCCTGATAACGCTCTGATGCATTTCTTGTCCAAAATTCATGCAAAAGCGGATTTCCCTGCCTGAAATATTTCCTGCGTCCGAGATGCCGGATCGCTGCGGCTAGGATAGCGCAGACGGCACTTGGTGATGCCCCGGGACGGCAAGCTAGGCTGTTGCGTGACCCATCCGGCGCTGGAGCATCCCCTTGCGAACCCCCCATGATCTGGAACTCGTCCATGTGACCAAACGCTACGCCGGGGGCGCGGTGGCGGTGTCCGACATCAGCCACCTGTTCCGGGGCGGCAGCTATGTCTGCCTGTTGGGCCCCTCGGGTTGCGGCAAATCCTCCACCCTGCGGATGGTGGCGGGGCACGAGACGGTCTCCGAAGGCCAGATCGTGCTGGCGGGCAAAGAGGTCACCAGCCTGCCCCCTGCCAAGCGCGGCACGGCGATGATGTTCCAAAGTTATGCCCTGTTTCCGCATCTGAGCGTCACCGACAATGTTGCCTTCAGTCTGAAGATGAAGGGGGTCGAGGCCGATGTGCGCCGCAAGAAGGCGCTGGAGCTTCTCGAACTGGTCGACATGACGAAATACGCCGACCGCCTGCCCGCCCAGCTGTCGGGCGGCCAGCAGCAGCGCGTGGCGCTCGCCCGTGCCTTGATCACCAACCCGCAGGTGCTGCTCCTGGACGAACCCCTCTCCGCGCTCGACCCTTTCCTGCGCATAAGGATGCGGGCCGAGTTGAAGAAGCTGCAGCGTGAGCTGGGGATTTCCTTCCTCCACGTCACCCACGGCCAGGACGAAGCCCTGGCGCTGGCCGATGAGGTGGTGGTGATGAACAACGCCCGCATCGAACAGGCCGGTCCCGCGCGCGAGGTGTTCAACGCGCCCAAGACCGAATTCGTCGCGAAATTCATGGGGGGCCACAATGTGCTGGCCCTTCCGCAGGGCCGCTTCGCGCTGCGCGCCGACGAGGTGCGCCTGGCCGCGGACGGCACTGAGGCCATCGTCACCGCGGTTGAATATGCCGGCGCGCATGTGGCCCTGACCGTCAGGGCGGCCGGCGATCAGGAGATCGTCGCGATGATCCCGGAGGCTCTTTTCTTTGCCGACCCGAAATCACCGGGCGAGGCCGTCCGGCTGACCTGGGACCAGAGCCGCCTGCACCCGCTTTCCGCCTGAAACACCCCAAGAAACCAAAACAACAGCGAGGACATGATGAAGAAGAACCACTATTCCCGCCGCAGCCTGCTCAAGGGCGGCGCCGCAGCTTTCGCCGCCTCGGCCCTGCCCGCGCCGATGATCTGGGCGCAGGACATCAAAGACATCACCCTGCGGCAGGCCGGGACCGGCGTGTCGGCCTTCAACGAAGTGGCGGCCAAGGTGAAGGAAGACCTTGGCTTCACGCTGGAAATGACGGCGCTGGATTCGGACTCGGTCACGCAGAAGGTCGCGACCCAGCCCGACAGCTACGACATCGCCGATATCGAATACTGGATCTGCAAGAAGGTCTGGCCGACCGGCAACCTGCAGGCGATGGATGTCTCGAAGATCAAGAACTACGACAAGATCGTCGGCATCTTCACCACCGGCAAATTGACCCCCGACAGCGTGATCGCACAAGGCACCGCCCCCCATACCGTCGGCTTCGTCGATGCCGCGGATGGCAAGACCTTCGCCAAGGCGCCCACCGGCTGGATGACCCTGATCCCCACGATCTACAACGCCGACACGCTGGGCATCCGCCCCGACCTCATCGGCCGCCCGATCGACAGCTGGGCTGAACTTCTGAACCCCGAGTTCAAGGGCAAGGCCTCGATCCTCGACATCTCCTCGATCGGGATCATGGATGCCGCCATGGTCTGCGAAGCAATGGGCAAGATCAAATACGCCGACAAGGGCAATATGACCAAGGACGAGATCGACCAGACCATGGCGATTTTCACCGAGGCGAAGAAAGCCGGCCAGTTCCGCGCCTTCTGGAAGTCGTTCGACGAGAGCGTGAACCTGATGGCCTCGGGCGAGGTGGTGATCCAGTCGATGTGGTCGCCCGCCGTAACCGCCGTCCGCTCCAAAGGCATCGCCTGCAAGTTCCAGCCGCTCAAAGAAGGCTATCGCAGCTGGGGTGGCGGGCTGGGCCTGTCCTCGGGGCTGAAGGGCGTGGCCCTCGACGCGGCCTATGAATACATCAACTGGTATCTGTCGGGCTGGGTCGGCGGCTTCCTGATGCGTCAGGGCTATTATTCTGCGGTGCCGGAAACCTCCAAGCTGTTCATGTCGGACGACGAGTGGGGCTACTGGTTCGAAGGCAAGCCCGCCATGGGCGACATCACCAACCCGCAGGGTCAAGTCATGGAACATGCCGGCGCGGTCCGCGATGGCGGGTCGTTCGCCGACCGGATGGGCCATGTCGCCTGCTGGAACTCGGTCATGGATGAGAACCAGTACATGGTCCGCAAGTGGAACGAATTCATCGCCGCCTGAGGCTGTGATCACAAACCGCCCTTTCCCCGCCCGGGGAGAGGGCTTTTCCGGGCAATGAGGGCGCGCGTGGACCGGTTGATGAAATCCCCCAACCTTCTGGGTTGGCTTCTGGCACTGCCGCTGGTCCTGGTGCTGGTGGTCTTTCTGGTCATTCCGGTGATCATGATCGTGGTGGTCAGCTTCTGGCAGGCAACCGAGTTTTCGATTGTCCCTGCCTTCGACCTTGGAAATTACGAGTTCCTGTTCGGCTCTCCCGTCACCTATCAGGTGTTTTTCAACACCCTGCGCTATGCCGTGATGACTTGGGCCCTGACGCTGGGGATCGGCTTTACCGTGGCCTATTTCTTGGCCTTCCACATCCGCAGCCAGACGACGCAGATCGCCCTTGCGCTGATCTGCACTGTGCCGTTCTGGACCTCGAACATCATCCGGATGATCAGCTGGATTCCCTTCCTCGGGCGCAACGGGCTGGCCAATTCGGCGCTGCTGAGCATGGGGGTGATCGACAAGCCCCTGGAGTGGCTCTTGTTCTCCGACTTCTCGGTCATGCTGGCCTTCGTCCATATCAACACGATCTTCATGGTGATCCCGATCCTCAATACCATGATGCGGATCGACAAATCCCTGATCGAGGCGGCACGCGACAGCGGCGCATCCGGCGCGCAGATCCTGTGGAACGTGATCATCCCCCTGACCAAGCCCGGCATCATGATCGGCACGATCTTCGTGCTGACGCTGGTGATGGGCGATTTCATCACCGTGCGCTTCATGTCCGGCAGCCAGAGCGCCAATGTCGGGCGGCTGATCTCCAACGACATCGGGCTCTTGCAATACCCGTCCGCCTCGGCCACCTCGGTCGTGCTTTTGCTGTCGGTGCTGGTGGTCGTGGGCGGCCTGCTGCGTATCGTCGACATCAGGAAGGAGCTGTAAGATGGAACCGCGTCCGCGCAGCTTCTACATCCTCGGCGCCTTCTTCTGGCTTTATGTCCTGTTCCTGTATGGCCCGACCATCACCATCGGCATCCTCAGCTTTCAGGGGCCGACCGGTGGCCTGACCTTCCCGATGCGGGGGGTCTCGCTGAACTGGTTCCATGAGTTGTTCAAGCAGCAGGCGGTGGGCGATATCTGGGGTTCGTTCCGGCGTTCGCTGGCCCTGGGGCTCATGGTCATGGTGACGACGGTGGTCGTCTCGGTCATGGGGGGGCTGGCGTTCCGCAAAAGGTTCAAGGGCTCGGGTGCGCTGTTTTATCTCGCGGTGGCGGGGCTGGTGATTCCTTCCATTCTCGTCTCGCTCGGCGTCGGTCTGTTCTTCTCGCAGGCCGGGATCCCGGTACATTGGGCGACCTCGGCCTTCGGGGCGCAGCTGACCTGGACGCTGCCCTTCGGCCTCTTGGTGATGTTCGCCGTCTTCAACCGCTTCAACCCGGCCTATGAGGAGGCCGCCCGCGACCAGGGCGCCACCCCGTGGCAGACCGTGCGTCATGTGGTCCTGCCGATGATTGCGCCCTCGCTTCTGGGTGTGGCCTTGTTCGGCTTCACCCTCAGCTATGACGAGTTTGCCCGCACGCTGCTGACCTCTGGCAGCCGCAACACCCTGCCGTTGGAGATTTTCGGGATGACGACCAACGTCACTACCCCGGTGATCTTCGCCCTGGGCACGCTGACGACGGTGTTTTCTTTCTTCGTGATCGGCGTCTTCCTCCTGTCGGTCTGGGCGATGAACCGCCGCCGCAAGCGCGCCGGGTCAGATGCGGGCAAGGGCATGATCTGATGCGGATTTCTGTGATCAACCCGAACTCCACCGCCTCGATGACCGAAAAGATCGCCGAGGCCGCGCGCATCGCCGCCCCCGAGGCCGAGATCGAGGCGCGGACCTGCTTTGGCGCCCCGCCCGCCATCCAGGGCCCGGAGGATGGCGCCGCCGCCCTGCCCTACCTTCTGGCAGAGGTGATTGCCGCCGAGGCAGCCGGCGCCGATGCCGCCCTGATCGCCTGTTTCGACGATACCGGCCTGGCCGAGGCGCGTGAAGCCGTGTCCATCCCGGTTCTCGGCATCGGCGAGGCCGCCTTTCATGCCGCGATGATGCTGGGCAAAAGCTATTCCGTCGTCACCACGCTTTCGGTCTCGGTCCCCGTCATCGCGGGCAACATCGCGACCTATGGCCTGTCTTCGCATTGCCTGAATGTCCGCGCCTCGGAAGTGCCGGTGCTGGAACTGGAACGGGAAGGCTCCGACGCCCGTGCCAAGATCTCGACCGAGATCGCCCGCGCCATCTGCGAAGACGACGCTGGCGCCATCGTTCTGGGATGTGCCGGGATGGCCGACCTTGCTGCGGCTTTGGAGGCTGAGCATGGGGTGCCGGTCATCGACGGTGTGGCGGCGGCCACCGCCTTTGCCGCGGCGCTGGTGCGGATCAGACCCAAGTCACATCTATAGGAGACCGATATGGCCAAGAAAATCCTCTGCGCCTTTGGCACCGATATCGACTCGGTCGCGGGCTGGATCGGCTCTTACGGCGGCGGCGACAGCCCCTCCGACATCCAGCGCGGCATCTTCGCGAGTGAGGTCGGCATCCCGCGCCTGCTGCGCCTGTTCAAGCGGTACGGCCTCAAGACCAGCTTCTTCATCCCTGGCCATTCGCTGGAAACCTTCCCCAAAGAGATGGAGATGATCGTCAAGGACGGCCACGAGGTGGGCGCCCACGGTTACCTGCACGAAAACCCCATCGCCATGACGCCGACGCAGGAGGAAGACGTCCTCGTCAAGTCGATCGAGCTGATCAAGGACCTGACCGGCGCCGCCCCGCGCGGCTATGTGGCGCCCTGGTGGGAGATGTCGAATTCCACCGCCGCCCTGCTTCTGAAACACGGCTTCCAATACGACCACAGCCAGGGCTACCGCGACTTCCAGCCCTTCTACGCCCGCGTCGGCGACAGCTGGACGACCATCGACTATTCCAAACAGGCCAAGGACTGGATGAAGCCCTTGAAGCACGGGGCCGAGATCGACCTCGTGGACATTGCCGCCAATTGGTATGTCGATGACCTGCCGCCGATGATGTTCATGAAGAAGGCGCCGAACAGCCATGGTTTCGTGAACCCCCGCGACATCGAGGAGATGTGGCGCGACCAGTTCGACTGGGTCTACCGCGAGATGGATTACGCCGTCTTCGCCTTCACCATCCATCCCGATGTGGCGGGCCGCCCCCAGGTGCTTTTGATGCTGGAACGGCTGATCGAGTATATCTCGAAACACTCCGGCGTCGAATGGTTGCCTTTCGAAGATATCGCCGCCGATTTCCGTGCCCGTTACCCCTTTGGCGGCACGGCGCGGCCAGAGGTCATCTGATGTGCAACGCCTGCGGCTTTCCGGCCCGGCCCGGGCATTGGACGGATGCAGGGCTTCTGACCGCACACGACCGCCTGCGCGCCCGCTTTCGCCGGGCCCAGGTGCTGGCGCGGGTGCTGCGGCCCTATGGCCTGACCGCGCATGATGATGGGGTGACGGAGGGCATAACCCTGTCGACCCTGAGCGGGGCGAGCGTGATCGTCACCCGCCCCGACGACCTTTGGCCCACGGTCGAACGGCTGGCGGGGCGCCCGGTCGATGTGCTGAATGGCTGACACCCGCCTGCCGCTGACCCTGCTCGGCGGGTTTCTGGGTGCCGGCAAGACCACCTGGCTGCGCCACCAACTGCACCACGGCCTGCGCGCCCACGTTGTGGTGAATGAGGCGGCGGGCGTTTCGGTCGACCATGCCTTGCTGGCCGGGGCCGCCGGGATCACCGAACTTGCCGGCGGCTGCGCCTGTTGCGAGGGGCGGGCCGCCATGGTGGCAGCACTGCGCCATCTGGTGGACCGGCGCAGCAAGGGCGAGGATCTGGCGGACCTGGTGCTGGAAACCTCAGGCCTTGCCGATCCGGCGGCGATCCTTGATGCCATCGCGGCGGACCCGGTTCTGGTGCATCACATCCGAATGACCGGCACGGTGGTGCTGGTGGATGCGGTGAACGGGCTTGCCGGGGCCTCGGTTGCGCCGCTGGCTTTGGCGCAGATGCGGGCGGCGGATCGGTTGATCCTGACCAAGACAGACGCCACCGCGCCGGAGAGGGTGGCCCGGCTCGCCGCCACATTGCGGCAGCTCAACCCCCTGGCGGCGATCTCCGCCGCCGTTGCAGGCCAGCCCGTGGCCTTTCCGGCGAGCGAGGCGCTGCCGTTGGACCTGCCCGCCACCGCCGACACCCCGATGCGTGCCGTGACCCTGTCCTTGCCACCCGAGGCCGATTGGGCCGCGCTGTCGCTTTGGCTTTCGGCGCTGCTCCACGGCCATGGCGACCGGCTTTTGCGCATCAAGGGCGTGGTGGACAGCCCCGCCGGGCGGCTGTTGATCCAGACCGTGCGGCACAGCGTGCAGCCGCCCGAAGTGCTGCCCGAAGGCCATGGCACCAGCAACACGCTCGCGGTGATCGGTGCGGTGGAGGACGGGCAGGCACTCGCCGCCTCACTCGCGCGCTGGTGTGGGGCATGAAAAAACCCGGCGCCGTGGCACCGGGTTATTCAAGATACCAGGGGCGAGGAAGCCTCAGCCCATCCGTTCCGAAGCATAGGAACCGGGCGAGGCCGGGAAGACCACGGTCTTGTTGCCGTTCTGGAAGACGCGGTGGTGGATATGGGCGTGGATGGCGCGCGACAGGACTTGGGCTTCGACATCGCGGCCAAGGCTAACGTAATCCTCGGCGCTTTGGGCATGGGTGATGCGGACGGTGTCCTGTTCGATGATCGGACCCTCGTCCAGATCGGCGGTGACGTAGTGGGCGGTGGCGCCAATCAGCTTCACGCCGCGTTCGTAAGCCTGCTTGTAGGGGTTCGCACCCTTGAAGGATGGCAGGAAGGAGTGGTGGATGTTGATGATCCGCCCCGACATGCGCTGGCAGAAGGCATCCGACAGAACCTGCATGTAGCGCGCCAGAACCACCAGCTCGGCGCCGGAATCGTCGACCAGCGCCAGAAGGCGGGCTTCCGCCTCGGCCTTGTTCTCCTTGGTCACCTTGATGTGGTAGAAGGGCAGATCATGGTTCACCACGACCTTCTGATAGGTCAGGTGGTTCGACACCACGCCGACGATATCGATCGGCAAGGCGCCGATGCGCCAGCGGTACAGAAGGTCGTTCAGGCAATGGCCGAAGTTCGACACCATCAGCAGAACCTTCATGCGGTCCTTGCCGGCGTGCAGGGCCCATTCCATGCCGAAAGCCTCGGCCACCGGGGCGAAGCCTTCGCGCAGCGCCTCGGGCGTCGCCCCGGTTTCGGCGCGAAAGGAGATGCGGGCGAAGAACATGCCGGTCAGGTCATCATCAAACTGCGCGGCATCCGTGATGTTGCAACCCTTGTCCGCAAGATAGGTCGAAATCGCGGCCACGATGCCGCGGCGTGAGGTGCAATGCACGGTCAGAACATAAGTCGTCATGCCGGTAGTCCCTTGTCTTTCTCTGGAGGGCGAGCGGTGATGTGCAAACAGGGGCCGCGGCCCATGCCGCCACCCTTGCTTCGGACCGGGATCCAAACAGAGCAGCCCGCCGAAGACAAGCGCAGAAGCGATTTCCGACCGATTCCGCCGCATTTGGCGCATCAAATCGCACAGCTTTCCAGCGTCACCCCGACCGGACTGACAAATTCCGCTGGCGGGCGCGCATGATTGACAGTGCTCTGCTTCTCCCGTTTCACTGCGAGGGGCAATGACAAGGCAATCCCGACATGACAAGCCCGACCCTTTTTCCGCCTGACGCGCTTCTGCAACCGCCCTTTGCCGAACTTCTGGAGATCCGCATCGTCTCTGCCGCCCCCGATCGGGTCGAAGCCGAGATGCGGGCGGACCCGAAGCTGATGAACCGCAACGGCGTGTTGCATGGCGGGGCGATCATGGCGCTGGCCGACAATGTCGGCGGCGTGGCGGCAAGCCTGTCGTTGGGCGAGGGGGCGATGACCACCACGCTGGAAAGCAAGACCAACTTCTTCCGCTCGATCCCGCCGGGCGATCTGGTGCGCGCCGTGGCGGTGCCGCTGCATCAGGGCCGCAAGACCGAGGTCTGGCAGACCAGCATCCTGCGCAGCGATGGCAAGCTGGCGGCCCAGGTCATCCAGACCCAGATGACCCTGCCGAAGGACCGCGCGCCGCTGGCTGCCTCCCCCATCTCCGGCGCCTGAAAGGATCGGCCAGATGCCCGTCATCGACTGTCACGGAACCGGCCTCGCCCGCGGGCTTGCCCATGGCGAAGGCGCGCGCGACCTGATCGGGGCGGCGCTGGCGCGGTGGGAGGCGGCCACCCTCTCCGCCCAGCCCGGCAAGCTGCGGATCGCGGACTATGCCGCGACCTTCCTGGGCCGGACCGGGCTTTTCGCCCGGGTGCGCGCCCGCTTTCCCGACCTGGCCGAGGAGGTGCGCGGCATCGCCCTTGGCGCCGGCGTGGCCGAGGATCTGATCGCCGCTTACAACCTGATGGACGAACAGTGGTGGTACGATCTGGACCAGACGCCCCACGCCGCGCCAAGACCTGAACCCGGCTGCAGCCTGATCGGGCTGGCCGGGCCGGGGCACAGCCTGCTGGCGCAGAACATGGACCTGCCCCGGGATATGGACGGCGCACAGATCATCCTGCGCCTCAGCGGCCCGGACCTGCCCGAAACCTTGTTGCTGAGTGCAGCCGGCATGATCGGGCTGACCGGGGTAAACCGGGCCGGGGTCGCGATCTGCGTCAACACGCTGTTGATGTTGCGGCACCAGACCGGCGGCCTGCCCGTGGCCTTCGTGCTGCGCGCCGCCCTGGCCAAGCGCAGCGCAGCCGAGGCTTTGGCAGTGCTGCGCGATCTGGCCCATGCCAGCGGCCAGCATTACGCCGTGGCCGATGCCTCTGGCGTGACCGGGCTGGAATGCGCGGCCGGAGGCGCCGTCACCAGCAGCGCGGGGCAAAGTGTTCTGCTGCACACCAACCACCCCCTGCGCAGCGCCGATCTTGACGGCACGGCACTGGCGCTTCTGACCGGGCGCGGCAGGATCGCCAATTCCGAGGAAAGGCTCGCCTGTCTGCAAGACCGGGTCACGGCCCTGACAACCGGTGCAGAGGTCGAGGCGCTGCTTTCGGACCCGAGCCTGCCGATGTGCATGGTCGCCGAGGAGGACGGCCGCAGCCAGACCTTCGGGACGGTCCTGTTCCAGCTGGGCGACCGGACCGAGGCGCGTTTTCGTCTGGGTCTGCCGGGGCGGGCCCCGTGGCAGAGCCTTGGCTTTGCGGATTAGGATGGCCTGGATGAAACAGCGCCTGGGCTCTTTCCGCCATGCGGCGCGCGGGGTCTGGCTGCTGCTGGCGCAGCCCAATGCGCGGATCCATCTTGCGGCGGCGCTGGGCGTGATCGTGTTGGCGCTGGTGCTGCGGGTCAGTGCGGGCGACTGGGCCCTGCTCGTCCTCGCCATCACCGCCGTTCTGGCCGCCGAGGCGATCAATACCGCGGTGGAGCGGGTGGTCGATCTGGTCAGCCCAGAGTGGAGCAGCCTCGCCCGCGATGCCAAAGATCTGGCGGCGGCCTGCGTGCTGATCACCGCAATCGGGGCTGTGGCCGTCGGGCTGGTGGTGTTCCTGCCCTATCTGCGGGCCTGACCCCCCGCGCCTGCCGCGGGGGCGCCGCCCGAGTAACCCCTTGTGCAATGTTGCAAAAACCCATTCTACTTTGGCGCGGACCCGCATCGGGTGGCAGCGACGGAGGGCGGACGTGCCAAACAGCAAAACCTTCACCACGCTTCTGATTGCGGTGAGCCTTGGCTTTGCCTGGATGATCTCGCCCCTGTTCGGCGCGATCTTCTGGGCGGTCACGCTGGCCATCGTGTTCGACCCTCTGGCGCGGCGCTTGCAGGTCCGGATGGGCGGGCGGCGCAATCTGGCCTCGGCGGTGATGATCCTGGGCATCCTGCTGGTGATCATCCTGCCGGCCCTGCTGATCCTTGCGGCGGTCTTCCGCGAGGCGGCCTCGCTGGTCGAGGCGGTGAAATCCGGCCAGATCGACCTGCACGCGATGTTTCAGGACCTGATGAACGCCCTGCCCGTCTGGACCAAGGACATGCTGGCGCGCGTCGGAATCAGCGATCTGACCACCCTGCAGGACGGCATCCCCGCCGCGGCCAGCGACTGGATCGCGGCCAACGGGCGGACCTTCCTGTCCTTCGGGCGCTCCACGGCGGGGGCGGTGGTCGCCATTTGCGTGATGCTGTACCTGACCTTCTTCCTGTTTCGCGACGGCGACAAGCTTCTCGCGCGGATCAAGGCGGCCATCCCGATGGAGCGCGACCTGATGGAGGATCTGCTGCAGACTTTCACCATCGTGGTGCGCGCCACGGTGCGCGGTGATCTTGTGGTGGCGCTGCTGCAGGGCACGGTGGCGGGACTGGGCTTCTGGGTGCTCGGGGTCCATGCCGTGCTTTTGTGGATGGTGCTGATGTCCGTCCTGTCGCTGTTTCCGGTCTTCGGGGCGGCGCTGGTCTGGGTACCGGTCGCGATCTATTTCCTGGCCAAGGGAATGATCTGGCACAGCATCGCGCTGACGCTTTATGGCGTGCTGGTCGTCGGCCTGATCGACAATCTGGTGCGGCCCTGGCTGGTCGGGCAGGCGACGCGGATGCCGGATTACCTTGTGCTGATCTCGACCCTGGGCGGGATCTCGACCTTTGGGATGCAGGGCTTCATCACCGGACCGGTTCTGGCCGCCCTGTTCCTCGCGGTGTGGAGCACTTGCCTGTCGCGCCCGAAGGGTTGACGGGCGCCAAAAGGCTCAGCCCTGCGCCGCCTGGGTCTCGGTGCCGTAGAACTTGAGGAACATCGCCGTGGCGCTGCCGGCGTTGCGGGCGATTTCGGCCTCGGTGGGCAGGGTCGTCACCTTGCCGAACAATCTCCGCCGAAACAGACCGGCGGTCGCCAGTTCGACGAATTGCGAGGAGGCGAATTCGACGTCGGGGATGGTAAGCCTGCCCTTGTCGATCTCGGCCTGCAGGATCGTCGACAAAAGCCGCACCGTCCGCGCCGCGCCCCGGTCGAAGAAGCGCATCCCAAGCTCTGGCATCCGTTCGCTGACCCCGATCACGACGCGATGCGCCCGGATCACCGTGTCCGAGCACAGGATGCGGATCACCGCCGCCGCAAAGCTCTGCAACCGCTGCTCCAGCGTGCCGGTGCCCTGCAGGGCCGCCTCGACCCCGGCGAAAAGCACGGCGCGTTCGCGTTCGATCAGGGCCTCGAACAGGTCTTCCTTGCCAGTGAAATAGACATAGATCGTGCCCTTCGACACCCCCGCCTCGCGCGTGATGTCATTCATGCTGGCGGCGTCATAGCCCATCGAGGAAAACACCCGGTGCGCCCCTGACAGGATCTGCTCGCGCTTGGCCGCGTCCTGCCCTGCAGCACAGCGGCCCCCGGTCGCCATCGGCTTACCGGGGCATTCGCCCGCAACCGGATTGTCTGCTTCAGTCATCGGAACACTCTCTGAAAATAAATCGAACCGCTCAGTTCGATTTCAGTTGATTTTACCGCGCGGCCGTCCTACGTGCTGAATCGAACCAATCAGTTCGATCTGGACAGAGATAGACACATGTCGCTTGATGATCAACCCCAGCCTAACGCCGGAACTGGCAATGCGCGCCTCGCCCTTGTGCAGACTCCCGCGGTCCAGTCGCCCGCATTGAAAGAAACGCCCGCCCCCGCCGCACCCGTGGCAGAGGCGCCCAAAGCGGCGGCCTCGGCCAAGCCGAAAAGCCGGCGCAAGACGGTGGTGCTGAGCATCATAGCCCTGGCCCTGGTCGGCTTCGGTGCGACCTATGGCCGCGACTACTGGCTGAATGGCCGCTTCATGGTCAGCACCGATGACGCCTACGTTCAGGGCAACATCGCGCAGGTTTCTGCCAAGATCCAAGGCTATGTCAGCGAGATTCCGGTGGTGGAAAACCAGAAGGTGCAGGCCGGCGACGTGCTGGTGCGCCTCGACGATGGCGACTACCGCATCGCGCTGGACCTCGCCAAAAGCAAGATCGCGACCCAGGCCGAGACGCTGAAGCGGATCGAGGCCCAGACCGAAGCCGCCAAGGCCGCCGTCCTGCAGGAACAGGCCAATCGGGATGCGATGACCGCGGCCCTGAAGAATGCCAAGCTGGTCGATGACCGCGCCCGCAGCCTTGCCGCCTCGAACGCGGCGACGCGGGCCCAGGTCGATTCCGCCGATGCAGCCCTGGCGCAGGCCACCGCCGATCTGGCCGGCGCCGAGGCGAAAATCGCCAGCGCCGAGGCGAATGTGGCCGTGATGCAGGCCGAATATCAGGAAACCCAAAGCGGGACGCGGGCGCTGGATCTGGCCGTGCAACAGGCGCAGCGCAATCTGGACCTGACCCTGCTGCGCGCGCCCTATGCCGGCACGATCACCAATCTAAGCCCGCAACAGGGCGATCTCGTCAGCCCCGGCCAGATCCTCGGCGCCATCGTGCCGACCGATCAGCTTTATGTCGAGGCGAACTTCAAGGAGACCCAGCTGGACGGGATCAAGACCGGCGCCACGGCGAAGATCGTGGTCGACGGCCTGCCGGGTCAGGATTTCGCCGGCACCGTCACCTCGATCTCGCCTGCGACCGGCTCGATGTTCTCGCTGCTACCGGCCCAGAATGCGACCGGCAACTTTACCAAGGTCGTCCAACGCGTGCCGGTCCGGATCAGCCTGCCCGAAGATGTTCTGGCCAGCGGCAAGATGCGCGCCGGCCTGAGCGTGGTGATCGACATCGACAGCCGCACCGGTTCGGTCGGCAACTGAGGCGAACACATCATGGCTGGCCCCGCCGCCCCCACCACCATCAGCAAGCGCAAGGTCTTTGCCTTTCTGGCGATGGTCTTCGGCATGTTCATGGCGATTCTCGACATCCAGGTCGTCTCGGCCTCGCTGGCCGAAATTCAGGCGGGGCTGAGCGCCAGCTCCTCGGAAATCTCCTGGGTGCAAACCGCTTACCTCATCGCCGAAGTGATCATGATCCCGCTGTCGGGCTTCCTGAGCCGGGTCCTGTCGACGCGGATCCTGTTCACCGTCGCGGCGGCGGGCTTCACGGCCTCGAGCTTCCTGTGTGCCACGGCCAGCAACATCGACCAGATGATCATCTACCGCACGCTGCAGGGCTTCCTCGGCGGTGGCATGATCCCCAGCGTCTTCACCGCCGCCTTCACGATTTTCCCGAAGTCGAAACAGGCCATCGTCTCGCCGATCATCGGGCTGGTCGCCACTCTGGCCCCCACCGTTGGCCCGACCATCGGCGGCTATCTGAGCCACACCCTGTCCTGGCACTGGCTGTTCCTCGTCAACGTCCCCCCGGGCATCGCCGTGACCATCGCGGTCTGGTTCCTTGTCGATTTCGACAAGCCCAACTTCGCCCTCTTCAAGAAGTTCGACTGGACCGGGCTGGTGGCCATGGTCGCCTTCCTCGGCTCCTTCCAATATGTGTTGGAGGAAGGCCCGGGCAACGACTGGCTCAACGACGAGACGGTCTTCGCCTTTTCGATCACGCTGGTGATTGGCGCCGTGGCCTTCTTCTGGCGCGCCTTCACGGTGGAGGAACCTGTGGTGGACCTGCGTGCCTTCAAGGACGTTAACTTCGCCTTCGGTTCGACCTTTTCCTTCGTCATGGGGTCGGGCCTGTACGGCATGACCTATCTTTACCCGCTCTACCTCGGCCAGATCCGCGGCTTTGACAGCATGATGATCGGCGAGACGATGTTCGTCAGCGGCTTGGCCATGTTCTTCACCGCGCCCTTCGCCGGCATTCTCGCGCGCAAGGTCGACATGCGGATCATGATCATGATCGGCCTTCTGGGCTTTGCCGTCAGCAGCTGGATGCTGACCGGCCTGACCGGCGACTGGGACTTCCGCGAGCTTTTCCTGCCGCAGATCCTGCGCGGCGTGTCGTTGATGCTCTGCATGGTGACGGTCAACAACCTGGCCCTGGGCACCCTGCCGCCCGAGCGGATGAAGAACGCTTCCGGCCTCTTCAACCTGACGCGGAACCTTGGCGGTGCGGTCGGGCTGGCGCTGATCAACACCCAGCTGGTGGACCGTGGCCGGCTGCACTTTGCCCGCCTGGCCGATGATGTCACCTGGTCAAACCCGGCGGTGACCCATCAGCTGGACACGATGGCGCAGGCGATGTCCGCCAAGGGGCTGGACGGCCACAAGGCGGCGCTGGCGCAGATGATGGCGCAGGTGAGCCAGCAGGCGCGGCTCTTGTCCTTCATCGACGTGTTCTTCCTGCTGGCCGTGCTTTTCGCCTCGCTGGCGGGCTTTGCCTTGCTGATGCGCAAGCCGGGCGGGCCGGTGGGCGCGGGGCACTGAAACCGCAGTCAGGCCTCGCCCTCGATCGCCGCTGAAAGCTGCTGGGCAATCACGCGCACCGTCTGGCCATAGCGGGCGATGCGGTCCGGCGTGACCCTTGCGGCGAGGCCCGAGATCGAGATGGCGAACAAGGGCTCGCCCTCTGCCGACAGGACCGAGGCCGCAACGCAGCGCATTCCCGTGACGAACTCCTCGTCATCGACCGCGTATCCCTCCACCCTGATCCGGGCAATTTCGGCCAGCACATCCTCGGGCTTCATCAGGCTGGTCGCGGTCAATGGCCGCAGTCCATTCCGCCGGATCAGAGCCACAATCGCCTCATCCGGCCAGGCCGCGATCATCGCCTTGCCCATGGCCGAGTTGATCACCGGCGCCCGCCCACCGGGCGGGGCGATGGCGCGCATGATCTCGCGGCTTTCCACCTGGGCCAGGGTGACGACCTCGCCATCGTCCAGCACGCCAAGGTTGGCCGTCTCGCGCGTCGCATCGCGCAGGCGGCGCAGGTAGGGCAGGGCCACGGTGGCATGATTGACCCGCCGCGCATAGGCGGAGCCGACGAAACCGGCCCGCCGCCCCACGACCCAAAGTCCGCTTTCAGCGGAGGCCTGGGCAAAGCCACGCTGTTCCAGCGTGGTCAGCAGGCGGTGCGTCGTGGACACCGCCAGATCAACGCTGCGCGCCAGATCGGACAGGCGGATGCCCTCGGTCCGGGTGGCAAGCTCCTCCAGGATCCGCAAGGCGCGTTCCACCGACTGAACGCCTTGCCCCTCCGAGGTCTTGGTCATGCTCCGCCCCTTTTCCACATGGTGGAAAGTTTTGCGGTTGTTTTGGCCGCAGGGCAAGGGGCTGGTTATAGCGGAAGGGCCTTAGTTCGGAGACCGCCATGTCCGCTTACGTCCCCCGCGCCGGCTTGCGCGTTGATGCCGCCCTTGCCAGCTTTGTCGAAACTTCGGTTCTGCCCGGCACCGCCGTGGCACCCGAGACCTTCTGGCAGGGCTATGCCGCCCTCCTCGCCGATCTGGCCCCCGAAAACCGCCGCCTGCTGGAACGCCGCGAAACGCTGCAGGCCGAGATTGACACCTGGCTTGCAGCCCGGCGCAGCGCGCCGCTGGATGGGGCGGAGTGGCGGGCGTTTCTGACCGGGATTGGCTACCTTGTACCCGAGGGCCCCGACTTCGCCATCGAAACCGGTCCGGTGGACCCGGAGATTGCCAGCCTTGCCGGGCCGCAGCTGGTGGTGCCGGTGTCGAATGCCCGCTTTGCGCTGAATGCCGCGAACGCGCGCTGGGGCAGCCTTTACGACGCGCTGTACAGTTCGGACGCGATGGGCACGAAGCCCGAGCGTGCAGGTCTGGACCCGACCCGGGCGGCAGAGGTCGTGGCCTGGACCGCCGATTTCCTTGACAAGGCGGTGCCGCTGCAGGGGGGCAGCCATGTCGGCGCCCGTGCCTACAGCGTTAAAGACAATATGCTTTTGGTTCAGACCGCCGATGGCTCCCTCGCGCCGCTTGCCAGCCCCGCACAATTCGCCGGAACCGGGCAGCAAGGCGACCGCCGCCTGATCCTGCTGCAGAACCACGGCCTCCACATCATCCTCGGCTTTGACGCCACCCACCCGGTCGGCGCGAAAAGCCCCTCGGGCCTGTGCGATGTGGAAATGGAAAGCGCCCTCAGCGTCATTCAGGACTGCGAGGACAGCGTCACCGCCGTCGATGCCGCCGACAAGGTCGCGCTCTACGGCAACTGGCTGGGCCTGATGAAAGGCGATCTGGCCGAGACGCTGACGAAGAACGGCAAGACCATCCACCGCCGCCTGAACCCTGACCGAGTCTTCGCGGCCCCGGATGGTGCGACCCTCACCCTGCCCGGTCGCGCCGTCATGCTGGTGCGCAATGTCGGGCATCTGATGACCACCGATGCCGTCCTGTGGAACGATGCCGAGACCCCCGAAGGCATGCTCGATGCGCTGATCACCGTCGCCTGCGCCCTGCATGATCTGCAACGCGGCAGCGGCCTGCGCAACTCCCGCACGGGGTCGGTCTATGTGGTGAAGCCCAAGATGCACGGGCCCGAGGAAGTGGCCTTTGCCGACAGGCTCTTCGCCCGGGTCGAGGATATCCTGGGCCTTTCCCGCAATACGGTAAAGCTTGGCGTGATGGATGAGGAGCGCCGCACCTCTGCCAACCTGCTCGAATGCATGCGCGCGGTGAAGGATCGCCTCGTTTTCATCAACACCGGTTTTCTGGACCGGACGGGGGATGAGATCCACACCTGCATGCAGGCCGGCCCCGTCGTGCCCAAGGGAGAGATGAAGGATATGCCCTGGCTTGCCGCCTATGAGGCCGGCAATGTCGATGCCGGCCTGGCGACCGGCCTGCCCGGACATGGCCAGATCGGCAAGGGCATGTGGGCCAAGCCCGACGCGATGGCCGAGATGCTGGCTGCCAAGGCCGCGCATCCGATGGCCGGGGCCAGCACTGCCTGGGTGCCCAGCCCGACCGCCGCCACCCTGCACGCGATCCACTACCATCAGGTCGATGTCACCGCCCGGCAAACCGCGCTGACGTCGCGACCGCGCGCCAGCCTTGACGCCTTGCTGACCCCGCCCTTGCTTCAGGGTCGCAACCTTTCCGCCGAACAGATCGCCCATGAGGTCGATCTGAACTGCCAGTCCATCCTCGGCTATGTCGTCCGCTGGGTCGATCAGGGCATCGGCTGCTCCAAAGTGCCCGACATCGACAATGTGGCGCTGATGGAGGACCGGGCGACCCTGCGCATCTCGGCCCAGTTCCTCGCCAACTGGCTGCTGCATGGGTTGATCACCGAAGCGCAGATCGACGCCAGCCTACGGCGCATGGCCCTGCGGGTCGATGACCAGAACGCTGGCGATCCGGCCTATCGGCCGATGGCCCCGGGCTTTGACGGGCCGGCCTTCCACGCCGCCCGCGATCTGATCCTGCAAGGCGCCACCCAGCCTTCGGGCTATACCGAACCCCTGTTGCACCGCGCCCGTCGTGTGGCAAAGTCTGGCATCACCCACATCGAGGAAGCAGCCCAATGATCACGATCACCCGCCTTGATATCGCCGATGCCCGCATCCTGATCGCCGGGGCTGCGGCCCGGGCCACGGCCATCGGCGTGCCGATGTGCATCGCCGTCACCGACGAAAGCGGCCAACTGGTGGCGTTCGAGCGGATGGATGGTGGCAAGGTCACCTCGACCACCATCGCGATCGACAAATCCTTTACCGCCTCCGCCGCGCGCAAGGCCACGCATGAATATGGCGCCGCGAGCCAGCCGGGCGCGCCAGCCTATGGCATCGCTTCCGCCATCGGCGGCAGGCTGATGGTGGTGGGCGGCGGCTTGCCGGTTCTGGTCAAGGGCGAGGTCGTGGGCGGCATCGGCGTCTCCTCCGGATCGCCCGCGCAGGATCAGGACGTGGCCCAGGCCGGGATCGACGCTTTCCTCAAAACGATCTGAGCCGAGGCTTCAGAGGAACAGGGACAGGATCACGCCCATGATGGTGCAGCCCACCACGGCATTGACGGCATCCAGAGCAGCCAGCTTGTAGGGCCGCCCAGCGAAGGCGTAGTTCATCGTCACCCAGGGCGTTATCAGGAAAGCCCCGATGCCGAAACCGCCCATGATCCCCTCGGGCAGGGTGTCGAGGCCGGCCTTCACGAAGACATGGCGCATCATGCCGGCGACCAGCAGTTCGGCCAGAAAGCCCACGACGAAGGGCAGGGGGCTGCGGTTGCCCATCGGCTTTCCCGCCGCATCCAGAGGGATGCCCGCCGCCTGCATCCAGGGTTTGGACATCCGGATGTACCAGAAGGCGCCAAAGCCATAGGCCACGGCTGCGGCCAGGATCACGGCGAAAATCTGCATGGGTCATCTCCTGTTCTGACCGCGCGACGTTACCGCTTTTGGCGGCGGCGCGGAACGGGTTTCACGGGGTCACACCGCCCAGACCACAGATGATCCGCCATTCCTCCGGGCTGACCGGCTGGACCGAGAGGCGCGAATTGTTGATCAGCACCATCTTTTCCAGCCCCGGCTGGACCTTGCAGGTCTCCAGCGTCACGGGCGTGACAAAGGATTTCACCGCGCGGATATGGACACAGTCCCAGCGCGGATCGTCGGTCGTGCTGTCATGCGCGGATTCGGCGGAAACCTCGACCACGCCGACGATCTCCTTGCCGACGTTGGAATGGTAGTAGAAGCCAAGGTCGCCGATCTTCATCGCCCGCATGTTGTTGCGCGCCTGATAGTTGCGCACGCCATGCCATTCCTCGCCCGCTGCACCGCGGGCGACTTGCTCGTCCCAGCTCCAGGTGTCGGGCTCGGACTTGAAAAGCCAGTAGTTCATCCGATCACCCGGTTCCACGCGCGCAGTTCGACCGAGGCGAAGAGCCCGGCCTTGGCATAGGGGTCGCCGGCGGCCCAATCCTGCGCCTGCTGCATCGTCTCGACCTCCACCACGACGAGCGAGCCGCACATGGCGCCATCGGCATCGAGGAAGGGCCCGGCAAGGTCAACGACGCCGCTGGATTTCAGATACTCCACATGCGCCGGCCGGTTTTCGGTGCGGATGTGAAGCGAATTGGGCTTGTCGGTGCAGATCAGGGCTACGCGCATGTCATTCCTCTTTCAACGGGCGGGACATCAGGCTGCGGATGGCCTGGTCCAGCGGGATATCCTTGGCGATCAACCGTGCCACCATCGTGGCAATCGGCATGTCGATCGACCGGCTTTCGGCAAGGTGTCTGACCGCTTGCGAAGTGGCAACCCCCTCCACCGTGGTCCGCGCATCAAAGCTTTGCCCGGCGCCCAGCGCGAGGCCAAAGCGCAGGTTGCGCGACTGGGTCGAGGTGCAGGTGAGGACCAGGTCGCCGAGGCCGGAAAGACCGGAAAGCGTCTCTGATCTGGCCCCCAGGGCCGAGGCGAAGCGTTGCATCTCGGCAAAACCCCGGGTGATCAGGGCTGCACGGGCTGACTCGCCAAGCCCCGCACCGATCACCACACCGGCTGCAATGGCAATCACGTTTTTCAACGCCCCGCCGAGTTCTGCGCCGATGACATCGGCGGTGCGGTACAACCGCAGGGTCTGGGTCGAAAGCAGGTGTTGGAGCGCCTCGGCCTCGGGTCCCGCGCAGGCGAGGGTCAGGGCGGTCGGAAGCCCGCGTGCGATATCGGCGGCAAAGCTCGGGCCGGTCAGGATGGCGGCGGGGCTTTGCGGGCAGTGCTGCGCGATCAAGGCTGTCGGGCCGCGCAGGCTGGTCAGATCGACCCCCTTGCAGCAGGCCACCAGCGGCAGGCCATCCAAGGCGCCGCCCTGCGCCGCCAGAAACCCGCCGAGCGCCTGCATCGGCAAGGACAGCAGGACCGCCTCGGCCCCCGCCAGATCCGCGATTTCCGCCGTAACAGAGACTGTTTCGGGCAGCGTCACCCCCGGCAGGCGCGCCTCATTCGCGCGGCAGGCCCCCATCTCGGCGACCTGCGCCGCATCGCGCGCCCAAAGCCTGACGGCATGGCCTTCGCGCCCCAAGGCAATGGCCAGCGCCGTCCCGAAAGCTCCTGCGCCTACGACGCCGATCATGCCTTGGCCCCCTTCTTGCCCGAGCCGATCAGCGGAGCCGCCAGCTTGTCCAGCGGCCAGCGCGGGCGGGCCACAAGATCGCTGCCACTTTCGGCGCCCATCAGGTGACGCTCGATCCCGGCCCAGGCGATCATCGCGGCGTTGTCAGTGCAAAGCCGCAGGGGCGGGGCGGTGAAACGCACGCCGAGACGGTCAGAAACAGTCTCTAACGCCGCCCGAATGGCCTTGTTGGCCGCAACGCCACCCGCCACGGCGAGGGCGGGGCTTTCTGGGTTCAGGGCCAGATAGATCTCCAAGGCTCGGCGGGTTTTCTCGGCAAGAACGGCGACGACAGCGGCCTGAAACCCGGCGCAGATGTCGGCGCGGTCTTGCACGGTGATGCCACCCTTTTCGGCCACCAGCGCATCGCGCACCCGCAGAACCGCCGTCTTAAGCCCGGAAAAGGACATGTCGCAGCCCGGACGATCCAGCAGCGGGCGTGGCAGGGGGAAGCGTCTCGCGTCACCCTTGGCCGCCTCGGCCTCCACCCAGGGGCCGCCGGGCTGCGGCAGGGCGAGAAGCTTGGCGACCTTGTCAAAGGCCTCACCCGGAGCGTCGTCGATCGTTCCCCCCAGACGCTGGAACAGGTCCGGCCCCTGCACGATCAGGAACTGGCAATGCCCGCCGGAGACGAGCAGCATCAGATAGGGAAATTCCAGCCCATCGGTCAGGCGCGGCGTCAGCGCGTGGCCGGCGAGATGGTTCACGCCCAGAAGGGGCAGGCCCGTCGCGGCGGCGATCCCCTTGGCGATCATCACCCCCGACAGCACCCCGCCGATCAGCCCCGGCCCCGAAGTCACCGCCACCGCGTCCAGATCGGCCAGCGTCAGCCCGGCCGAGGCCAAAGCGCGCTCCACCGAATGGTCCAGCCGTTCGGCGTGGGCACGGGCGGCGATTTCGGGCACCACGCCGCCGAAATCGGCATGAAGGGCGGACTGCCCCTCGACATCCGAACTCAGCACCTGAGCTGTACCGTCGGGAAAGCGGCGCACCACGGCGGCTGCGGTGTCATCGCAGCTGCTTTCAATGCCCAGAAAGGTCAAGGTTGCGTCCATGGCATCCATCACGAATGTTCGGGCCAGATTGCCCCGGAACCTTTGCGGAGGTAACACCTTGGTCATGGCCATACAATCCTCTCGCCCCGTGGTTTTGTTGACCCGCCCGCAAGCGCAATCGGCCCGCTTCGCCGAAGACCTGCGCGCGGCGGCGCCGGGGATGGCGATCGTGATCTCTCCGCTGCTGGAAGCCAGGCTCCTGACCCCGGCTCTGACCGGCGGGCCATGGTCCTCGGTGATCCTAACCTCGGAGACCGGGGCCTTGGCGGCGGGGCGGCTGAAGGCGCAGCTGCCCGACACGGCCTTTTGCGTCGGGCGCAAGACGGGGGAGGCGGCGCGTCTGGCGGGCTTCAGCCCCATCACCTCTGACGGCGACGCCGAGGCCCTGCTGGCGCTGATTCTCTTGCACCCCAAGGCGCCCCTCCTGCATTTGCGCGGGCGCGAGGCGCGGGGCGATCTGGCTCGGCGGCTTTCGGCCAGCGGTTGGCCTACGGAGGAGCTGGTGGTCTACGCGCAGGATCCCCGCCCCCTGACCTCCGAGGCGGTCGCCCTGCTGCAGGGTGCCGCACCGGTGATTGCGCCGCTGTTTTCGCCGCGCAGTGCCGAAATTCTGGCATCCGAGTGCCGCCGGGTCGCCGCCACCGCCCCAATGACCGTGATCGCGATGAGCGCAGCCGTGGCCCGATCCGCCGATATCAGGCAAGCCGCGATGCAGATTGTCGCCCATCCGGACGGAACAAACATGCGGGATGCGGTGTTAACCCATTGGTCGCAGGCCAGCGCGCTTGAATAGCGGCGCTGCCCGGCATTACCTTGGAACCAGAAGTGCAGTGCGAAGAGGACGAACCATGGCCGACACGGATGACACGGGCGCGATTGATCTGGGCAAGGCGGATGCGGGCACGGCGGAGCCTCTGCCCGCCGCTACCCCTACGCCCGATCCGGTTCCGACACGGCCTGTCAAACCGCAAAAGGGCCGCTCGGTGATCTGGCCGATCTTTGGCGGCGTTCTGGCCGCCGCGGCGGGCTTTGGTTTGGCGCAGGTGGTGCCGAACGGTTGGCCCTTGCAGGACACCAGTGCCCTGTCCACCCAGCTTGCCGCAGAGGTGAACGAGGTCAAGGCGCTGAAGGCGCAGATCGTCGAACTGGGTCAGCGCATCGAAACCGTTTCCGCCCTCGCCGACCGGGTCAGCAAGCTGGAAACCACGCCCCCCGCCGCGCAAGGCGGCGATCAGGTCACCGCCCTTGAAGCGCGGATTGCGACGCTGGAGGCGCGGCCGGCTGGCACCACTGGCGACCCCGCCGCGCTGACCCAGCTGAGGTCCGAGGTCGAGGCGCTGAAGGCCAATGGCGCGGGCATCGTCTCGCCCGAAGTGCAGGCGGCTTTGGATGCCAAGGTCAAGGACACCGAGGCAAAGCTGGCCGCGATCGAAGCGGCGGCGCAAAGCAATGCGCAGGCCGTCACCGCCCGCGCCGCCCTTGTCCAGATTGCGGCGGCGCTGGACAGCGGGGCACCCTATGCGGCGGCGATCGCCGATCTGAAGGGCACCACGCTGCCCGCCGTTCTGACCGACCACGCCACCTCCGGCCTGCCAACGCTGCAAGGCCTGCAAGCCGATTTCCCCGCCGCCGCCCGTGCCGCTCTTGAAGCCGCCCTGCGCGCCAACATGGGACAGACCTGGAGCGAGCGTGTGACCACCTTCCTGCGCGCCCAGACCGGCGCCCGTGCCCTTGCCCCGCGCGAAGGCAACGACCCCGATGCCGTCCTGTCGCGTGCCGAGGCCGCAACTGCCAAGGGCGACCTTGCCGCGGCGCTGAAAGAGCTGACCGCCCTGCCGCCCGAAGGTCAGGCAGCCATGGCGGATTGGCAAGCCCGCGCCCAGCTGCGGCTGGATGCGGCGGCTGCCCTGCAATCCTTGACGCAGGCGGGGTAAATCATGCTGTGGTCGCTGCTCCGTATCCTGTTCTTCGTCGTCGTGGTGCTGGCCCTCGCCTTTGCCGCCAACCTCCTGCTGCAGGCCGATGCCGTGATGCGGATCGCCTTTGCCGGGTGGGAGTTCAGCCTGCGCCCGTTGCAGCTGGCCATTGCGGTTTTGGTCGTGATGCTGGCGGTCTGGGTGATCTTCAAGGTGCTGGGCCTGCTGGTCGCCGTCCTGCGCTTTCTCACCGGGGATGAAACCGCGATCTCGCGCTATCTGGACCGCGACCGCGAAAGGCGCGGGTTTCAGGCGCTGGCCGATGGCGCCATGGCGCTGGCCGCGGGCGAAGGGCGTCTGGCGCTGATCAAGGCGCAACGGGCGGCGGGCTATCTGCAACGGCCCGAGCTGACCAACCTGCTGATCGCCCAGGCCGCCGATTTCGCCGGCGACACCAAACGCGCGGGCGAGGCCTACAAGGCGCTTCTGGCCGACCCCCGCTCGCGCTTCATCGGGATTCGCGGGCTTCTGAAGCAAAAGCTGGCCGAGGGTGACATGGACACCGCGCTGAAGCTGGCCGAAAAGGCTTTCGAGATGAAGCCGCGCCATGCCGAGTCGCAAGAGATCCTGCTGAAGCTGCAATCGGGCGCCGCCGATTGGAAAGGCGCGCGCGCCACCCTGACCGCGCAGTCGAAATCCGGCGCTCTGCCCCGCGATGTCTACCGTCGCCGCGATGCCGTGCTGGCCCTGCAAGAGGCGCGCGGCGTGATGGATGAAAGCGCCAGCATCGAGGCGCGTGAGGCGGCGATTGCCGCCAACAAGCTGTCGCCCGACCTGATCCCCGCCGCCGCCATGGCCGCGCGCAGTTATATCGACAAGGGCGATGCCAAGAGCGCCACCCGCGTTCTGAAAAAGGCCTGGGAGGCGCTGCCGCACCCCGACCTCGCCGCCGCCTTTGCCGAGATTGCGCCGGAGGAAACCCCCGACGCCCGCCTGAAGCGCTTCCGCATCCTGACGGCGATCCACCCGGATGATCCGGAAACCAAACAGCTGCTGGCCGAGTTGAACATCGTCGCCGAGGACTTCCCCGCCGCCCGCCGCGCCCTGGGCGATCTGGCCACCAGCCACCCGACGCAGCGCAGTCTTGCCATCATGGCGGCCATCGAGCGTGGCGAAGGCGGCGATGACGCCACTGTGCGCGCCTGGCTCTCCAAGGCGATCATCGCGCCGCGCGGCCCGCATTGGTGCTGCGACAAGTGCCAGGCCGTCCACGCCGCCTGGGCGCCGATCTGCGAGAATTGTCAGGGCTTCGACACGCTCAGCTGGCGCGAGCCCGCCGAAACCGCCGGCGCCACGGGAAGCGAGCTGTTGCCCGTGTTGGTCCACGCCCCGCACCCACCCGCCGCAGAACCGGAGCCGGAGCCCGAACCCATCGACCTGGAGGCCATCGGCCGCCGCGCGAACTGAAGCTGATCTGGCCTTACCCCGGCCAGATCAGCACTTTCCAACCGATTGAAACGCGCGAGAGCGCCGCCTTCCTCTGGACAACAGCGCCGAGTGTGGTTACACGACGCCTCGTGCCCCAATAGCTCAGCTGGTAGAGCAATTGCTTCGTAATTGTTGGGTCCGTCCCAGAATGATGCGCAAAACCAGTCGCTTACGGGGCTTGACTTGGGAATAGTAGGGCCATAGTAGGGGCCTGACCAGAAAAGTGCCGCCGTAGCTCAGCTGGTAGAGCACGTCATTCGTAATGATGGGGTCGGGAGTTCGAGTCTCTTCGGCGGCACCAGTTTCTCAATTGCTTCGGTCACCTACTCTTCGTCTATGCGCTTTCTGCCGTAATTGTTGGTTATGCCCAGCAAAGGGCTAACCCTTTAGCGAAACGACTTTTGTGAGCACAACAAGGTCGGCATCTTCTGCCGCGCGCGACGTAGTCGGCCTTACATGCCCGACGTACTTACGTTCCTCACCCGGCCCCATGTACATCGCGTCTTCGGCCAGCTTATGAAACCTTGCCTGTACGATCCTACTGCCAACAATTAGTTCCACTGGGCTGTTGGAATGGTTAAAAAGTTCAAGAGATATGCAACCCCTAAACCCCGGCTGAAACATCGAATTAAGCGCCATTCCAAGACGGTTGTAGCTGCTTCTGGTAACTACGTCGGCGTACAGGTCATTTGGGAGGCCCACATACTCAAGGGTTGTCGCCAACACCGTCTGGGATGGATACAAAATGAAACTTTCACCTAAATCGCGACGCGACTCTTGGAAAAACATCGACGGGTCGCGAAAGTCGCTCCCCTTTACCAACGTGATGCTTGATTTTCTTGTTTGGACTGAAACCAAAAAGTCACAGCCAAGCCGAAGGTCAATTGAAATTTCACCGACTTGCTCACCGGACAAAATAGGGTCAATGAATATCTGGTCGGCATCGCCACTGTTAAGGCGGCGTGCGATTTCTGACTTAGGGACCAACGGCATCTTTCCACCTCACGCGAATTTCATAATTTCTTAGAGACTTTTCGCAAAGATCGTTCACAATGCTTTCGATCCTTAACAATGAAGTCTCTGCTCGAACCCATGGTGCGGTTCTGTTGTCCAGTTGGTCTTCTAGATATCGCCATGCCGCAGGGAAGAAACCAAAGAATTCTTGATCCGAGGCTATCGGGTAGGTTCTAACATCGTGAAAGCTTGGCGTAACGTCTGGAACGACAAACCTTTGAGCAAGGGCGGGCAGTCCGCGCATAGAAAGCGCGGTTTGGAACATATTCACAATACTGTTAGTTTGCCCAGACAGGAAGTCGTCGACAACGGAAATTCGATCTGACGTCGCCGGGTGAGTTGCTGAGGCCGCTTGCAAACCCCCTAAGCGTACGAGGATTTCATTTAGCGAATTCGCACAATAACATGCTGCGAATAGATCTGCAAAGTGCTCCATTCGATGAACGTGCGCACGCTGCATAGCTTGTGCGTCACCCAAATTGACACCTATCGGTGGTGCGATCATTAGAGTGGTTGCCGATATTTGACTTCTCATATCAATAAAATGGCCAAGCTCGTGAAACAATGGAATACAAAACACCGGTCGATGCTTGTATACGCTTGGAGCCATTATTCGAACAACTGTCGGATCGTAGCCACTTGAGTCATAGTGGACAATCGTGGTTTTAATAAACTCCCATAAGTCGAGTAGATTAAAAAAGAAGCCTATGTCCTCCAAATCCGCATTCGAGATTAATGCATCTATCGAAGTCCACTGCTTAAGCGCAACACGCAGCGCGTACTGAATCTCGTAAGGGCTATCACTGGATCTGCTGCCCTTGACGAACTTCCGTGCGTTCCACAAATGGAATTCAAACGCCTTTACAACATCATCCGGATAAATGCCCAAGTTCGCGAGAACGTGCTCAATTACACTTAATGTTTTTGAGCAGAACTGTTTGAAGCCGTTATCGAAATAGGCGCTCTCAGCAAGCGATGCGAATTCCTGTTGTAAAATGTGCAGGTTGACAGTTGAACGCAACTGAGCCCTCCATGGCCTTTAGAACAACATCGGCTTGCTCTTTTGAAGGACCCTCCGACAAGTCAATTGCCTCAAAGACAGTGCGCAGATTTTGATCTTTTAGCATTTGAACTGCAAGTGAAACAACCTCAACGGGCGTTTCATGAGAGATTCCGCTTGGATCTTTCAATACCACTTTTGCTCGGCTTAGCGTCTTAACGAAAGAATCGAAAAGCGCGCGGGAATAACTATCATCCTTCGATCTTAGCGCAAGGAACATCCGAAAGCTCTCTAGCGCACGATCGCCCTTAGGGGGTGTTGCAGCAAGCATCGCCATCCTCCACTGATTCGCAGATGATGCCTTATTGCGGAGTCAAGCGCAAACTGAAAAATTATATGATTCTCTACAGTTACTTAGCATGGACTTGCATCCAGCCACATGAGGAAACGGGGCCATGGGGGGTGCTGAAGGATCGTCCCGTATACCTAGTCTGAATTGCTGACCACGCCTCCAACTTGATGACGCCCGCGCAAAGCGCAGGCAGACCATAGGGCGATGGCAGGTGGTTTTGCAGGGCACAGTAGCCCTTGGGCCGCCAACACCCACAGGCGGCCCGCTGCGGCGGGCTTTGGCCCATAGCGCAGGGGCCAAAGGTTGCGCCAAGCGCTCACAGCCTACAGCGCCGATCACTCGATGAAATGGCGAGCTACACTACCATCTGCCGAAACTTCGGAAAATGATGATTTGTAACTTGTAACAACAACTTAGTATATGAAAAGGCTAGCGTAAGCGCAGGGGTGTGGAGGCAGTACGCCCCCACGCCCCTTGCCTAGTTTGTTGGGCCGCTATGTTACAAGGCGCGGTTGGTACAGGCCCCGGCAGGTCGGCTCAGAAGGGCGGCTCCTGAAGGGTTTGTCTGCTGGCAGGGACGATAGCAACAGCCCCTCCAAGCTTGCGTTCAGCGACATACTCCACCTTTCGTTCGTCGGCGCTTCCACGCGCAAAGCCCTTTCTTTGGGTATGTTCGCTCTGCGCCAAGTCGAACAGACGGTGCGTGCCTGTCTCCCAGCCCAAGTCTTCCATAATAGAGCGCACCCGGCGCGCCTCATGCGGGGTCATCCTCGCCGTGTCCAGCCCGAGAAGCAGTTTGACGCTGTCCATGGAAACCCGGCCCGTCCGGTTTCCGAACGTCCCCTCCAAGACATCCTTGAAAGCATCTTCGACCATCCTTTTCCCTTGTGCCGCCTGTGCCACGGGCCACAAGTGCTTCGAGAGTTCGATGGGTTCGCCCGCCCGTTCGCGGACCACGGCCTCTGCCCACAGCTGATCGACGTCGGTGGCAAGCCGCTTGAGGTCGATCGTACTTACTTGCACGGGCCAAATGCGCCGGTTCCCGGTCAAGTCGTGCAGATACGCTCCCTCGTTCGTCGTGCCAAGGATGATGCAGTGCCGCGCGAAGGACGACGCATCCCGGGCATAGGCGCGCCGGAACATGTCGATGCAGGTGCTGAGGAAGCGTTTCAGGGTTTGGCTTGCCGTCTTGCTGATACCGTCCAACTCCTGACATTCGACAATCCAAGCCCGAGAAAGGAGTTCGGCTTTGGTCTTGTCATCGCTTTTCAAGTCAAGACTGCCGCAAAACCATTCCGGCCGAACAGCGAGCCGCGCCGCAAGCTGGGATTTTCCGGCACCCTGCGGCCCTTCAAGGACAAGCATGGTGTCGAATTTCACCCCAGGACTCTTGATGCGCCGAACGCCCGCGATCAGAAACTTGCTGCCAAACTCTTTGTTCAAGTCCGAATCTTCGGCCCCGCAGTAGGTGGCAAGCCAAGAATCAAGACGGGTCTGACCGTCCCAGTGCAGGTCATCAAGATACTCGATGACCGGATGGTAGGTCGCCTCGTGGGCAAGGCTGATCAACTCCCGTTTGATGGACGCCGGGGCGGCGCTGAAATGCAACTCTCTGCTGAAGGCACTTGCCAAGATGTCCCCGATGTCGTTCAAGTCTCGCCCCTCTAGACCAAAACCGGTCACCTCGTCGGATTGAGTGAATGCGTTTCTCCTTGAATCAACGCAGAGCAAGGAAAGCGCGTATCGCACGTTCTGAGGCAAGTCGCTTACCGGCTTTCCTTTTTCGGTCACTGGCCAAACCCCCGTGCGGGCATCGAGAAATGCCATCGCCCTCGCGATCTGGCGGATGCCATACTTTACCGGACCGTCTTGCGCCAATATATGAGCGCTAATGGGAAGGTCAGGGTCTGTGATGATCGACAGAACGTGACCCGGTGCGACACCTTTGCCCAGCATCCAGACTGTCGCCGCCAAAACCAACTCTGATCTGGAGGAATACTCTTTGTCTGGCGGGTTCTGTCCGGTCAGGATGACGTTCTGCCACTTCGCATCACGTGGCAAGAAGTCCTCCACATCTGCGGGCAGCGGAAGCGGCACCAAGTCGGCCAGCTCGACTTTCCTTTTCGACAAGGCACTCACGTTAGACGCCGAACTGGCGGGCGTATTGGTTAGAGCAAGTTTCAGCGTGAAATCTGCAGCACCGTATTCCACGGGCGGCCTTTCAAGTTTGACGGGCTCCAAACAAACGGACAGTTCCGGCACTCGACCGGCTGCCCGCTTTGCGTCATTCAACCAGTTGACCGTTGATGGCAGTCGCAGGAGACGGCTTACATCGTGGGTCGGACCGCTCCCTTGAAATGCCGCCAAGAGGGCAGAGTTCAGTCGCTCGGCGGCGCTGATTTCCATCGGTTCAGCCAGCCGCCAGACAGCCTGATAGCCGCCGCCGGTGAACCAATAGGCAGTAGCGGCAGGGACACCCTTGGGCCTCAGACTGGGATCGGCAAGCATCCCCAGAATGCGATCGCGGGCTTGGTCGGACGTCCCCGGATAGTCCTTCGCGTCTAGATCGACGTGGAGGAAACGGGCCGCACTAATGTTGTCCTTTCCGCGCGCGCCGACAAGAAACTCGGCATTCATAAGGAAATAGACGTTCCGCTTGTGCTGCTCCCCGTTGTGGGCAACGACGTAGTGTTCTGCAAGTCCGACCTCCTCTGCTCCGAAGGTCTTGCTCTTGGGGGCAGCCGGGCCGTCGCTTTCCATATGTTCAAGGTGGAAGTCACTCCCGCGCGTAAGCCAACGAATGAATTCAATGCTGCGCTGGGGTTCGGGATGGAGGCCGGTCATTGCTTGCCCTCCACTGCCTGATACTGGCCTGCCAGCCAAGCGTCGATGTCGCTCTTGCGATAGAGAACGCGGTTCCCGATCTTGAAATAGGCTGGGCCTTTCCCTTGCCAACGGCCCTTTTCGAAAAAGGACGTACTCAAACCCAAGGTCTTTGCGAGTTCCTTGGTGTTCAAATAGGCTTCGTTGTCGGATTTGACGGGGCGGCTACCCGCGAACGCGGGCGCTCTGGCGATGAAATTCATGTGTTACCTCGGTCTTGACCCAGACCTTTGCTGGATCGGTTTCAAACTGGGTGCATCTCTTTGCAATCGTTCGAAGACCAAGGCCGGGAGTCTCACCCGATGTTTCAGGGGCCATACCATGGGCACCCGCCTTCATGATTTCGGGCTTTCACCGACCAGCGCTCGTCACGCGTTTTTGGGCACGTCGTCTTCCATGTGGGTCCAGTTATACATCCTCTTCAGGCCCCGGCAACGGGGCAAACGCCCCCAAAATGGGCTGTCCAAAACAATCTAGGAACATCCAAGCCAGAGGGTCGAGGTTGCGTCACTTGGGTGCGGCAATCTTGAGGATTTGTTCTGCAACACGCTCGACCGGCCCGCGCAGTCGCTCCGAATCAATGACGATGTAGCCGCCCGTCACGTCGCCGCTGATCCTGTGGTTCAGCAAGCGTTTCAGCGCATAGTGGGGGATGTCCAGGCTTTCTGCTATAGTGATGAAGGTACGGCGCAGGTCGTGCATCGTGAAATCCAGTCCACAACGCTCGGTGACGCGTGCCGTGAACTTCTTGGTTTCCACAATGTGTCCCACCTTGCTGACGCTCGGGAATACCCACGACGACTGGCCAGCATCGGTCTTGCGCCGCGTGAGAAGTTCCACCAGGAATTCGGACAGGGGTAGGTCAAGTGGATCGCCGTTCTTGGTCGTCGGAATGTGCAAGGTGCGCGCCGGAAGGTCGATGTTTTCCCACCGCAGCCCGCCAACTTCTGACCGACGCATCCCTGTGAACAAGGCGATCAGGAGGAAGTCGCGAGAGTATTCCGGCTCCTCCATTACTGCCGCCCACCAGTCCGGCAGGCTTTGGGCGCTCACGACTCCACGGCGGCGCTTTTCGGGAAACCAAGCGCGTGCCTGTGTCAGAATAGTCACCGGGTTTGCAGGGAACTCGTCGAACCCCGCCGCCGTGAAGTTATACACTGAGCGCAGGTGCCGCATGGTCTGATTCGCCGTCACCTCCCCGTGGTCCTTTGCGATGCGCTGATGCCGTTTTAGAACCATTTGACGGCTGATCTTGACGACTGGCATTTTCCGCCAGTCTTTCAGGTGGATGTTCTGGGTTCGTGTATAAAGGGTTACGGTATTGACTGCCAAAGCGGACCGGGCCGCAAAGAAAGAAGTGAAGGCTTGGTCAAGTGTGATGGCCTCCATCGCCGCTTTGCGCCGGTCGGCAGAGGGGTCTTTGCCCGCCGCCATGTCGCTGAGCACCGCCATCGCTCGTTTGCGCGCATCGTCCACCGACATGACATCGGTGCGCCCGATGGTCACGCGCTTGGTGCGGCGGTTAACCTGACCTTCAACGACGAAGACTTTGGATTGCTGGCCGACCCGAAGCCCGAAGCCGCGCAACATGCTGTCGCGGTGCAGAACCTGCCCCGTCTTGGGCAGTTCGATTTCTTCGACGGCACGTTTGGTAAACTTGAAAGTTGACATTGAGACCTCCTTTGGCCTCAACTCACCTTATGTCGAAAAGGTCGAATTTGCAATCATTTTCAGATACTTATCTCTTCAAGCGCGGTCCAAAACCATCCAACCCCGGCTATCGCGCGCGTAAGGGAGCGAAGGTTTGGACGGGGGTATTAACACTTAAAGTGCTTCAAGGCATATTGCACGTGCAATCCTTTGTTGGACAAACAGCAGGAGGGTCGGACCGGTTTGTCGCTCGCAAGAGCAGCCTCTTGGGCGCGTGGGCAAGCGTCAGACGCGTTGAGTTGCCCACCATCCCAAGGGCGCATTAGTAGGATGCTTAAGTTGGACAGCAGATCAGGACGCGAGCGGCGGAATCGCCAGCGGTCTATCCGATGATCTGCGAGGGTGAGCCCTCTAGTCCTGCCGGTTGGTTGGTTGGATGCAGCCCAACAGACGCAAAATCATTAAATCCCCCTCCGGTGCCCGCTCTCTGTCCCGTTTCAAACAAAGTCCCCAACGGGGATCGTCCGTAAATGTAAACCGCCTTACCTTTATACATACCGAACAGAATCTTTCCCCCTTTCGTGATACTGCGCGTGTACGATCTCGGCCTGCCGGGCGGCCCGTCCGTTTACCTCACAATCCATGTCTATATGGATAATCGCGCCCATTGACCCGTGCCGCGCCTCCTCGCCCAGGAAGCGCGCGATCTCTCCGTGAATATACGAAGTAACAGTCCATAGCCCTCGGTTGGACGAAACAGTGTGAGCCACGGCAATAGTTCCTGTTGGTTCGGCCACCGCTGGCCACAAATCCATTATACGGGTCAGCGCACCGCACGATGCTCCAAGTTTGCAATCTGGCAGAGGCGACGAATGGAACCACTATATTGGACTCCCCTCAGGACGCCAATGGCTAGATCGACAACCTGCGGCAAGAGTGAAGAGCCCTTAAGCCTAGGGCCGCAAAAGCGAACGAAATTTCGTCACTTGATTTCGTACCTATCTAAAAATTGAATATGTCAATATTTTCAACTGTCCCATCAGAACTGATCGCTACAACGAACTTTTAAGAGCAATTATTACAATTTCCAAGCTACAAAACCTAGTCGGCATCGCCACATAAAACCGACTGACAAGCTGAGCTCAAATTAAGCGCCAGTCATGTATCCTGTCCACCAATCACCCGTAAACGCGATTGGAGGCCACCCTTTCATCCAAGAATTGCAGGCACCAAAATGAAATTTGGCGCGGAACCATCTTCACTTGGCCCCCAGTGACGCCCGCAGAAAGTGCTGACAGGACTTCTGCACCGACGCAAAATCGTTCCGTACGCTTGCCTCCAAGAATACCTTGAGGCCCTTACTCGCGTTCTTAGGCACCTCGAGCCCGATCTCCTTAATAAGGGCACACCACCGCTGGGCCGGACCCGTGCTGGTAAGCTCAGCAAGAATTACACGGTCGTTAAGCAGGCGCTCGGAGACATAGTACATCCAACGATCTATCGATATACTCGAAATCATTTCATCGGCGGCTTCTTGGGCCGCCCATGAAACTCCGTAGAGGTTTCCGAGTCGAACACAGAGAATGGCAGTAAAACAAATACTCAGTGCAGGGCCAGGAATGGATGTGCCGAGACTCGCAAGCTCACGCATTGGCGCTGGCTCATTGTAGAAATTATTAGACCCTTGATGGGCGCGAATTACTTTAGCCGCCACCTCCGTGAAAGTGCCAGAACGAAGACTCTCGGGAACATAGTCGAAGCCGTGCACAGCCGTAAGGATGGCATTTAGGCACCGAATTGATCCTGAATTTCCCTCGTTAAATTCCGCCGCATAGGCCTGACCGATCTGCCAGCGTTCCGACTCTTTCAGTTTTGTCCAGAAAGTAACGACCACCAAAATCGCATTGCGAGACGCATGCTCAAGTTGAGCGCCTTTGGCTGATCGAACTGTCGATAGCAGAACGCTGACTGCAGTCCTGAGAAAAAAGTACGGCGATCCGCGAAGCTTTGCAATTTCTGCCGAGTCGGCCGTCAAAGTCTCCTGCGACAATTTCTCGCGGAACTTCTTAAAATCCTCTGCAACAGCTACGCTTTCTTGGCCAAGGATCGCTTGGACGCAAACTCTCAGGCAAATTATAGCTTCTTCCCTAGTCATATACTCATCTTCATCACCGGCGGTGATATCCAACGAGGAGAAGTGGGATATAACAGCCTGAGACTGAAGGAAGCGAAGCGCTTGGGTCGAAGTTAACACACCAAGATCTCTGGCGAGCGAAATGGCCTCGGCGTCAGAAACTGATACCTGAACATCGGAAGAGCCCGAGATATCCGGTCGCTGGAGCAGCTCGCCAATAAACTCCATTCCAAGGAGGCCAAGCTGGTTTTTCAACAGCGCCATCGCTCGCATCCACGTAAAGGATGCAGCAATCTCGTAGTTCTCAGCTTCAAAATTGGTAGCGATCTGCGTACGCTCGCGCTGGCGAAGTTGAGTTGCGAAAGCCGCGATTTGTTTTGGATCGGACATATTGTCGGGAACTTTAGCAACTGAGTTGCTCTTCCACACAACGATTTCATCGCTAGCCATCGATCTTCCTTTCCAGCTCCATTCCGCCGTCTTGCGATCTGAATAGAATGGCCGTGAGATTTTCTGGAACGAGCGATTTGGCACCTTCGAATGCACGTCGCCTCGCGCCACCAATTATAGATGCATTTGGACTAGACTTCTTCGGCCTGTAGAAAACTCGATACGCAAACACCCTACCAGTCTCATCAAAGAAGACAATTCCGTCACACCTCATAAACCCGTTTAGTAACTCCTCAGCACGTTGAAGGCTCAAGAGAGACTCTGCACTTCCCTCGGCACGATATCGCTCAAATTGTGCGAATAGGTCCAATGGTGGATTCAGAACAACGGCATCTTTTAATTCCGTTAGCTTTAGACAAGTCTCATCTTTTGAGCAAGCCAACATCGTGCCATGAGAAGCAGAAAGCCCCTTATCTAACAGCTGAATGAAGTAGGTAATAAACTGATTTCGGTATACTTCGTTTTGTAGAGATGAGGTGCAGGCCTCGCCGAAGTGATTTAAGTCAGGCTGCGTTATTTGGGCGTCTCGGGAGGTCGAAAACATCAACTTCAAGCGGGAACCTTTGCCGCCCACAAGCTCTATTGTATTTTCTCCAACTTTCTTCGCCAAAACCGCCATTTGATCGCTGGTGATTGAAAGCCCGCCAAGTAAATTGACTGATGTTGGGCTGATCGAATACGTAAAAACGCCAAAGCGAATCGTCTTCGCGGTAATTCTTTCAACATAAACAAACCAGTTATCGCCAGATAGCGGCGCGCATTCTTTTAATATTCTCTTGCCGGGAGAGCCCTCCAGCGGCCCGCTGCCAATTTGATAAAACGATGAACCTGGAAATCTGGTTAGGAAGCGTCCAATAGATTCACAGAGTAGTACGGTAGGCGTTAGCTCCACTCCTTCTTCTTTATAGCTTAAGAGCGCACCTGATAGATACGACAACAAATTCTGAGTGTGCCCACAAATAAGTCCTTCGTCCCCGAGAAGATCGTTTATCTTACCAGTCGCCTGGTCTCGAAATGAAATAATAGCGGAGTAAGCCATTGTTTGCCCGCATGTCATGTGCACCCGCAGAAAGCCGTAGGCGAGACACCAAGTCAATTGCCTTTCGTCCTAACCATCCGAAATTGTTGCGGTGTTTGTCGCGACGGTCATAGTGTCGATAGGTCGAGATGTGGTGCTACTATACGCTTTTCTCCGTCTCAAGGGTGACGGTCCTTGCCCAAACGTGGAAGAGCGCCTGTCTGACTCCTTGTTCGATTTCTGATGGGGAGTCTCCTTCAGCTCGCCAAGTGGGGGTGGACCGAGGTGGCGCTGCCAAGTGAAAGCCCCAAAAAGCTGTCGATGGGGGGGGGGCAAGGTCCAAAAACGCCACGGCTTCGAACGCCGATGAAGAGTTGATGAGACTACACTGCCCAGGAGCACCATGCAGAACGTGCATATTCGCTCGGTGTTCAATGCTTTCGTTGGGTTCAAGTTCCCCAGTGAGTCGCAGCTATCGCTTTCGAACCAACAGCGACCAAGGTTCAACGCCCAAGGCCTCGGCCAGCCGCGCAACGATCTTAACCGTTGGGTTGCGGACGCCGCGTTCAACGCCGCTGACATAGGTGCGGTGGAGGTCGGCACGAAAAGCAAGCTCCTCTTGCGAGAGGCCAAGGCGCTCCCGTTCAGCCCGCAAATTTTCCCCAACGACCAACCTGATGTCCATGCAGGTTGTGAAGGCTGGCGCAGCCTATGAATCTACAGACTATGAGTCTCATTTCGTTGTGCGGCTGGTCAAATCGCCACAGTCCAGCCAAGAATGTAGACTATCAGTCACAAATGAACGCGCAGGTGCGAGGGAGGATAGCAACATGGGGCGCAGTACCGCCGAAGCGAGAAGGGCAGATGCCGAAACACTCAAAAGACACCGCATGGTGCTCGGTGCTTGTGTGGACTGCGGAAAGCGTGAGGCAGCAATTCTTGCGGCGAAGGCACCCTGCGACCGGGTTCTCCCATCCGCTAAGCCCTTGCCTGCTCCGCTCCATGCCGTTCTGCCTAGTTCGACCAAGCCTCAGGTCGCGCGGCCCTTACCGACGACAGCGGGGATGAAACGCTGCCCCCATTGTGCCGAGGACATCAAAGCCGAGGCCGTGGCGTGCAGGTCTTGCGGTCGCGACCTTGACTGCGGCGATGAGTCAGAGGGCCGGATGCAGCACGACTTTCAGTTCGGAAAGTGCATTCATTGCGGCTACGCTGAAGCGTGGGTCGCCAAATATGAGAACCTCTGCATTCTTGACCTAAGCAAGCCGCAGAAGGTTGTGCCAAGACAGGTAGCGACCGGCATAACCTGCCCCAAGTGTTCGTCAACCTCGATCACAGATCATAAACGAGGCTTTGGCGTTGGAAAGGCATTGGTCGGTGGGGTGCTCACTGGTGGAGTTGGTCTGTTGGCAGGGTTCATCGGTAGCAACGCAGTCATGGTGACTTGCCTCCGCTGTGGTCACAACTGGCAGGCAGGAAAACGGCGATAGCGAAATCGCCTTTTCGGTTCCGGGGACTTCCCCTTAGCTCGCCAACGGGGGTGGACCGAGGGCGCGCCGTGGGGTGGAAGCCGGAAAAGCCGTTGAGGGGGGGTAGTGCAGGGGTGCAGTTGCCACAGCGGCCCGCTTTGCGCCCGGTTTTGCTAGTAGGGCGTTAGTAGGGGAGAGGGGTCAAATCGCCGCAAATGGCATCGAAGCCCGTCCAACACCACTGGCTCAGAAAGCGCTTTCGTTGTAGTGTGTTAGCTAGCTTGAGCCGACCCAAGGCAACCCTGTCCAAGAGGTCAAGTTTACAATTCGTAAGCAATGGGTCGGCGGTTCGAGTCCGTCTTGGGGCACCAGTTCCTTCATTTCCTTCGCAAAACCGCCTGGAGAAATCCGGCGCACCGGTATCTTTCCGCGTCAGTCCAATGTGGCCTTGACCGGAATCGGCTGGCCGTGTTCGTCGAGTGCCACGAAGATGAAATTGGCTTCCGTCACCTTTTCGCTGTCATGCAATTGCCGCGGGCGGCGCCAGGCATCGACATGAATGGTCATCGAGGTGCGGCCGACCTTGACCAGAGTGGCGTAGAGCGAAACCTCATCCCCCACCTTGACCGGGCGGTGAAAGATCATGCCGTCCACCGCGATCGTCGCACTGCGGCCACCCGAGGTCAGGGCGGCGATGTTGCCGGCGGCAAGGTCCATCTGGCTCATCAGCCAGCCGCCAAAGATATCCCCGGCGGGGTTGGTGTCGGCGGGCATGGCGACGGTGCGGATCGTCGGGTTGCCCAGCGGCGGCTTGTCCTCGCGGCCCATCGGCGGTCTCTCCTTTGGCTTTTTCGGTCCCGGCCATCCTGTCCCCCGGGATGGCGGGCAAATCAAGCCCTCGCTCCGGCCTTTGTGCGGCCAGAGAGAAGATTGCCCAGGCGCGCCGCAGTTTCGGTCACTCGGCCTATTCCGGGTCGTCAAAACCGGCGGGAATGCCGCCGTGCTGGCCTGGGGGCAGACCTGCGTCCTCCATAAGCTCCAAGGCCATGCTGTCGGCATTGGGTCCCGCCGCCGACAATTGGCGCCAGATGTCGCGCGCGGCGGGGGCGATGCGCGGCTCGGTCAGGGCGCGGGCGGTATGCAGCCAGACCGTCAAGCCATCGCTGCGGGCATATTCACGCTTCTTGCGCAGCGCCGCCACCTCTTTGGCCGCGGCAGTGGCAAAACGCACAGCTTCCGCCGGCGGCCATTGGGCCATCTCGTGAAGGTTGACACCCTTGGTAAGATAGAACGCCACCCAGTAGCGCGCAGAGGCGGCCTGCTCGTCCACAAAATGGCGCTTCGCTGCCGCGAGTTTGTCGGCCAGAGCCTGCGCCTCATCGATGAGGGCGGTCTTGGCCTTCTCTTGCTGCCAATTGCTGAACATGGGGTCCTTTCTCGCCAGCGGGGATGGAAAGGAAACCAGCGATCCGGGGATGTCCCTAGCACGACCGGGCGAAGGACCCAAGCACAAGGGCATCCCTTTGGGTCTTTCCGGTTGGCGATGTTAGGAGGAATGGCGGGCAATAAAATGAGGGGCCCCCACCCCTAGGGACCCCTCATCCACCCCACGCGCACCCAGCACCGCACGTGTTTGATAAAAGGTCCAGGACATGATGCCCTTCTCATAAACGTAGCGGAAAACCGCCCCGCAGGCAAAGACCAAGCGTGGAAAACTTGAGCTAATCGCCCGGCGCGGGTGGCCTCAATCCCTCAGGTCGGGGAGGAGGAATGCCACCAGACCCAGCGCCGGCAGGAAGGCGCAGAATTTGTAGACCATCACGATGCCAAGATGGTCAGCCACGATGCCCAGGCCCGAGGCGCCGAAGGCGGCGATGCCGAAGGCCAGACCGAAGAGCAGCCCCGCCACCATCCCGGTGTGCTGCGGCATCAGATCCTGCGCATAGACCACCATCGCCGGAAACGCCGATGCCAGAACCAATCCGGCGGCAGCGGCACAGATGACGCTCGGCACCAGCGGCAGCCAGGGCTGCACGATGGTCAGCGGCAGGATACCAAGGATCGACAGGATGATCACCCGGCGACGGCCGATCCGGTCGCCGATCGGGCCGCCGATGATGGTGCCGGCGGCCACAGCGGCAAGGAAGATGAACAGGCACAGATTGGCCTCAGCCTTGGACAGGCCAAACCGCTCGATCAGGTAGAAGGTGTAGTAGCTGGAATAGGAAACATTGTAGATGAACTTGGACACCATGAGCACGATCAGAACGCTCATCCCCAGCCGCACCACGGCGCGCGGCACCGGCACGGCGCTGCGGGCGCGACTTTTGCGGGCGAGGGCGCGGGCGGCGCCGACCGCGATGTACCAGCGGCCCACCAGATACAGCAGGCCCATCCCGGCCAGGGCGACCACCGCGAACCATTCAATGGCGATCTGGCCGCGCTGCAACACGATGAAGGCGGCCGCCAGCGGGCCCAGCGCCGAGCCGGAATTGCCGCCAACCTGAAACACCGATTGCGCAAAGCCCGGCCGCATTCCGGCACCCAGACGCACGATGCGCGAGGCCTCCGGGTGGAAGATTGCCGATCCAAAGCCGATCAGCGCCACCGAGAGCAGCACCAACAGGAAGCTTTCCGAACGTGCCAGCATCACCAGCCCGATGCCGGACGACGCCATGCCCAAAGCCATGGCATAGGGCATGGGCCGCCGGTCGGTGTAAAATCCGATCAGGGGCTGCAGGACCGACGCGGTGCCCTGAAACACGAAGGTGATCAGCCCGATCTGGGTGAAGCTCAGCGCCAGGTTGTCCTTGAGCAGCGGATAGGCCGCGGGGATCAGCGACTGCATCAGATCGTTGAGGAAATGGCCCAGCGCGACCGCAAGGATCACCGGCAGCACCGTGGATTCAGGCTTGGGCGCGGCAATGGTTTGGGCGGTCGACTTGGCGGGTGATTCGGCGGACATGACGGCCTCGGATAGGATCGAGCGGCACATTGGCCGCCCGATCCGAGAATGGCAATTCCACCGGTGTCTCCGCGGCAGCTTCCCTCATCAGAAAGTGTTCAGGCGAAAGCGCTTTCCTTGCCGAAATGCTTGGTCAGCATGTAATAGACCACGGCGCGGTACTTGTTGCGCTCCGAGCGACCGTAGGTGTCGAGGACGGCGGAAATCGCCTCGTCCAGCGCAGGCCCGTCGGACAGGCCCAGCTTCTTGATCAGGAAGTTCTTTTTGACAGTCTCAAGCTCGCCGGCATTGGTGCCGGCAACGGTCGCCGAATCCGCATCGTAAATGGCCGGGCCACAGCCGATCGTGACCTTGGTCAAAAGAGCGAGGTCCGGATTCATCTTGCATTTGGTCGTCAGATCCTCGGCATATTTCGCAATCAAATCATCCCTCTTACCCATGATACTCTCCCTTTTCATGCCAAAATACCCCAGCGCCCGCAGGCTCTGGATGGGATGACAGCTTAGGTCCGCCCCCCGAAGCCGCAAAGGGAATATTTGCCGCAGGGTCCGGATCGGCGGGAAGGCCACAGGCAAAAGGCCCGCCGGTGAGGGCGGGCCTTGCAGGACTGCGCGGGCAGCTTGCGCTTAGTAGCGGTAGTGCTCGCTCTTGAACGGGCCTTCGACATTGACGCCGATATAGGCAGCCTGTTCCGGCTTCAGCTGGGTCAGCTTCACGCCGATCTTCTTAAGGTGCAGGCGGGCGACTTTTTCGTCCAGCGCCTTCGGCAGGATATAGACGCCCGGCGCATATTCGGCGCCCTTGGTGAACAGCTCCAGCTGGGCCAGAACCTGGTTGGTGAAAGAGGCCGACATCACGAAGGACGGGTGGCCGGTGGCATTGCCGAGGTTCAAGAGACGGCCTTCCGACAGAAGGATGATCCGGTGCCCGTTGGGCATCTCGATCATGTCGACCTGTTCCTTGATGTTGGTCCATTTGTGGTTGCGCAACGCCGCCACCTGAATCTCGTTGTCGAAGTGGCCGATGTTGCCGACGATGGCCATGTCCTTCATCTCGCGGATATGCTCGATGCGGATCACGTCCTTGTTGCCGGTGGTGGTGATGAAGATGTCGGCGTTGGCCAGCTCATCCTCAAGCAGCGTCACTTCATAGCCGTCCATCGCGGCCTGCAGGGCGCAGATCGGGTCGACTTCGGTAACCTTCACCCGGGCGCCAGCGCCGCGCAGCGAAGCGGCAGAGCCCTTGCCCACGTCGCCATAGCCGCAGACGACCGCGACCTTGCCGGCCATCATCGTGTCGGTGGCGCGGCGTATGCCGTCGACCAGCGATTCCTTGCAGCCATACTTGTTGTCGAACTTCGACTTGGTGACAGAGTCGTTCACGTTGATCGCCGGGAAGGGCAAGAGACCCTTCTTGTGCAGGTCGTACAGACGGTGGACGCCCGTGGTGGTTTCTTCCGACACGCCCAGGATGTCGCCGCGCTGCTTGGTGAACCAGCCGGGCGAGGCGGCAAGGCGCTTCTTGATCTGATTGTAGAGGCAGACCTCTTCGTCCGAGGTCGGGACGGCGATCAGGTCGGTCTCACCGGCTTCGACACGGGCGCCCAAAAGGATGTACAGCGTTGCGTCGCCGCCATCGTCCAGGATCATGTTGCAGGTGCCGCCAACGCCGCCGAACTGGAAGATCCGGTCGGTGTAATCCCAGTATTCTTCCAGGCTTTCACCCTTGATCGCGAAAACCGGGGTGCCCGAGGCTGCAATCGCCGCAGCCGCGTGGTCTTGCGTCGAGAAGATGTTGCAAGAGGCCCAGCGCACATCGGCGCCCAGCGCCTTCAGCGTCTCGATCAGGGCGCCGGTCTGGATCGTCATGTGCAGCGAACCGGCGATCCGCGCGCCTTTCAGCGGCTGCGAGGGGCCGAATTCCTCACGGCAGGCCATCAGGCCGGGCATTTCGGTTTCGGCGATGGTCAGCTCCTTGCGGCCGAAGTCGGCCAGAGCGATATCCTTGACGATATAATCGGCGGCCATGCGGCGCACTCCTTGATCCTGTGGTTGGCGGCCAGATAGCATCTACAGGGCAATTCGACAACCGATGGTAAAGACATGAAGCAACCCAGGGCCTGGCAACGCATGCTTTCAGGGCGCAGGCTGGACCTTTTGGACCCCTCTGCCGTCGATATAGAGGTCGAGGACATCGCGCATGGCCTGGCCTTCGTCGCACGCTGGAATGGCCAGACGCGGGGCGACTGGCCCTATTCGGTGGCCGAGCACTCGCTGCTGGTCGAAGAGATCTACCGCAGGCGCGGCGGTGACGATCCGCGCTGGCAGCTGGCGGCCCTTCTGCATGACGCGCCGGAATATGTGATTGGCGACATGATCAGCCCGGTGAAGGCCGCCGTGGGGCCCAGCTATGGCGAGCTGGATGCGCGGCTGACGGCGGCGGTGCACATCCGCTTTGGCCTGCCTGCCGCTTTGCCCGCGGCGATCAAACGCGAGATCAAGCAGGCGGACAAAGTCTCGGCCTGGCTGGAAGCGGTGCAGATTGCGGGGTTTTCCGAAGGGGAGGCCGACAAATTCTTTGGCCGTCCGGCAGATCAGATCTTGAGGGGTCTGGAAATAAGACTGCGTCCGCCCGCTGTGGTGCGGGCGGACTATATTGCCCGGCACAAGGCCTTGTTGGAACAGCTTGGCTGAGACTTAGCGGCCACGCTTGGTTTCCTTGCGGCGAGGCAGCGGGTCGATCCGGGTCGCCAACATCAGGGCGTCTGCAAGCAGGGTTAACATATCTATCTCCATTTGAGTGTTTCGATAATCCGTATATAGGGAGATATCGGCGGTTTTCCGAGTCAAAGAAACTTTTGGGATGTTAGATAGACTATCATGTCAATCGACTGGCGCAGCTTCCCCTCCCTCACCTCGCTGCGCGCCTTCGAGGCGGCGGCGCGGCTGCAAAGCTTTTCGCTGGCGGCGCGCGAGCTGAACGTGACCCATGCCGCCATCGCCCAGCAGGTCCGCGGGCTGGAGGATCATCTGGGCCGCGAGCTGATCTATCGCGCCGGGCGCGGCCTTGCCCTGACGGCCGAGGGCACGCGGCTGGCGCAGGCCCTTGCTGACGGCTTTCGCAACATCGCCCTGGCGCTGGAGGAGGTGAAGGGTGCGGGCCCCGGCGCCCCCCTGCGGGTGACCCTGACGCCGGCCTTTGCGGCGCAATGGCTGATGCCGCGCCTTGGCGCTTTCTGGAAGGCGCATCCCGAAATTGAAATCTCGCTGAACCCCGAAAAGCGCGTGGTGGATCTGCGCCGCGAGGGGATTGATATCGGGCTGCGCTTTGGCAATGGCAAATGGCCGGGGCTGGATGTCGAATTCCTCACCGCCGCCGATTATGTCATCGTGGCGGCGCCCCTATTGCTCAATGGCAAAAGCAATCTTTCTCCGGAGGAGCTGTCCGCCATGCCCTGGGTGATTGAACAGGACTGGCCCGAGGCTTTGACCTGGCTCAAAGGCTTTGGCCTGAAACCGGATGCCATGAATATAGCCTATATGCCAACCGAAGAGCTTGCGCTTTCAGCAGCGCGGCAAGGCTATGGCCTGCATGTCGAAGCCGAGGCCCTGGTGGAGCACGATGTGGAAACCGGCGCCCTGCAGATTGTCGGGCGCGTCAAGGATGACAGCCTGGCCTATTACATGGTCACCCGCCCCGGTCCGAAACGCGCAGAGCTCAAGGTTTTCATCAAATGGTTAAAGGCCGCCCTTTAGGCGGCCAGCAACCCTTTTCAACGACCGAGGCAATCAGATGGCGAGGTCTTCGGGATGCTTGCCCGAGGACAGCGCATCGATGAACCAGCGCGGCTTGCGGCCACGGCCGGACCAAGTGTCTGATGCATCGGCCGGATTGGCATATTTCGCGCTCGCCGGGGCGCGGCGGCGCACGACGGTGGCGCCGGTCAGCTCTTCCAGCGAAAAGCCTTTGGCGCGGGCGAATTCCTGGAGTTCCGAAAGAGCTTCTTTCTTCTTGCGATCTTCAAAAGTGGCAATAGCCTTGACCACTTGAGATTGCAGATCCTTCAACTCTTTAAGCGTCAAATTGTTTAGGTTTTCCACAGCGTCTGTCCTTTTTGTCCCGATAGGGATTTATTAGGAGGCATCGCCGTGAAACGCAAGCGCGAGGCTTTATTTGGGGCTGCGTTTTGCAAGAATACGCTGAAGCGTGCGGCGGTGCATCGACAGCCTGCGCGCTGTTTCCGACACATTGCGGTCACACATTTCATAAACGCGCTGGATATGTTCCCAACGCACCCGATCTGCCGACATCAGATGATCCGGCATCGGCGGAGGAATTTCGCTGCGGGCCAAAAGCGCATTCATCACATCATTGGCATCAGCGGGCTTGGAGAGATAATCAATCGCCCCGATCTTGACCGCCGCAACTGCCGTGGCAATCGCGCCATATCCGGTCAGAACCACAACCCGGCAGTCCGGCCGGGTCTGGTGCAATGCTTCGACCACATCCAGCCCATTGCCATCGCCCAAGCGCAAATCGACCACGGCATAGGCCGGCGGGCGCGCCAGGGCGATCACTTTGCCTGCGGCGACACTTTCCGCGGTTTCAGTTTGAAAGCCGCGCTTGTCCATCGCCCGGGCCAGTCGCTTTACAAAGGCCTCGTCGTCATCGACCAAAAGCAGCGAACGGTCCGGGCCGAGATCGGGTATTGCTTCATCCGCCACGTCTGTCCTCCCCGACCACCGGCCCGTGCAGGGTAACCTAGCTTGCCTTCAGGAAACAAGCAGTCCTGTCGGCAATTTGCTCGGGTGTCGCATCTCTCTGGAAGAAATCGGCAAATCCGGTCTTGGGCAACATCAGATAGGTCATGGTCGTATGATCGACCGTATAGCCCGGGTCACGCTTTTCGGGCAGCTGGTAAAAGACCTTGTAGGCCTTGGCCGCCGCAGCAATCTGCTCTTCGGTGCCGGTCAGACCGACAAGGTGATCGAAATTGCTGACGTAATCGCCCAGGACCTGCGGCGTATCGCGGGCCGGATCGACGGAAATAAAGACCGGAGTCACCTCCAACCCCTGTTTGGCCAGAAGATCCGCCGCCTCGGCATTGCGCGCATTGTCGATCGGGCAGACATCCGGGCAGGAGGCATAGCCGAAATAGATCAGCGCCGGTTTGGCGAGCAGGGTCTGATCGGTGACCGCGGCCCCCTTCGTGTCGCTCAGCGTGAAGGGCCCGCCAATCTGCCCGCCCGCCACCGCGCCACTGCGGCATTCGGCAAAGGCATCGCTGCTTTGGGCCCGCATGATCTGATAGCCCTGCCAACCCAGCAAAGCGGAAAGGGCAACAGCGCCGGCAGCGGCGTAAAACTTGAGCATCGGGTCCTCCATCACGGTCGCGCATTGATCCGACCTTTGCGCATCAATAACAATGCGTGACGCAAGGGGCGAGGGGCCGATTTTCATGAGTCACACAGATGTGCATCCCGGCTTTCGCTATGTCCATGGCGATTGGGTGCGGTTGCGCACGCTCACCATGCTGCGCTGGATCTCGATTGCCGGGCAGATGGTGGTTCTGGTGGTGGCGCCCTGGTACTTCGATCTCGTCCTGCCGATCGGCCCCTGTTCGGTGGCCATCGGCGCCTCGGTCGCGCTGAACATCTGGATCACCCTGGTCTTTCCCGCCAACAAGCGGCTCGCCGATCACGAGGCCATGCTGATGCTGCTGTTCGACCTCGGGCAGATGGTCTTTCTGGTCGGCGTGACCGGCGGGCTCAACAACCCCTTCGCCCTTCTGGTCATCGTGCCCGTCACCATTTCCGCCTCGGCGCTGGAGCTGAAATCGACGATCTTCCTGGGTGGGCTGTCGATCCAGCTCGTGACGGCGATCGGCTTCATCTACAAGCCCCTGCATTTCAAGGACGGCTCTCTGCTGATGCTGCCCACGCAGCTGGAAATCGGGTTCTGGGCGGCGATTGTCAGCGGGACTGTATTCCTCGCCGCCTATTCCCGGCGCATCGCGGTGGAAATGCGGGCGATGTCGGATGCCTTGCTGGCGGCCCAGATGGCGCTGGCGCGCGAACAGAAGCTGACCGATCTGGGCGGCGTGGTGGCCGCCGCCGCGCATGAACTTGGCACTCCCCTCGCTACGATCAAGATGGTCGCCGCCGAACTGTTCGACGAGTTGGCGGGTCAGCCCGGCCTGCAGGACGACGCCAAGCTGATCCGCGACCAGACCGACCGCTGCCGCGATATCCTGCGCTCGATGGGGCGGGCCGGGAAGGATGACCTTCTCTTGCGCCAGGCCCCCCTGATCACCGTGGTGCGCGAGGCGGCGGAGCCGCATCTCAACCGTGGCAAGACGGTCGAGATCACCGACCATGACAGCGCGCCCTTCCAACCCGCCGTTCTCCGCCGGCCCGAGATCATCCACGGCCTGCGCAACCTGATCCAGAACGCGGTGGATTTTGCGGCCTCGACGGTCTGGGTCGATCTGGAATGGCGCAACAGCGAGATCCGGGTGCGGATTGTCGATGACGGCGCGGGTTTCCCGCCCCATCTCATCCACCGCATCGGCGACCCCTTTGTGCGCCTGCGCCGCGAACCCCAGCAGGAGGGCCTGCGCCCGGAATATGAAGGCATGGGTCTGGGCCTGTTCATCGCCAAGACGCTTCTGGAACGTTCGGGCGCCACCTTGACCTTTGCCAATGCCACCGACCCCTTTCTGGCACCCAGCGAGCGCCCGCAACGCGGCGGCGCGGTGGTCGAAGTCGTCTGGCCCGAAGCCGCCCTGCGCGCGCCGGAGAATCTCGTTTCGGGCGAAAACCAACCCAACCTTCCATAGGTCCGCTCAAATCTTACCCGAAAGCCTAACCGTTCGTTAACCGCCACCGCCTTAGGTTGCAGATCGGGATTGTCGGGGATGGCATCATGGATCTGGACTGGGTAACGAGTGTGGAGCTGGCGCTGACCGCCCTGTCAGCTGCCGGGTTGGCTTTGGCGGCAACAGTCTATTGTGAACGACGGCACAGGGCTGCCCGGGTCACGATCTTTACCGAGGATACTTCGGCCACGGTCTTCCTGTTCGATGGCGATATTCTGGTTGACAGCACCCCCTCGGCCCGGGCGCTGCTGGCTGCCAGCCCGGTCAGCGGGTCGGCCTGGGCCAAGCTGATGATCTACCTCGCCCCGCATTTCGCCGAGCTTGAGGCCCGGCTTTTGCAGCTGCCCTATGAAGGCGCGCTGACGCTGGCTTCGGCTCCTGCGCGGGGCAACCCCTTGCTTTTGCAGGCTGAACAGCGGGGCGGCCTGACGCGCGTGCTTCTGGCCGACCCCAGCCGCGAGGACCGGACCCCCGGGCAGGACCTGATGGCGCAGCGCGCCATGCAGGAAGAACTGGACCTTCTGCGCGACACCATCGCCCGCGCGCCCCTGCTCATGTGGCGCGAACGCAGCAACGGCGACATCATCTGGGCCAACGCCGCCTATATGCTGCGCGCCTCCGAGGTGCTGGACGCCGGGCAGGACCTGACCTGGCCGCTGCCCCGCCTGTTCGAACGCCAGGCCAGCGCGCAGGGCATCACCGGCCAACGCCAGAAACTCTCCCCGCGCGAGGTCAAGGCGCAGTGGTATGAACTGACCGGATTTGTCGATGGCGAGGATCGCCTGATCTTCGCCAGCCCGGCCGACGCCGCCGTCCACGCCGAAACCGCGCTGCGTGATTTCATGCTGACGCTGACCAAGACCTTTGCCCATCTGCATGTCGGGCTTGCGATCTTTGACAACCAGCGCCAGCTCGTCCTGTTCAACCCCGCGCTGATGGACCTGACCGGGCTGCCGGCCGATTTCCTCTCGATGCGGCCCTCGCTCTTGTCGGTGCTGGACGGGATGCGCGACCGCAACATGATCCCCGAGCCGAAGGATTACCGCAACTGGCGCCGCCAGCTGATGGAGATGGAGCGCGCCGCCGCCTCGGGTCTTTACGAGGAAACCTGGAGCCTGCCGGGCGGTCAGACCTACCGTGTCATCGGACGGCCGCATCCGAACGGCGCCCTGGCCCTGATGCTGGAGGATATCTCGGGCGAAATGCTGCGCACCCGCCGGTTCCGCGCCGATCTGGAGCTGAGCCAGTCGGTGATCGACGAGGTGGACGAGGCGATTGCCGTCTTCTCTCCGGCGGGGCAGCTGGTAATCTCGAACTCGGCCTATGCGCGGCTTTGGGGCGGGGATCCGGCGGCCTGCCTGTCAGAGGCGACCCTGCGCTCCCTCTCCGGCCATTGGCGCGACCAGTGTTCGCCCAGCGCGGTCTGGTCCCAGCTGGAGGAATTCGCCTCCAACCCCGAGGACCGCGCCCAGTGGAAGGCCGAAGTGCGCCTGCTGGACGGACGCCTGATCGACTGCCGCTTCGCGCCCCTGTCCGGCGGGGCGACCATGACCGCGTTTCGCCTGCGCGATGCCGGAAGCGGGCCGAAGCCGGTCTTGGCCAGCGATGTGAACCTCAAGCGGGCGTAACGGGCGATTTCCTCTGCCGCCAAGGTCGACTAAGCTTGGCGGATGACCGACGACCTGATCCTTGACCTTGCCACCGAAGCCGACACAACCCGCCTGGGCCGCGCCCTAGCCAGCCTGTTGCAGGCCGGCGATGCGCTGCTGCTGGAGGGCGCGATCGGGGCCGGGAAATCGCATCTGGCCCGCGCCTTCATCCGCGCCCTTCTGGGCGAGGCCGAGGACGTACCCTCGCCCACCTTCACGCTCGTGCAGACCTATCCCGGCGCGACGGCGGAAGCGCCGGAGATCTGGCACGCCGACCTTTACCGGCTGAGCCATCCCGACGACGTGCTGGAACTTGGGCTGGAGGAGGCCTATCCCACCGCGATCTGCATGATCGAATGGCCCGACCGCCTGGGCAGCTATCTGCCCGCCAACCCCCTGCGCCTGCGCCTGGAACCTTTGGGCGAAGGCCGCCGCGCCCATCTGTCCCCCGGGGATCGCGCGGGCTTTGCCACGGCGCTGAAAGCTGCGCTGCGCGCCGCAGCACTGGCCGATTTCATCCAGGAGGCCGGCTGGTCCGACGCCGCCCGCCTGCCGCTGGCTGGCGATGCCTCGGCCCGCCGCTACGAGCGTCTGACCCGCCCGGACGGCAGCGCCATCCTGATGGATGCCCCGCCCGGCCAGGCCGATTCCGTCGCCGACTTTGCCCGGATCGACCGCCATCTGCGCGCACTCGGCCTGTCCGCCCCCGCCATCCTTGCCGAGGATGAAGCCACCGGCTTCCTGCTGCTTGAGGATCTTGGCGATGCGCTTTACCCCCGCCAGATCGCCGAAACCCCCGCTGCGGAGCTGCCGCTTTACGAGGCCGCCACCGATGTCCTCTTGCACTTGCAGGCCCATCCCGCACCGCCAGGCTTGCCCGTTCTCACCGCCGCCGCCTGGGCGGAAGCCGCCGCCATGGCCATCGACTTCTACCGCAAGGCGCTGCTGGGCGATGCCGAAGGGCGGGAAGACTTCGTCTCTGTTCTGGCGGAAACGCTGGCCCGCCATGCCGATGGACCCCGCGTCCTGATCCTGCGCGACTACCATGCGGAAAACCTGCTTTGGCTGCCCGCACGCGAAGGCATCGCCCGCGTCGGCCTGCTGGACTTCCAACTCGGCCAGATGGGTCAGCCGGGTTACGACCTTGTCTCCCTTCTGCAAGACGCCCGCCGCGCCGTGCCGCAAAACATCGAGACCATGATGATCCGCCGTTTTGCTGAGGGCTCGGGCGCGAACCTTGCCGGCTTTCAGACCGCCTATGCCGCGCTTGGCGCCCAGCGGGCCCTGCGCATCCTGGGTATCTTCGCCCGACTGGCTGCGGTCGAGGGCAAGACCCGCTACCTGCCGATGATCCCGCATGTCTGGGCCCAGTTGCAGCGCAATCTGGCCCATCCCGCCCTGCAGGATCTGCGCGCCACCTGCGACCGGCTCTTGCCCGCCCCCGACCTGCAAAAGCTGGAGGCCACATGCCGGCTTTCCCGCTGATGCTGTTCGCCGCAGGCTTTGGCACCAGGATGGGCAGCCTGACCCGCGACCGGCCGAAACCCCTGGTGCCGGTGGCCGGAAAACCGCTGCTCGACCACGCGCTGAACCTCAGATCCGCCGAAACAGTCTCACATACCGTGGTCAACCTGCACTACCTGGGCGACCAGATCGCCCGCCATCTTGCGGGCCAGAACATCACCCTGTCCTGGGAGCGCGAGCAGATCCTGGAGACCGGAGGCGGCCTGCGCGCCGCCTTGCCGCAGCTGGGCGCGGGCCCGGTGATGACGCTAAACACCGATGCCATCTGGACCGGGGCCAACCCGCTGTCCGAACTGGCCAAGGCCTGGGACGGCGCGCGGATGGATGCGCTGTTGCTGCTGGCGCCGGTGAGCCGCGCCCTGGGCCACAAGGGCAGCGGCGATTTCCTGATGGATACCGGCGGCCGTCTGACCCGGGCCAATGGCGCGACGGGCCTTGTCTACCTTGGCGCGCAGATCCTGCGCACCGAAAGGCTGGCGGCGGTGGCGGCGGAAGCCTTCTCGCTCAACCTCCTCTGGGACCAGATGATCGCCGAGGGGCGCGCCTTCGGGCTGGTGCATGACGGCGGCTGGTGTGACGTGGGCCAGCCGGAGTCGATCCCGCTGGCGGAGGCGATGCTGCATGGCTGACAAGGTCTTTTCCGTCCCGCTCGGCGTCGATTTCGCTAGGGCGCTGGTATCTGGCCTGCAAGCGCGACTGCAGGGCCAGCCACCCGAGGCGATGGCCGGGGTGACGCTGTACCTCAACAGCCAGCGGATGCGCCGCCGGGTGACCGAGGTTTTTCTCGAAGGCGCCGCCAGCTTTCTGCCCCGGATGTTCATTCTGTCCGAACTGGCGCAGCACCCGATCCTCGCCGACCTGCCCGCCCCCTCCAGCCCCCTGCGGCGCGAGCTGGATCTGGCGCGGCTGATCGACAGTCTGCTGCAGGCCCAACCCGACTTGGCCCCGCGCTCGGCCTTGTTCGACCTCGCCCGCAGCCTTGGATTGCTGCTGGACGAGATGCAGGATGAAGGTGTCGCGGCCGAGACGATCGCGACGCTGGACGTCTCAGGTCATTCGGAACACTGGGCGCGCACGCAGGCCTTCCTGCGCATCATCGCCCCGATCATGGCGGCACAGGACGGCCCCGCCCGCCACCGCATCGCCGCCGAACGGCTGGCCGAGGTTTGGAAGACCGCGCCGCCGCAGGGTCCGGTGATCATCGCGGGCTCCACCGGGTCGCGCGGGCCGGTGGCCGTGCTGATGCGGGCGGTGGCCGCGCTGCCGCAGGGCATGCTGGTGCTGCCGGGCTATGACACCGACATGCCCGATGCCGTCTGGGCCCGGATGGACGACGCGCTGAGCGCCGAGGACCACCCGCAGTACCGCTACCGCCGCCTGATGGACCTTTTGGACCTGACGCCGGCGCAGATCGCCCCCTGGCATCCGGCGATGCCCGTGGACCCCGACCGCAACCGCCTGATCTCGCTGTCGCTGCGCCCTGCCCCCGTCACCGACCAATGGCTGGTCGAGGGTCAGGCCCTGCCCGATCTGGTCGAGGCCACCCGCCACATGACCCTGATCAAGGCCGCCAACCCGCGGCAAGAGGCGCTGACCCTGGCGCTGGTCCTGCGCCGTGCAGTCTCGCGCGGGCAAAGGGCGGCGCTGGTCACCCCGGACCGCAATCTGGCCCGCAGGGTCGAGGCGCAACTGGACCGCTGGGCGATCCTGCCCGACGATTCCGCCGGGATGCCGCTGGCCCTGTCGGCGCCGGGACGCCTGTTGCGCCACGTTGCCCGCGCGTTCGAGGCGCCGGTGACCGCCGATGTGCTGATGACCCTGCTGAAGCATCCTTTGGCGGCGAGTGGCGGCGATCGGGGCACGCATCTTCTCCTCACCCGCGATCTGGAGCTGGAACTGCGCCGCCACGGCCCGGCCTTCCCGACCGCCGAGGCGCTGCTCCACTGGGCCAATGCCCGCAAGGAACCCGCCGCCGCCCCCTGGGGTCAGGCCATGGCCGAGGTTCTACGCCTGATCGCCGCGCCCCCGGTCACCCGGCTTGCCGATCACATCGCCCGCCACCGTGCCGCGACCGAAATCCTCGCCCGCGGCACCGCGACCGAGGGCAGCGGCGGTTTGTGGGACAAGGAGCCCGGCCTTGCCGCCCGGAAGCTGATGGAGATGCTCGCCCGCGACGGCGACCATGAAGGGGCTTTGTCCACTGCCGATTACCGGATGCTGTTCGACGGGCTGATCGCCAAGGAAGAGGTGCGCAGCCCGGTCACCGGCCACCCGCTGGTCAGTTTCCATGGCCCGCGTGAGGCGCGCGAGATCGAGGCGGATCTCGTCATCCTCGCCGGTTTGAACGAAGGCACCTGGCCCGCCGCGACCGATCCCGACCCCTGGCTGAACCGCAAGATGCGCAAGGATGCGGCTCTGTTATTGCCCGAACGGCAGATCGGCCTTTCGGCACATGACTATCAGCAGGCGGTGTCCGCGCCCCTCGTCATCCTGTCGCGCGCCCTGCGCGATGCCGAGGCGGAGACGGTCCCCTCACGCTGGCTCAACCGGCTGGGCAACCTGATGAGCGGGCTGGGCACCAGGCGGGGCGATCTGGCCCAGAAGGCGATGGAGGCGCGGGGGCAGGTCTGGCTCGACCGTTGTGCTGCGCTGGAACAGCCCGTGGCGGTCATGGACGCCAGCCTTGCCCCGGCAAAACGCCCGCAACCGCGCCCTCCGCTCGGCGCGCGGCCGAAGGAGCTGTCGCTGACAAGGATCCGCACGCTGATCCGCGACCCTTACGCGATTTACGCGCAATATATCCTGCGCCTGCGCCCGCTCGACCCTTTGCGCGCCGAGCCCGACCCGCGCGACCGGGGCACAGCGCTGCACCTGATCCTCGAACGTTTCGTGGGCGAGCGGCCCGCGGCGGAAACCCAGGACGAGGCCCGCGCCCGGCTTCTGGCCATCGGGGCCGAGGTTCTGGCGGCAGAGACGCCCTTCCCTTCCGCCCGGATGCTCTGGCTCGCCAGGTTGGAGCGCGCGGCGGGGCATTTCCTGCATCAGGATCAGAAGCTTGGCGGGCAGACCCTGCAAATTGAAACCAAGGGCCGCACCAAGGTCGAGGGCACTGATTTCACGCTCTATGGCACGCCCGACCGGATCGACCTTCTGCCCGACGGGCGGCTGCATCTGATCGACTACAAGACCGGCACCCCGCCCTCCAAGGCGCAGCAGACCGTGTTTGAACTGCAACTGCACCTCGCCGCCGCCATGGCCGAACGGGGCGGCTTCACCCCGCATCCGATGGAGGTGGCGCTGATCAGCTACATCGGCCTCGGCGCCTCGGAAAAGGTCGAGGAGACGCCGCTTTCCCCCGAAGAAATCACCGCGATCTGGGACCGCTTTGTGACCCTGATCAAGCGCTATGGCCAGCGCAGCACCGGCTACACCTCGCGCCGCGCGGTGTTTGAAACCCGCTATCCCGGCGATTATGACCACCTCGCCCGCTTTGGCGAATGGGACATGACCGAAAACGCCACCCCGATCACAGTAGGCCCAGATGACCCCGCGTGAGGCGATCACCGCCCAGATCGCCGCCGCCGACCCCGAGGCCTCGACCTGGCTTTCGGCCAATGCTGGCTCTGGCAAGACGCGGGTGCTGACCGACCGCGTGGCGCGGCTGTTGCTCGCCGATGTCGAACCGCAGCGCATCCTCTGCCTGACCTACACCAAGGCCGCCGCGACCGAGATGCAGAACCGCCTGTTCCAGCGTCTGGGCGAATGGGCGATGATGCCGGAACCGGCGCTGATGGTCGCTTTGGCTGAACTGGGCGAGACAGCGGTGCTGGACGCTGCCCACCTTGCCCGCGCCCGCCGCCTGTTTGCCCGCGCGATCGAGACGCCGGGCGGTTTGCGGATCCAGACCATCCACAGCTTCTGCGCCAGCCTGCTGCGCCGTTTTCCGCTGGAGGCTGGAGTCTCGCCCAACTTTGTCGAGCTGGACGACCGCGCCGCCCGCCTGCTGCGGCAGGACCTACTGGAAGAACTGGCCGACACGCTGGCGCCCGAGGCCCTGCGCGCCGCCGCGATGGTGTTCGGCGGCGAAGACTTCACCACTTTGATGGAGGAAGTCGCGGGCTATCCGGACGGCTTTTCAGGCTCTGTTCCCGCACTTTTCGAGATGCCCGCGGGGGAGAGCGAGGCAAAACTTCTCGCCGATGTCTTTCTTGGCGACGAGGCGGATATCATCCAGACCCTGCTGCCCGCACTGGCCACGGGCGGTGCGAATGACAACAAGGCGAGGGAAAAGCTGGCGGCGACGGACCTCGCCTCCCCCAGCCTTGGCACGCTGGAGCGGCTGGAGGGCGTCTTTCTTTACGGCTCCGGGCAGAAGGCCGGGCAGGCCAAGATCGGCGCTTTTCCCACCGCCGACACCCGCAAGAAGATCCCCGCGCTGATGCCCCGGCTGGAAAATCTGATGGGCCGTGTCGAGGGTGCCAAACGGCGCCGGCAGGTCTTGCAGGCGGTGCAGAAGACCGAAGCGATCCACGGTTTCGCCCGCGCCTTTCTGCCGCGCTATGCGGCGCGCAAGGCGGCGCTGGGGGTGCTCGACTTTGACGATTTGATCTCCCGGGCGCGGCACCTGCTTTCGGACCGCTCGGTTGCGGCCTGGGTTCTGTTCCGTCTTGATGGCGGGATCGACCATGTTCTGGTCGACGAAGCGCAGGACACCTCCCCCGCGCAATGGCAGGTGATCGAGGATCTGACCGCCGAATTCACCGCTGGCGAAGGCACAAGGCCCGGCGGTCGCACCTTGTTCGTGGTGGGCGACAAGAAGCAGTCGATCTACTCTTTCCAGGGCGCCGATGTCGCGGCCTTTGATGAAAAGCAGCGCAGCTTCCAGGGCAAGTTTCAGGCCGCCCGCCAGCGCTTTCAGACCCTACCGCTGGAGTATTCCTTCCGCTCCTCGCCCGCGATCCTCAATCTGGTGGATGCGGCTTTGGGCGGGCTGTCGGATGCCGCTTTGGGTGATACCGTCCAGCACCGCGCCTGTTTTCCCGATCTGCCGGGGCGGGTCGACCTCTGGCCGCTGATTCAGGCCGAGGAGGAGAAGGAAGACATCAACTTCGAAGACCCCGTCGATCTGATCCGCGAAACCCATCCGGTGGCGCAGCTGGCGGACCGGATTTCTGCCGAAATAGAGACGCTTTTGGCCAGCGGCACCCAGATCACCACGCGCCACGGCCCGCGCGCCGTGCATGCCGGGGATTTCCTGATCCTGGTGCAGACGCGCGGCACCCTGTTTGACGAGATCATCGGCGCCTGCAAACGCCGGGGCCTGCCCATCGCAGGGGCCGACCGGCTGAAACTGGGCGAGGAGATGGCGGTCAAGGATCTGGTCGCCCTCCTCTCCTTCCTCGCGACGCCTGAGGATGACCTTTCGCTGGCCGCTGTCCTGCGTTCTCCCCTCATCGGTCTCTCGGAGGCAGCACTTTACGACCTGGCCCATGGCAGGACCGGTTACCTGTGGGAGAAGCTGCGGCAAGAGGAAAGCCCCGCCGTCGCCCTGCTGAAGGACCTGCGCGATCAGGTCGACTTCCTGCGCCCCTTTGACCTGCTCGAAAGGGTTCTGGTCCGCCACGATGGCCGCCGCCGCCTGATCGCCCGGCTGGGGGCCGAGGCGGAGGATGCGATTGATGAGCTTCTCAATCAGGCGCTGGCCTATGAACGCGGCGCTGTGCCCAGCCTGACCGGGTTCCTGTCCTGGCTGGAGGCGGATTCGGTGCAGGTCAAGCGCCAGGCCGATGGCGCAGGGGAGCGGATCCGGGTGATGACGGTCCACGGCTCGAAAGGGTTGGAGGCCGAGATTGTCATCCTGCCCGACACCGCCGACCGCAACCCGCGCGAGCGCGATACGCTTTATGAAGACGCCCAAGGCAACATCCTGTGGAAGACCCCGGCTGACGACAGCCCGCCGCAGATTGTGGCTCTGCGCCAGCAGAAACAGGCCCGCGAGGCGGAGGAGAACCTGCGGCTTCTGTACGTCGCCCTCACCCGGGCGCGCTGCTGGCTGATCGTTGCGGGGGCGGGCAAATCGACCAAGCCGGGCACCTGGCACAAGATCGTGTCAGACGGCATGGCGCGTCTTGCGACGGAGACCACGCCGCAAGGCCTGCGCCACGCTTCCGGCATCTGGCCCGAGGTGGCTGCGACAAGCGCGCCGAAGGCCGAGGTCGTCGAAGCGCCCGAGGACTGGATGTTCCTGCAGACCGAACGCCCGGCCAAGGCGGCGCAGTCGCTATCGCCCTCGGACCTTGGCGGGGCCAAGGCTTTACCGGGGTTCGGCGAGGAGACCGAAGTGGCCAAGGCGCAGGGCACGGCGCTCCACCTGCTGCTGCAGCACCTGCCCGACCATCCGCCGCAGGATTGGGAGATGGTGGCAGCTCATCTGGTGGGCGATCTGGCGCCCGTTCTTCTGGCGCAGGTGACGGGGCTGTTGCAGGACCCCACGCTCAGCCCGCTGTTTGGCGTGGACAGTCTGGCCGAGGTGGGCTTGACGGCGCCCTGGGGCGCGCAAAGGCTCCTGGGCACGATTGACCGGCTGATCCTGACGCCAACCCTGGTCCACGCCGTGGATTTCAAAAGCAATCGCAGCGTGCCCGCCAGTGCCTCTGCCGTGCCGGAGGGCATTTTGCGGCAGATGGGGGCCTATCTGCATATGCTGGAAAGCCTTTATCCCGACCGCGCCATCCGCCTCAGCATCCTGTGGACGCAGACCGGGCAGCTGATGTCGCTGGACCCCGATATGCTGCGGGCGGCACTGGGGCGGGCCACGATACTTGGGGCTGCGACCCTTGACGCGGCGGTGCAGCACACCTAGGTTCTGAGTCCGAAATCCTCAGGAGAATTATCATGGGCGCTGCCACCGTTGCCGTGACCGATGCCACCTTCGACAAGGAAGTCCGTCAATCCGCCGTTCCGGTGGTCGTGGACTTCTGGGCGGAGTGGTGCGGCCCCTGCCGTCAGATCGGCCCGGCTCTGGAAGAGCTGGCCGTTGAATTTGGCGACAAGATCAAAGTCGTCAAAGTGAACGTCGACGAAAACCCCGACAGCCCGGCTGCTTTGGGCGTGCGCGGGATCCCGGCCCTGTTCCTGTTCAAGGACGGCCAGGTCGCCTCGAACAAGGTGGGTGCCGCGCCGAAGGCCGCACTGGCCAACTGGATCAGCGCAAACATCTGATCCACCCGGACGACACGTCAGGGGCGCCTTCGGGCGCCCTTTTCGTTTGGCCGCTTTGCCCCCATATTGCGCCAAACGGAGGCTTTCATGTCTGAAGACAAATTTCCCGGCTGGCACGGCACCACCATTCTCGCGGTGCGCAAAGGGGGCGAGGTTGTGGTGGCAGGCGACGGCCAGGTCAGCCTCGGCCAGACCGTGATCAAGGGCACCGCGCGCAAGGTGCGCAGGCTCTCACCCGGCGGCAAGGATGTGGTGGCTGGCTTTGCCGGATCGACCGCTGATGCCTTTACCCTTCTGGAACGGCTGGAAAAAAAACTGGAGGCTTCGCCCGGCCAGCTTGCCCGCGCCTGTGTGGAGCTGGCGAAGGACTGGCGCATGGACAAATACCTGCGCAATCTGGAAGCCATGCTGATCGTGACCGATGGCGAGGGGCTTTTCGTGCTGACCGGCGCGGGCGACGTGCTGGAACCCGAACATGACGTGACCGCCATCGGCTCGGGCGGGAACTATGCTTTGGCCGCCGCGCGGGCGCTGATGGACAGCGATCTGCCGGCAGAGGCGATTGCCCGCAAGGCCATGGCGATTGCCGCCGATATCTGCGTCTATACCAATGGCAACCTGACGGTGGAGACGATCCGGAAATGATGATCTCGACCGAGGATCTGCGCGCCGCCGTCAGCCGTGGCATCGTGACCGAGGCGCAGTCGGCGCAGCTGATCGCGCTTTCCTCCGCCCGGCAAAGCGCCGTGGCCGGGGTATCGGCGGCGGAAGAACCCTTTGTCCTGTTCAAGGGCTTCAACGAGATCTTTGTCGTCGTAGGCCTCACCATCCTGTTCATGGGCTGGGTCGGGGTGACGGTGCTGTTTGGTTTGAACATGAGCGCGCCTGCCGGTTCCACCACGGCCTTTCTTGCCTTGGTGACGCTGGCCGGGCTGGCGGCTGTCGGGCGGTACTTCACCCTGACCCGGCGGATGATCGCGCCTTCGATCGCGCTGTCGATCATGGCGGCGCTGACGGCCACGGTGTTGGGCATGGCGCTGGCCGGGATCGGGGATTTTGCGCTGGTCGTGGCAGGACTGGTCGTTCTGGCGGTGATGAGCCTGCATTACGCGGTGTTCCGCGTGCCCTTCTCGGCGGCGATCATCGCGGGGGCGGCGTTCTTCACGCTTTGGGCGCTGGCGTTGGCGACGGGCTTCCTGCCACCCACGGCCACCGGCATGCTTCTGGTGCGTGAAAGCCCGGCCCTGTCGCTGCTGACCTTCTGCTTTGGCCTTGCGACCTTTGCGGTGGCCATGCGGCTGGACATGTCGGACCCGATGCGCGTTTCCACCCGTTCGGCCACGGCCTTCTGGCTGCATGTCACGGCGGCGCCGGCCATCGTCAACACCGTCGCGCTGAACCTGCTGGGCCAGCCGGGCGCCCTGCCCCAGGTCTTGCTGCTGGGCTTCCTGTTCGTGATCGCCGTCGTGGCCATCGTGATCGACCGGCGCTCGTTCCTCGTCTCGGGCGCGGGCTATTCGGTGGTGCTGGCCTCCACCCTTTTCTCGGGCAGTGCGGCCCTGGCGATCCTGATCCTGGGCGCGGTGCTCGTGGCGCTTGGCGCGTTGTGGGAACGTCTGCGCGCCCGCCTGATGACTGCCTTGCCGGACTTTCCCGGCAAAACCAACCTTCCGCCTTATGGAATTGCCCAATGACTGACCTGACCCCGCGCGAGATCGTCTCGGAGCTTGACCGTTTCATCATTGGCCAGCGCGATGCCAAGCGTGCTGTGGCCGTGGCCCTGCGCAACCGCTGGCGCAGAAAGCAGCTCGGCGATGATCTGCGCGATGAGGTGTATCCCAAGAACATCCTGATGATCGGGCCGACCGGCGTTGGCAAAACCGAAATCGCCCGCCGTCTGGCGCGGCTGGCCAAGGCGCCCTTCCTGAAGGTCGAGGCGACCAAGTTCACCGAGGTCGGCTATGTCGGGCGCGATGTCGACAGCATCATCCGCGATCTGGTCGATGTGGCGCTGGTCGATACAAGGGCCCGGATGCGCGACGATGTCAGCGCTCGCGCCAAGGCGGCAGCGGAGGAGCGCGTGATCGAGGCGCTGGCCGGCAAGGACGCCCGCGAACAGACGCGCGAGATGTTCCGCGGCAAGCTGCGCCGGGGCGAGCTGGACGATACCGTGATCGAGCTGGAGGTGGAGGATTCCGCCCCCTCGCCCATGATGATGGGCGGTCAGGGGATGGAGCTGCAGATGCAAGGCCTGCAAGACCTCTTCAAGGCCTTTGGCAACCGGACCAAGACCAAAAAGGTCACTGTGGCGGCCAGTTATGACCTTTTGCTGGGCCAGGAGGCCGACAAGCTGCTGGATGACGAGGCGGTGAAACTCGCCGCCTTGGAGGCCGTGCAGCAAAGCGGCATCGTCTTTCTGGACGAGATCGACAAGATCTGCGCCCGCTCGGATGCGCGCGGCGCCGATGTCAGCCGTGAAGGCGTGCAGCGCGACCTTCTGCCCCTGATCGAGGGGACGACGGTGTCGACCAAATACGGCCCGGTAAAGACCGACCATATCCTGTTCATCGCCTCGGGCGCCTTCCACATCGCCAAACCTTCGGATCTTCTGCCCGAATTGCAGGGCCGCCTGCCGATAAGGGTGGAGCTTCAGCCCCTGACCGAAGAGGATTTCGTCCGCATCCTGACGGAGACGGAAAACGCCCTGACCCTGCAATATGCGGCCTTGATGGCGACTGAAGAGGTCAAAGTCACCTTCACGCCCGACGGCATCGCCCAGCTCGCCTCCATCGCGGCGGAGGTGAACCGCAGCGTTGAAAACATCGGCGCGCGCCGGCTTTACACGGTGATGGAGCGGGTGTTCGAGGAGCTGTCCTTCAACGCGCCCGACCGCGCCGGCAGCGAAGTCGTGGTGAACGAGGTCTTTGTCGAGGCCAATCTCGGCGCGCTGTCCCGCTCCGCCGACCTGTCACGGTATGTCTTGTGACGCCGCTTTCGGCGGAAAGCGGGGTGGTGTGATCCACCGCGCGCTGTGCATCCTGGGTCTTGTCATCCTCACGGCCTGCGCGCCGCGCGGCGCGGTGACCTTGATGCCCGAGGCGGCCCAGATCGGCTCGGTCGAGAATATCTTCATCGGCACCACCCGCAGCCCGAAGCCCGATGGCAGCTTTGGCGGCGGCCGGTCGGAAATTGTGCGCTTTGGGCTGTACCAGATCTCGGTTCCGCCGGACCGCAAGCCGGGGCAGATCACTTGGCCCAAAGCCGGGCAGAAGGCCGATCCGCAAACCCAATTCGTGACGGCGGGCGAAGAGGTCTATGCCTCCGACCAGCAATTCCGCACCCGGCTGCGCGCCGAGTTGCGCAAGACCGGCGGCGAGGCGGTGATCTTTGTCCACGGCTACAACAACAATTTCGCCGAGGGCATCTACCGGGTGGCGCAATTCTCGCATGATCTGAACCTGCCCGGCACCGTTGTGGAATATTCCTGGCCCTCGGCGGCGGCGGCACTGGGCTATGCCTATGACCGCGATTCCGCCCTCTTCGCCCGGGATGGACTGGAAAAGCTGATCCATGAAGTCGCCGCCGCCGGGGCCAAGCGGATCCTGCTGGTCGGCCATTCGATGGGCGCCGGCCTGACGATGGAGGCGCTGCGGACCGCCGCCCTGCGTCAGGACCGGCGCACCATGGGTCTGATCGGCGGGGTGATCCTGATTTCCCCGGATATCGACATTGATGTGTTTCGCGAACAGGCCCATGCGATCGGCGCCCTGCCCCAGCCCTTTGTCATTTTCGGTTCGGGCCGCGACAAGGTCTTGCGCCTGTCTGCCGCGCTGACCGGGCAAGCCGACCGGCTCGGCTCGCTGGAGGATCTGTCGCGGGTGTCGGATCTGAAGGTCACCTATATGGATGTCAGCCAGTTCTCGCAGGGCACGGGGCATTTCGTGGTGGGCGACTCCCCGGCGATGATCGCGCTGATGAACCGGATCGCCGATATTCAGGGTGCTTTCGAGTATGACCGGCGGACCAATGTCGGGCTGTTGCCCGGGCTGGTGATCACCGCAAGGAACGCCACCGGCATCATCCTGCGCCCGCTGACCGAGGGCGAGGCGCGTTACGGCCGCTAAAGCCTAGCGGCGGCGCAGGTAGACGTAATAGGCCCCGCCGCCGCCGTGCTTCAGATGCGCCTCGGTCACCTGCAGGATCGCCGGGCCCAGCGGCGCCATGCGCAGCCAATGCGGCACCTGATGGCGCAAGACGCCCATGCGCTGCGGGATCGGCCCGTGATCCGGGCCGGGCTTGCCCTTGCCGGTGATCACCAGAACCAGCCGCAGCCCCGCCGTCTGCGCGTTGAGGATGAAGCGGATCAGTTCGGGATGCGCCTCGGCCAGGGTCATGCCGTGCAGGTCGATCCGGGCTTCCGGGTCGAGCTTGCCGCGCGTCATCTTGGCGTGTTTGCGCGCGTCCATCTGCAAGGGCGCCTGGGCCAGCGCCTCGGCCGGGGTGGGGGCAATATGGGCGGCAGAGCGCAGGGGCCGCGTCTTTTCGCCCAGGCGGAAGGCGGTGAACAGCGGCACCTGCTCGGGCGGCGCGGGTTTGACCGGCTGCGGGTCGATCATCGGCGCGGGTTTGCGCAGGCGCGCGAGCGCCGCCTCGGAGGTGGGGCGGATCGAACGGGCGACTTCCTGCCAGAGTTGCTCTTCCTCTGGCCGCAGGGTTCGGCGGCGTACCATGGGTCAACCGTCCGGCAACATGGCAAAGGCGCGGTCGATCGGCAGCAGCATGATGAGCCGCCCGGCATCCTTGATCGTGCCAGCGGCCAGGCCGGCCGCGTGGCCCGTGCCGTAGAAGATATCCGCCCTTTGCGCGCCCTTGATCGCGCCGCCGGTGTCCTGCGCCACCATCAGCCGGTGTAGCGGCGTGTCGCCCTCTTTCTCGACCCAGACCGGGGTGCCCAGCGGCACATGGGCCGGATCTACGGCGACCGAGCGCATCGGCGTGATCGACCGCCCCATGGCGCCAATCGGCCCCTGATCCGCGGCGAGGTTGGGCAGCTTGCGAAAGAAGATATAGGAGGGGTTCTGGTTCAACAGATCGGCCCCGGCCACCGGGTTGGCGCGGACCCAGGCCCGGATCGATTCCGCCGAAAGCTGATCCTGGCTCAGATAACCGCGCTGCACCAGGATCGACCCGATGGAGCGATAGGCATAGCCATTGCGCCCGGCGTAACCCACCCGGATCACCGAGCCGTCGGTCATCTGGATCCGGCCAGAGCCTTGGATATGCAAGAAAAACACCTCAACCGGGTCGTCGAGCCAGGCAATCTCCAGCCCGCGGCCGCGCAGGATGCCGCGCTCAATCGTGGCGCGGTCATGCCAGGCCTGACCATCGCGCAGTTCCGGCGGGCGGCGGTAGATCGGCCAGGCAAAGCGCGGGGTGCGGACGGGGGAGCCTTCGAGGACCGGCTCGTAATAGCCGGTGAACAGGGCAGGCGGGTTGCCGACCAGAACCGGGCGGAAGAGAAGTTCGAAGAAGGCGCGGGCGGCCGCCTCGTTCGGCTCTATCGTGGCGGCGACGCCGCAGATCGGTTGCCAGTCGGGCTGATCGAGCAGATCGCAGGTGCGCTGAAAGCTTTGCAGGGCGGCCAGATGGTCATCCTTGTCCCAGTCGGGCAGGGATTCATACTCCAGCACCTGCGCCATGGCGGGCATCACGGGCGCAAGCCCCAGAACAACGGACAGGGCAAGCAGCAGCGCACGCATTCCCCCGCCTTAGTCGCTTGTGGCCGTCAGCTGCCAGTTCGGATCGCCGGCGCCCATCAGGCGCGAGAAAGTCCAGGTCTCGCGCTGGCGCTGGATGGCGGTGGCGTTGCCCTCCACCACGGTGCCCGAGGCATCGCGCACGGCGCGGATCAACTCGCCCATGAACCGCACCGAGATTTCGGCGCGCTTGGTCGCGGGGTTGTACTCGGCCGCGGCCAGCGTCAATTCGCGGATGCCCACGAAGGTCGATGTCACGGTCAGGCCCCGTTTGGCGCGGTCGGCCACGGCGGCGTCAAAGCTCGCCTCGACCTCATCGCCAACAAAGGGGCGGATGCGGTCGATCTCGCCCTTGTCGAAGGCCATCAGGATCATCTCGTAAGCGCCACGCGCGCCTTTGAGGAATTCGGTCACCGAAAAATCGGGCTCGACCCCCTTCATCGCAGCCAGCGCCGAGCGCGAGGCATCGTCGGCCACGTTGTCGATGATGTCATTGTCCAAGGTCCCGTCGACCACCACGCCATCGCGCGCAGGTGTGGCGCCGGGTGCAGCCGTTGTCGGCTCGAAGCCATCGCGCGTGCCCAGAACGGAACGCAGTTTCAGGATCAGGAAGATCGCGATCCCGGCGAGGACGAGAAGCTGGATCGGTGCGGAACTCATGCGGAACCTTTTGCGATGGCCGATTGGACTGGCCGTGGAGGGATGTGACCCCTATGTAAGTGCTGGGTGGGTCCAAGTCCACCTTCCGGGGCTGCAAGTTTTTGCATCAGGGGTCCAGAATGCGCTTCGTTTGGCTTTTTCTGCTATGGACGATGGTCGAAATCGGGCTTTTTGCCGGTTTGGGCGGCTATATCGGCGTGCTCGCGACCTGGGCCGTGGTGATCGGCACCGCGATTGGCGGCTTTTTGCTGATCCGCTGGCAAAAGCGCAGCGTTCTGGGGCAGGTCCTGCAAGATTTGCAGACACTGGGCGACCCGCTGACGCCCGCCGCCCATTCGGCGCTGATCGTGCTGGCGGGGGTGCTGCTGATCCTGCCGGGGTTTTTGACCGATGCTTTGGGGCTGGTCCTGCTGATCCCTCAGGTCCGCGACCTGATCATTGATCACTTTCGCGAAAGGGCGCGTCTGGCCGCGATGGACAAGGCCGTGGCCACCATGTTGCGCCCCCGGTCGCGACCCCGCGAAGAAGAGGTGCAAGAGGCTGAATTGGTCGACATTCAACCGACCTCGCCCCGGCCGCACAAGCCTTCGGGATGGACCAAACCCTGACCGCCTGATAGGAAGCGCTGACCTATCGCGGAGGGAAATTTCATGGCCGACGAAAACGAAACCGGCGCCGGTGCGCCGCAAGTCAAGATGCAGGTTCTGGCGCAGTTCATCCGTGACCTGTCGTTCGAGAACATGGTGGCGCAAAAGGGCCTGAGCGGCACCGAAATGCAGCCGGAGATCACGGTTGGCGTGAACCTGGACGCGCGGCAGCGCCCGCAGCCGAACACCTATGACGTGATCGCGAAGTTCAAGGTCTCGTCGATCAACAAGGCCAACAACGAGACGCTGTTCCTGCTGGAGCTGGATTATGCCGGCGTTTTTCAGGTCGAAGGTGTTCCGACCGAACAGCTGCATCCCTTCCTGCTGATCGAATGCCCGCGCCTGCTGTTCCCCTTCATCCGCCGCATCATCTCGGATGTGACGCATGACGGTGGCTTCCCGCCCCTGAACATCGACAACGTGGATTTTCTGGCCCTGTACCGGCAGGAAATGGCCCGCCGCGCCCAATTGGCCGCCTCGGCGCCGACCGCCTCGGCCTAAGAGCGTTTCAACCAGACCGCCGCATCGCCCATCTTGGCCACAAAGGCCTGATGGGCGGCGCTTTCTTCCTCGGTCAGGCGCGAGGGCAGGGGTGTCGGCCTTGGCCGCGCCCGCCCGGCCTGCGTGTCGCGCTGCCGTGCCGCGGTGTGCGCCGCAGCGGTGGCCAGCATGAAATCGGGCTGTCGGCCGCCGATCAGCTCCAGATAGACCTCTGCCAGAAGCTCGGAGTCGAGCAAGGCGCCGTGCTTTTCGCGCGAGGAATTGTCGATGCCAAAGCGCCGGCACAGCGCGTCCAGCGTGGCGGGCGAACCGGGGAACTTCTTGCGCGCAATCGCCAGCGTATCCAGCGCCTGGGTCATCGGCAGGCCGGGATGGCCGAGGGTTTTCAGCTCGGCATTGAGGAATTTCATGTCAAAGCTGGCGTTATGGATCACCATCGTGGACTCGCCGACAAACTCGATGAACTCGCGGGCGATGGCCTTGAACACCGGCTTGTCGCGCAGGAAGTCGTCGCCCAGACCATGCACCTCGAACGCCTCTTTCGGCATCATGCGTTCGGGGTTTATATATTGGTGATAGGTCTTGCCGGTCGGCATGTGGTTGAACAGCTCCACCGCGCCGATCTCGACGATCCGGTGCCCTTCGGAGGGTTCAAAGCCGGTGGTTTCGGTATCAAGGACGATTTCACGCATTCTGGCACCGGATATGGGTCAACAGGGCCTGCACATAGGCCCGGACCGAGGCGACGTCGAGGGTTTCGACAATATGGGTGGCGCGGGCGCGCTTTTGACGGTCTGGCATCTGGCGCGACAGGATCAGGCGGAACTGGTCTTCGGTCATGCCGGGGCGTTCCATCACGCGGCTGCGCTGCAGGCTGGCGGGGGCGGTGACGAGAAGGGTCGCATCAAATTCCGCCTCCGAACCCTTCTCAAACAGCAGGGGAATGTCGAAAACCGCGATGTCAGAGACGATTTCTGCGGCAAACCGGTCCCGGTCGGCGGCGACGAGCGGATGAACGACGGCTTCGATCGCAGGCAGGGCCTGCGGGTCGCGGGCGATCCAGGCCTTGAGGGCGCCACGGTCAAGCGCGCCATCCTGCAAGGCGGCGGGGCAAAGCTGCGACACCGGGCCCACGGCGGCGCCTCCGAAGGCATAAAGCCGGTGCACGGCGGCGTCGGCGTCCCAGACCGGCACACCTTCCGCCGCAAAAAGCGCCGATGTGGTGGACTTGCCCATGCCGATGGACCCGGTCAGCGCGAGCTTGAACGGGCGTTTCATGCCGAAAGAACAGCGGCGCGGGTCGCCTCGTCCACCTCGGGGCGGTGGTTGAACCACCGCTCGAACCCGGGGGCGGCCTGGTGCAGCAACATGCCCAGGCCATCGACGATATGCGCGCCGCGGCTTTGCGCCTCGATGAGGAAGGGGGTCATAAGCGGGGTGTAGACGAGGTCGGTCGCAACCGCGCCACGCTCCAGCGCCTCCAGCGGCAGGCGCAGGTCGGGCTTGCCCGCCATGCCGAGCGAGGTGGAGTTGATCACCAGCCCCGCACCTTCCAGCATGGCACCGGCATGGACCCAGTCATGGACCACGACCTTGGCGCCGAAATCATGGCGCAGGGTCTCGGCACGCAGGCGGGTACGGTTGGCGATGCGGATTTCCGGAACACCGACCTCGATCAAGGCGGCGATGACGGCACGAGCGGCCCCGCCGGCCCCGAACAGCGCCACCGGGCTGTCATAGGGTTCCCAATGAGGCGCCAACTGGCGCAGATTGGCCATGAAGCCCGCGCCGTCGGTGTTGTCGGCGTGGATCTTGCCATCCTTGCGGAAAATCAGCGTGTTGGCGGCCCCGATCAGCGCGGCACGGTCAGTGACGACATCGGCCAGCTTCAGGATGGTTTCCTTGTGCGGGATCGTCACATTGATGCCGACAAAGCCGAGTTTCGGCAGCATCTTCAGCGCCTCGGCCAGATCGGCGGGGGCCACGTCCATCGGGATGTAGTGGCCTTTGATGCCATAGCGTTTCAGCCAATGGCCATGCAGGGCGGGAGAGCGGCTGTGCGCGATCGGATGGCCGATCACACCGGCCAGGGGGATGCGGGGCAGGTCGGTCACGACGGGATGAAACCTCGCAAGGACAGGTAATTGAGCAGGGGTAACAGGGGCAGGCCCAGAATGGTAAAGTAATCGCCTTCGACGGCCGAGAAAAGCCTGATCCCTTCGGACTCGATCTGATAGGCGCCGACGGAATGGCCGACTTCGGGCCAGTTCCGGTCGAGATATGTCTCTATATAGGCCGGATTGGCCTCTTTCATCGTCAGACGCGCCACGCCGACATGGCGCCAGATCGGTTTGCCCTTGTCATAAAGGACGAGGGCGGAAAGGAGTTGATGGGTCTGGCCCGCAAGGTCGAGCAGTTGCTGGCGCGCCTCGTCGCGGCTTTCGGGCTTGGCGAAGATGCGTGGACCAAGCGCGAGGATCTGGTCGCAGCCGAGGACCAGCGCCGAAGGGTGGCGCTGCGCCAGTTTCAGTGCCTTTGCCTCGGCCAGGGCGTCGGCGATGTCGCGCGGGGTAGCGTCCTCGGCGGCAAGGGCGGCGCGCAGGGCCTCCTCGTCGATGCGGGCGGGATGGGCGGTGACCTCGACTCTTGCGTTGCGCAAGAGGTTCAGGCGGATCGCGGATTGCGAGGCGAGGAGGAGCGGGGTCATGCGGTTTCCCTTGGGGGCGGATCTGTGGACAATGCTGCTTTGTTCCCGAGGTGAAAAGGGGGTCTGGCGCAGAGGTCCGCAGTTTCGGGAAAGTCGGCCTGAGAACGAAAACAGATTGTCCCCATGGGGACGAGTGATCGCTGCCCCTGGGGAGAAGTGCGCGGCGGCGGTTTCGAGGGGCCGAAACTTCGGACGCGTCGCCGGCGATAACGATTTGAATTGTCGCAAAATTATGCGGGATTGACTCGGAGTTCGCGGAGAACTCTTCTCGATTCCTCCACAGCTTTGCCCCTGTGGGCAAGTTCGCGGAGGAAAGATGCAATCCAGATACCCACCACCTCTATTACATCATCAATCCTTTCTTTATTCTTATTAATAAGAAGTAGGGGGACGGCGGACATGGCAGGGATCACGGACGTTCTGGCGGTGTGGTATCCGTGGATCAAGGCAGGCCATGTGGTCAGCGTGATCGCCTGGATGGCGGGGCTGTTCTACCTGCCAAGGCTTTATGTCTACCATGTGGAGCAGGTTGAGGCGGGATCCCCCACGGATGCGATGTTCCAGACCATGGAGCGGCGCCTCTTGCGCGGGATCATCGGCCCGGCCTCGATCGCGGCCTGGGTGTTCGGGCTGTGTCTGGTCTTCACCCCGGGGATCGTGGACTGGTCGATGGTCTGGCCCTGGACCAAGGCGGCGTCGGTTCTGGCGATGACCTGGTTCCAGCATTGGCTGGGCTGGCGGAGGAAGGACTTCGTGGCGGGGTCGAACACGGTCACCGGGCGGCAGTACCGGCTGATGAACGAGCTGCCGACGGTGCTGATGCTGGTGATCGTCGCCTCGGTCATCGTGAAGTTCTGAGGGGAGGAGCGTGCGCGCACGCACCCTGCCGTTGACTTTCGCAGTGGTTGCAGGTAGGGGACGGATTGCGTGGCCGTCCGGCCGTAACCGCATTCCGTTGACATTGCTGCACTGCACCGGGGCCGCCCCGGTTGCCTTAAGGGTTTTCCATGACTGTAGAACATCTGAATCTTGCTGATCTGAAGGCAAAGACGCCGGCTGAATTGCTGGCGATGGCCGAAGAATGGGAGATTGAGAACGCGCCGAGCATGCGCAAGGGCGAGATGATGTTCTCGATCCTGAAAGAGCATGCCGAGGAAGGCTGGGAAATCGGCGGCGATGGCGTCCTGGAAGTGCTGCAGGACGGCTTTGGCTTCCTGCGCTCGACCTCGGCCAACTATCTGCCGGGTCCGGATGATATCTACGTCTCCTCCGACATCCTGCGGCAGTTCAGCTTGCGGACGGGCGACACGATTGAGGGCCTGATGCAGGCGCCGCGCGATGGGGAACGCTATTTCTCGATCACCAAGGTGACCAAGATCAACTTCGACGACCCGGAAAAGGCACGCCACAAGGTTTTGTTCGACAACCTGACGCCTTTGTATCCCGATGAGCGGCTGAAGATGGAAGTCGAAGATCCCACCATCAAGGACCGTTCGGCCCGGATCATCGACCTGGTCTGCCCGATCGGCAAAGGCCAGCGCGCGTTGATCGTGGCGCCGCCGCGGACGGGTAAGACGGTGCTGTTGCAGAACATCGCCAATTCGATCGCGGTGAACCACCCGGAATGCTACCTGATCGTGCTGTTGATCGACGAACGGCCCGAGGAAGTCACCGACATGCAGCGGAGCGTGAAGGGGGAGGTTGTATCCTCGACCTTTGACGAGCCGGCGAGCCGCCACGTTGCGGTGGCGGAGATGGTGATCGAAAAGGCCAAGCGTTTGGTCGAGCACAAGCGAGATGTTGTGATCTTGCTCGACTCGATCACAAGACTTGGGCGGGCGTTCAACACGGTTGTGCCGTCCTCGGGCAAGGTTCTGACCGGGGGTGTGGATGCGAACGCGTTGCAGCGGCCGAAGCGCTTCTTTGGTGCGGCGCGGAATATCGAAGAGGGTGGCAGCTTGACCATCATCGCCACGGCGCTGATCGACACCGGCAGCCGGATGGACGAAGTGATCTTTGAAGAATTCAAGGGCACCGGCAACTCGGAAATCGTGCTGGACCGCAAGGTGGCCGACAAGCGGACCTTCCCGGCGATCGACATCCTCAAGTCGGGCACCCGGAAGGAAGAACTGCTGGTCGAGAAGACCGATCTGCAGAAGACCTATGTGCTGCGCCGCATCCTCAACCCGATGGGGACGACCGATGCGATCGAATTCCTATTGGGCAAGCTGAAACAGACCAAGACCAACGCCGAATTCTTCGAATCGATGAACACCTAAGAGGGCGACATGGGCGACACGATCTTTGCCCTGGCCTCGGCGCGGGGCAAAGCGGGTGTTGCGGTGTTCCGCATCTCGGGTCCCATGGCGCATGGGGCGGTAGCGGCGTTGTGCCCGTTGCCAGAGGTGCGGCGGGCGGCCTTGCGGCGGTTGATCTGGCGCGGTGAGGTGCTGGACGAGGCCTTGGTGCTGGTCTTTGAGGCCGGAGCGAGCTTTACCGGTGAGGCTGCGGCAGAGCTGCAGGTCCATGGCAGCACGGCGGTCGTGAAGGCCGTCACGCGTGCTTTGGGCGAGGCGGGGCTGCGGCTGTCTGAGGCGGGGGAGTTCACCCGCAGGGCGCTGGAAAACGGGCGTCTGGACCTGGCGCAGGTCGAGGGGCTGGCGGATCTGATCGAGGCCGAGACCGAGGCGCAGCGACGGCAGGCGATGCGCGTGCTTTCGGGGGCGATTGGCCGGCGGGCGGAAGGTTGGCGCAAGGCGATGATCCGGGCCGGCGCTTTGATCGAGGCCACGATTGATTTTGCCGATGAGGATGTGCCGGTCGATGTGACGCCGGAGGTCATGGGCCTGATCGACGGGTTGCTGGGCGAACTGCGGCGCGAAATCGCAGGTACGGGCGTGGCAGAACGGGTGCGTGATGGGTTTGAGGTCGCGATCCTTGGCGCACCAAATGCCGGAAAATCCACGCTTCTCAATGCGTTGGCGGGACGTGAGGCCGCGATCACCTCTGAAGTTGCGGGGACGACGCGGGATGTGATCGAGGTCCGGATGGACCTTGGTGGGCTCGCCGTGACCCTGCTGGATACGGCTGGTTTGCGGGAGACCGAGGATGTGGTTGAGCAAATCGGCGTGGCGCGGGCCTTGGAGCGGGCCGGGGCGGCGGATTTGCGGGTATTCTTGCAGGAGCACCCGGGCGAGGTTTTGATGATGACGCCGCTGGCGGGCGATATCGTGGTGCTGGGCAAGGCAGATCTGCATGGGCAGGATGGCGTCTCGGGGCGGACGGGGCAGGGGATTGATGCGCTTGTTGCGCGGATTTCTGCCGCTCTGGACGAAAGGGCGGCCTCTGCCGGAGTTATGACGCGGGAGAGGCACAGGGTTGCAATGATCAGCGCGGTCGAGGCTATGGAATCAGCGCGGGATCAGATACAGAAGCAGGGGAGTGCCGCGGAACTGGTCGCGGCGGACCTGCGGCGGGCGGCGCGTGCGCTGGACGTTCTGGTGGGGCGGTTGGACGTTGAGAACTTGCTGGACGAGATTTTCGCCAGCTTTTGCATAGGCAAGTGAGGATGTTTCACGTGAAACATTTCGATGTGGTGGTGATCGGTGGCGGGCATGCGGGCGCGGAAGCGGCGGCTGCTTCGGCACGTGTCGGGGCGCGGACCGCGCTGGTTTCGATGCGCAAGGATCGCATCGGGGTGATGTCGTGCAACCCGGCGATCGGCGGCTTGGGCAAGGGGCATCTGGTGCGCGAGGTCGATGCGCTGGATGGGATCATGGGTCTTGCGGCGGATGCTGCCGGCATCCAGTTCCGCCTGTTGAACCGCCGGAAGGGTCCCGCCGTGCAGGGCCCGCGGACCCAGGCGGATCGCCGGCTGTACCGTGAGGCGATCCAGGGCTTCCTGACCCGCCAACCGGGGCTGGAGATCATCGAGGGTGAGGTCGTCGACCTGATCGAAGGCCCGGGCGGCCGGATCACCGGCATCGAATTGCTGGACGGGACGGTTCTGCAGGCTGGCGCCGTGGTCCTGACAGCCGGGACCTTCCTGAACGGCATCATCCACGTCGGCGATCAGCATCGTTCCGGCGGGCGCGAGGGCGATGTGGCCTCGATCCGGTTGGGGCAAAGGCTTGGCGGTTTCGGACTGCGGCGCGGGCGCCTGAAGACCGGGACACCGCCTCGGCTGGATGGCCGCACGATCGCCTGGGAGGGGTTGGACGAGCAGCCCGGCGACGAGACGCCGGTGATGCTGTCCTTCCTCAGCAAGGCCCCGGTCGTTCGTCAGGTGGCCTGTGGGATCACCCATACCAACGAGCGGACGCATGACATCGTGCGCGCGAATCTGGGTCGCTCGGCGATGTATGGCGGCCATATCGAGGGCGTCGGTCCGCGCTATTGCCCCTCGATCGAGGACAAGGTGGTGCGGTTTGCCGACAAGACTGGCCACCAGATCTTCCTGGAGCCCGAGGGTCTGGACGACCACACGGTTTATCCGAACGGCATTTCCACCTCCTTGCCGGCCGAAGTTCAGGTCGATTACGTGCGCAGCATCAAAGGGTTGGAGCAGGTGACCATCCTGCAGCCCGGCTACGCGATCGAGTATGACTACTTTGATCCCTCTGCCCTGCGGCCGACCCTGGAAAGCACCGTCCCCGGCCTGTATTTCGCCGGTCAGATCAACGGCACGACCGGCTACGAAGAGGCCGCGGCGCAGGGGCTGGTTGCGGGCGCAAATGCGGCGGCTGCGGTGCTGGGTTTGGAGCCGGTGCTGTTTTCGCGCACCGACAGCTATATCGGCGTGATGCTTGACGATCTGATCTCGCGCGGGGTGACGGAACCTTACCGGATGTTTACTTCGCGGGCGGAGTTCCGGTTGCACTTGCGCGCTGACAATGCGGATCAGCGGATGACGGCCTTGGGTCTCTCCAGCGGGTTGATTGGCCCTGCACGGGCGCAGGTGTTCGCTGAGAAGATGGAAAGGGTCAATGCGGCGGCGTCGATGCTGGCCGAACGCTCTTGCACCCCGCAGGAGCTGCAGTCCGTTGGTCTGACCGTAAGCCAGAACGGCGCGCGCCGGACGGTGCTGCAAGTCTTGGGCGGGTCGGAGTCCGATTGGACCAATGTCTTGCGGTTGGAGCCCCGGGCAGCAGATGTCGACCTGGAGACCCTGACCCAGGTCTGGCGCGACGCGCTTTACGCGCCCTACCTTGACCGGCAGCGTGCCGAGGCGGAACGCCTGCAACGCAACGAACTTGTGGCCATCCCCGCGGATCTGGAGTTTGCGGGCCTGTCGGGCCTGTCGAATGAGCTGGTTTCGAAACTGCAACGCCGTCGCCCCGCAAATCTGGCCGAGGCTGAGCGGATCGAGGGGATGACTCCCGCGGCGTTGCTGTTGATTCTGGCGCATTGCCGCAAGGCGGATCAAGCGCGGGCGGTTGGTCAATGACCGAATGGGCGCGGGGGGAGGTGCCGCCTTGGCTGAATGTTTCACGTGAAACATTGGCCCGGATGGAAGCCATGCTGGCCTTGGTGGAGCGCTGGACTCCCGCAATCAACCTGGTGGCAGCTGGAAGCCTTCCCGTAGCGTGGCAACGCCATGTTCTTGATTCGGCACAGCTCTTTCTGAACCTGCCCGATTCGGCCCGGCATTGGGTGGATTTTGGCAGTGGCGCGGGGTTTCCCGGCCTGGTCGTCGCAATTCTTGCAGCGGAACAGCGGCCGGATTTGCGGGTAACCCTTGTCGAATCGGATAAGCGAAAGGCGGCCTTCCTGATTCAAGCCGCACGGGAGTTGGGCCTCAAGACCTCAGTTCTGTCGCGCCGCGCCGAAGATCTGCCCCCGCAAGCCGCCGATGTCGTATCGGCCCGCGCCCTGGCATCCCTGACGGACCTTCTTGCGCTGGTACAGCCCCATCTGAATTCAGAGGGGCTGGCCCTGTTTCCGAAAGGTGCCCGCGCCCAGGAGGAACTGGCGGAGGCGAGAAAGGCCTGGAGTTTCGACATTGAAAGCCAACCCAGCCAGACCGATCCCGCTGGTCTTGTCCTCAAGATAAAGAATCTGCAGCATGTCTGACCTGAGCCGCGATCACGAGCCCCGCATCATTGCCATCGCGAACCAGAAGGGTGGGGTGGGCAAGACCACGACGGCCATCAATCTGGCGGCGGGTTTGGTCGGCCTTGGGGCGCGGGTCCTGTTGATCGACCTCGATCCGCAGGGCAATGCTTCCACCGGGCTCGGGATCGCCGCCGAGGCGCGCAAGGCCACGACCTACGATTTGCTGATCGAAGAACGTCCGATTGAAGAGGTCATCCAGAGGACGGCCATCGAAAACCTCCTGATCTGCCCGGCGAATTCAGACCTTGCTTCGGCCGATATCGATCTGGTTGCCAATGAGAAGCGGGTTTACCTGCTGCATGACGCCCTGCATCAGCCCGCGGCCGAGCAATTGGGGCTGGATTTCATCCTGATCGATTGCCCTCCGTCGCTCAGCCTGCTGACCATCAACGCCCTGGTCGCGGCACAATCGGTCCTCGTGCCGCTTCAGGCAGAGTTCTTCGCGCTGGAAGGCCTGTCGCAGCTCATGCTGACGATCCGCAAGATCCGTTCAACCGCCAATCCTGCGCTGCGGATCGAAGGGGTTGCGATCACCATGTATGATGGCCGCAACCGCTTGAGCCAGCAGGTTGAAGCCGACGCGCGGGCCACCCTGGGCGATCTGGTCTTCAAAACCGTCATCCCGCGCAATGTGCGGCTGAGCGAGGCACCCTCTTTCGCCATGCCCGTGATGCAGTATGATGCGGCCTCCAAGGGCAGTGAGGCCTACCGCAATCTGTCAGCCGAGATTCTGGCCCGCCACCCGCGCGCCGTCGAAAAAGTCAGGACCTGAGTTATGGAAAAGAAGCTGGATCGTCGCGGCCTTGGTCGGGGGCTTTCTGCCCTTCTGGCGGATGCGAACCTGGGCGAACCTGCGGCTGAGGGCCCCGAGCAGCCGCGCCCGACGCAGTTCATGCCTGTCGAGCGGATTCAACCCAACCCGGATCAGCCCCGCCGTGAGTTCAGCCCCGATGCGCTGGAGCAACTGGCCCAGTCGATCCGCCAAAAGGGCATCGTCCAACCGCTGATCGTGCGGGCGATCGGCGGGCAGGGGCAGTACGAAATCGTCGCGGGTGAGCGTCGTTGGCGGGCAGCCCAGATCGCTGGTCTGCATGAAGTGCCGATCGTGGTGCGCGAGTTCACCGATGTCGAAGTCCTCGAAATCGCCATCATCGAAAACATCCAGCGCGAGGACCTCAATCCGATCGAAGAGGCCATGGCCTACCGTCAGCTGATCGAGCGTTTCGGCCATACTCAGGAGAAGCTGGCGGAGGCCCTGTCGCGCAGCCGCAGCCATGTGGCCAACCTTCTTCGCCTTCTGACGCTGCCCGAATCGGTGCAGGACATGCTGCGCAAGGGGGATCTTTCGGCCGGCCATGCCCGCGCCTTGATCACCGCGCCGAACCCCGCGGTTCTGGCCAGTCAGGTGGTGCGCCGCGGTCTTTCGGTGCGCGAGACGGAAAAGCTTGCCAAAACGGTGGGCACCAAGCAGCCGCGCAGTGGCGGCAAGGCCGAGAAGGACGCCGACACCCGCGCGATCGAGGCCGATCTTTCGGCCAATCTGCGCATGGTGGTCAAGATCGACCACCGTGGCATTGATGAGGGCGGGGTGCTGAGCATCAGCTATCGCACCCTGGAAGACCTCGACTTGCTCTGTGACGTGCTGTCCAAGATTCCGCGCGACATGATGCCTGAACGGACGATGTAAGCCCTAGTTGACCAGCAATTCCCGCAAGATGGCGTTCAGCAGCAGCCGGCCGTTCGGCGTGGTCTGCAGCCGGTTCTGGGTCGTTTTCAGCAGACCGTCGGCAACAAGCTCGTCGATCTTGGCCTGTGGCAGGTCGCGCCCGGCGATGGCTGCAAAGCGCGTCATGTCACTGCCTTCGGCAAGGCGCAGCGACATCAGCAGATATTCCATCGCATGGTCTTCGCTGGTCGACCCGTGCCGGGGATCTTCCCCCGCAGCACCGCTTTCGACCTGTTCCAGCCAGCGCCCCGGCTGCTTTGGCGCCTCGGTCGCCCAGCGATGCCCGTTCAGCGTCAGGCGACCATGGGCGCCTGGCCCGATGCCGGCGTAATCGCCCATCCGCCAATAGATCTGGTTGTGCCGCGATTCCTGCCCGGGCTGGGCGTGGTTTGAAACCTCATAGGCCGGAAGCCCCGCCGCTTCGCACATCTCCTGAGTCAGCAAGTACATATCGGAGGACAAGTCTTCATCCGGCAATCCGCGCAGCTGGCCCAAAGCGTGGCGCGCGCCAAAGACGGTGCCGTCTTCAATTGTCAGCTGGTACAGCGAAAGGTGAGTCGGCGCCATCGACAGGGCCTCGCGCAATTCGGCCTGCCAGGCTTCGGCGCTTTGATCCTGTCGGGCGTAGATCAGATCGAAACTCACCCGGTCAAAGGTACTGCGGGCGATCTCGAAGGCCGCCCTGGACTCCGCCACACTGTGCATGCGGCCCAGACGTTTCAGGTCGGCATCGTTCAGCGCCTGCATCCCGATCGAGATGCGGTTCACCCCAGCGTCGCGATACCCGGCAAACCGCCCGGCTTCGACCGAGCTGGGATTGGCCTCCATCGTGATCTCGATGTCATTGGCCAAGGTCCAGCCGTTGCCGACCGCCTCCAGAATCGCAGCCACCAGGTCCGGGTTCATCAGGGAAGGCGTGCCGCCGCCAAAGAAGACCGAGTTCAGCACCCGGCCCTTGGTTTCAGCCGCAACGCGCGAGATTTCGGCCAGATAGGCCTTGCGCCAGAGATTCTGGTCAACATGGCTCGCAACATGGCTGTTGAAGTCGCAGTAGGGGCATTTGGACTGGCAGAACGGCCAATGCAGGTAAAGGCCGAAGCCGCCGTTGCGCCAGTCTTCCATCATCATCCCTTGAACGCCGTCACTTCGATCTCGATCTTCATCTCGGGCCGGATCAGCGCTGCGATCACCATGGTCGCGGCGGGCCGGATCTGGCCAAGGTTTGCGCCCAGAACCGGGATCACCTCTTCGACCAGTGCCGCATCGGTCACCGTATACTGCACCCGCACGATGTCGCCCATCGCAAAGCCCGCCTGATCCAGCACGCCGGAAATTGTCGCAAAGCAGTTGCGGGCCTGGTCGGCGATGCCCGGCGGGATCTCCATGGTCTTGTAGTCATAGCCGGTCACGCCCGACACAAAGCACCAGCCGGCCTTCACGACCGCCCGGCTGTAACCCATTGTCGCCTCGAAGGGCGATCCGGTGGAGATAAGTTTCACGTGAAACATTCCTTGATGAGTTTTGCAAAGGCATCCGCCCGATGGCTGATGCGATTCTTCAACGCCTCTTCCATTTCGCCAAAGGTCTGGTCATGGCCATCCGGCACGAAAATCGGATCATAGCCGTGACCTTGCTGGCCCCGCGCCGGCCAGACGATCTGGCCATGCACCTTGCCGGCAAACACCTGCGATTCTCCATCGGGCCGCACCAGGGCCAGCGTGCAGCAAAAGGCGGCGCTGCGCGGGGTAGGGGCCCTGACCGCCTGCAAAAGATCCCAGGTCTTTGCCATCGCCACGCCAAAGTCGCGCCCCTTGGCACCTTCGGCCCAGTCGGCGGTGTAAACCCCGGGCGCGCCGCCCAGGGCATCGACCATCAGCCCCGAATCGTCGGCGAGCGTCACCAGGCCAGAGGCTTTCGCCCCCGCCCTGGCTTTCAGCAACGCATTGCCGGCAAAGCTGCGTTCGGTCTCTTCCGGCTCACCGAGGCCCAGGTCGGCCAACGACACGGCTTTCACCCCGTAAGGCGACAGCAAAGCAGAGATCTCCACCAGCTTCCCGCGGTTCCCGGTCGCTACCAGTAGCGTCTCACCTGGCAGAATACGCATCCTATGCCCCAATCGCTGCCTTTTGCGCCGCAACCAGCGCCGCAACGCCCGCCTCGGCCAGATCCAGCAGCTTGGCCATCTCATCGCGCGAGAAGGTCGCCCCTTCGGCCGACATCTGCACTTCGATCATCCGCTTGCGCCCGGTCAGGACGAAGTTCCCATCGGTCCCCGCAACCGAATCCTCGGCATAATCCAGGTCCAGCACCTCCTGCCCGGCATAAACGCCGCAAGACACCGCAGCTACATGGTCAATCATCGGGTCGCTGATGATCACGCCCGCCTTCATCAGCTTGTTCACCGCCAGCTTCAACGCAACCCAGCCCCCGGTGATCGAGGCGCAGCGCGTCCCGCCATCGGCCTGCAGCACGTCGCAGTCGATCACGATCTGCCGCTCGCCCAAGGCCGAGCGGTCGACCCCGGCGCGCAAGGCCCGCCCGATCAGCCGCTGAATCTCCTGCGTGCGCCCCGATTGCTTGCCCGCCGCCGCCTCGCGCCGGGTCCGCGACCCGGTTGCACGCGGCAGCATGCCATATTCCGCCGTGACCCAGCCGAGGCCGGTTCCCTTCAGGAAACTCGGCGGCTTCTCCTCGATCGAGGCCGAACACAGCACATGCGTGTCGCCCATCTTGATCAGGCAAGAACCCTCGGCATGTTTCATCACCCCGGCCTCGATCGACACCGTCCGCAGTTCATCCAATTTCCGGCCAGAAGGACGCATTTTCCACCTTTTTCTCAAGTTTTTCTGTCAAGGCCAGATATGACGCTGCAGCCCCCGGGTGCAACCCCGATTGACGGCGCGGCCCCCCGGTCCCTACATAGGGACATGGCCGACAAATCCGCGATCCTGACCGAACTGAACGACCGCTCCCGCGAGGTGTTCCGTCGCGTTGTGGAATCCTATCTCAGCTCCGGCGATCCGGTCGGCTCCCGCACCCTGACGCGCTCGATGACCGAAAAGCTGTCAGCCGCAACGATCCGCAACACGATGCAGGATCTGGAATACCTCGGGTTGCTCGACAGCCCGCATGTCTCGGCCGGCCGCATCCCGACCCAGCTGGGCCTGCGGATGTTCGTCGATGGGTTGATGGAGGTCGGCACGATCGATCAGGCCGACCGCGCCAAGATCGAATCCTCGGTCGAGCGTGAGGATACCGACGTGGCCTCCCTCCTCGATCACGTCGGCGCGGCTTTGTCCGGCATCACCCGCTCCGCCTCGCTGGTGCTGGCGCCAAAGCAGGAAACCGCGATCCGCCATATCGAATTCGTCAGCCTCTCGGCCGAACGCGCTTTGGTGGTCCTCGTCTTCGTCGATGGCCATGTCGAAAATCGCGTCTTCAACCCGCCGCCCGGCCAGACCCCCTCTTCGATGCGCGAGGCGGCGAATTTCCTCAACTCCATCGCCGAAGGCCGCCGCCTCTCGGAACTGCGCCCCCTGATCGCCGCCCAGATTGCCCTGAACCGGCAAGAGATCGACGTTCTGGCCCGGGACATGGTCGAAAACGGCCTGGCCCTTTGGGAAAACGCCGGCGAGCGCGGCGAGCGTCTGATCGTGCGCGGCCAGGCCAATCTGATTGACGCCGACCCCGAATCCCTCAACCTCGACCGCATCCGCACGCTCTTTGACGACCTCGAACGCAAGCGCGACATCGCCGATTTCCTTGAAATGACCGAGACCGGCGAAGGTGTCCGCATTTTTATCGGTTCCGAGAACAAGCTTTTCTCACTTTCTGGTTCCACTCTGGTGGTTTCTCCCTATATGAACGCCGACCGAAAGATCATTGGCGCCATTGGCGTCATCGGCCCGACCCGACTCAACTATGGGCGGATTGTTCCGATCGTGGACTATACGGCGCAATTGGTGGGCCGCATGGTCTCCGGACGGGGCAAGGGCTGAGTTTGAAAAGGTGGAACAGAATGGCAGATGACAAGACAGGCCCGAAGACCGACGGCGAAGAGATTGATCTGAAGGATCTCGAATCCTTCATGGAAAGCGAAGAACTGGCTGCCGCCAAGGCCGAGCGCGACGAGATGCGCGACCGCTACATGCGCGCCCTGGCCGATGCCGAAAACGCCCGCAAGCGTGGCGAACGTGACCGCCGCGAGGCCGAGCAATATGGCTCGACCCGCCTCGCCCGCGACCTCCTGCCCGTCTACGACAACCTCAAGCGCGCTCTGACCGCCGTGCCGGAGGAGCTCAAGACCCAGGCCGCCGCCCTGACCGAAGGTGTCGAACTGACGCTGCGCGAGCTGACCCATGTGATGACCAAGCACGGCGTGCGCCCGATTTCGCCCGCCGTCGGCGATGTCTTCGATGCCCAAAGCATGGAGGCCATGTTCGAGGCACCCCTGCCGGGCACCAAGGCCGGCACCATCATCCAGGTGATGACCGAAGGCTTCATGCTGCACGACCGCCTGCTGCGCCCGGCGCAGGTTGGTGTTTCGTCCAACACCCAAGGCTGAGACCCCTGACGGGACGCAGCGCGGCAAGGACTTTGCGCCCTGCGTCCCTCATGCTACACTCCGCGAGGTTCCGGAACGGAGGCTCGCATGGCCCAAGGCTTGACCCTGCTCGTCGGCACGACCAAGGGCGCTTTCCTGATTTCAGGCGGCGCTGACCGCTCAGGCTGGGCCGTGTCCGGTCCGTTCTGCGATGGTTGGGTCATCAACCACATGATCGGCGATCCCGAAACCGGCGAGATCTGGGCCGGTGGCGGCAGTGAGTGGAGCGGCGCCGGAATCTGGCGCTCCGCCGATCAGGGCGCAACCTGGACGCTGGCCAAGCTGACCAAGGGCAAGATCGACGACTGGGCCGCCAACGACCCGGATTTCGCCCGCAGCATCGGCTGGACCGAAAGCCCGCTGCCCTTCGGCGACACGTTCGCCCAAATCTGGTCGCTGGGGCAGGCGGGCCAGACCCTCTACGCCGGCACCAAGCCCGCAAGCCTGCTGGCCAGCCACGACCAAGGCGCCACCTGGCAGCTTTTGCCCGGCCTGACCGATCATCCCTCTGCTTCAAGCTGGCAGGGCGGGGCGGCTGGTCTGGTGCTCCACACCATCGTCAGCGACCCCAAGGACCCCAAAAAACTCTGGATCGGCATTTCCGCCGCCGGAGTTTTCGCCAGTGAAGATGGCGGCGTGACCTGGGAGCGGCGCAATCGCCTTTCGAACACCGTGCCCCACATCCATCACGACCACCCCGCCGCCCCGAGGGATGGCGACACCGGGCACTGCGTCCACAACATGATGCGCGCCCCGGGGGCCGAGGATGTGCTCTACCAGCAGAATCATCACGGCGTCTGGCGTTCCGCCGATGGTGGCCGCAGCTGGGAGGATATCACCGAGGGCCTGCCCTCGACCTTCGGCTTCCCGATCCGGGTCCATCCGCGTGACCCCGATGTGCTCTGGACCCTGCCGCTGAACGGTGACACCGCCGGGCGTTATCCGCCGGGGGCCGCCGCTGCCGTCTGGCGCTCGCGCGATGGCGGCAAAAGCTGGACCGATCTGCGGAACGGCCTGCCGCAGACCGCCTGCTATTTCACCGTCCTGCGCCAGGCCATGGCAGGCGATATGCGGGACAAGGCCGGCATCTACTTCGGCACCAACAGCGGCTCGGTCTTTGCCAGCACGGATGAGGGTGACACCTGGACCGAGGTCGCCCGCCACCTGCCGACCATCCTCGCGGTCGAGGTGCTGGACCGCGCCTGACCGGGTCGCCTAGGGCATCAAACCTTTCAGTTCATAAAGCAACCCCAAGGCCTCCTTGGGGGACAGATCATCCGGGCTGATCTCCTTCAACCGCGCCTCCACCGCGGAGGCTGCAACCCGCAAGGTCGGCTCTGCCTTCACGGCGCGAAACAACGGCAGATCGTCAATCAGCGCCTTTTGCGACGGCCGGTCCCGGTCGCCCTTCTCCAAGGCCTCCAGCACGACCTTGGCCCGTTCCACCACCGCATGCGGCAGACCGGCGAGCCGCGCCACCTGCACCCCATAGCTGCGATCCGCCGCCCCCTCCCGCACCTCGTGCAGGAAGATCACGTCGCCCTCCCACTCCTTGACCGTGACGGTGGCGTTCTTCACCCCCTTCAGCTTGCCCGCCAAAGCCGTCATCTCGTGGTAATGCGTGGCAAACAGCGCGCGGCAGCGGTTGACGGCATGCAGGTTTTCCAGCGTGGCCCAGGCGATCGACAACCCGTCATAAGTCGCCGTCCCGCGCCCGATCTCGTCCAGAATGACCAAAGCCCGGTCATCCGCCTGATTGAGGATCGCCGCCGTCTCGACCATCTCGACCATGAAGGTCGACCGCCCGCGCGCCAGATCATCCGCCGCCCCGACCCGGCTGAACAGCTGGCTGACAAGGCCGATCTGCGCCATCCGCGCCGGGACAAAACTCCCCATCTGCGCCAGCAGCGCAATCACCGCGTTCTGCCGCAGGAAGGTCGATTTCCCCGCCATGTTCGGTCCGGTGATCAGCCAGATCGCCGGCGTCTCCTTTTCCGTCAACCGGCAGTCATTCGGCACAAAGGCCACGCCCTGCCGCTTCAGGCTGCGCTCCACCACCGGATGCCGCCCGCCTTCGACCACGAAGGCGCGGCTATCATCCACAACTGGCGCGCTCCAATCCTCCGCCACCGCCAGATCGGCCAGCGCCGCCGCAAGGTCCAGCTCCGCCAACCCACGCGCCGCCCCGGCAATCGCCGCGGCCCGGGCCAGAACCTCGGCCCGCAGCGCATCGAAATGCGCCTTCTCCTGTTCCAGCGCGAGGTTCCCCGCGTTCAGGATCCGCGTCTCCATCTCGCTAAGCTCCACGGTCGAAAACCGCATCACATTGGCATTGGTCTGCCGATGGATGAACCGCCCGCCGCCCAAAAGCTTGTCGGCATGCAGCGAGGTCACCTCGATGAAATAGCCCAAGACATTGTTATGTTTGATCTTAAGCGATGATATCCCGGTCTCCCCGATGAACTGCGCCTGCATGTCGCCCACCACAGCGCGCCCCTCGTCGCGCAAGCGGCGGGTGGCATCCAGATCAACGTCGAACCCCTCGGCAATATAACCGCCATCGCGCACCATCGGCGGCGGTTCCGCCACAAGCGCCCGGTCCAGCAGCGCCACCAGATCCTCTTGCCCACGCAGCGCTTGGCAAGCCTCGACCAAGGCCTCCGGCGCGCCGGGCAGATCAATCCGCGCCGCCTGCGCAAGCCCGGCCCGGATCGCCGCCAGATCGCGTGGCCCGCCACGCTCCAAAGCCAGCCGCGACAGCGCCCGGTCCATGTCCGGCACCATCCGCAAGGCATCGCGCAGATCGTGGCGCGCAGACCCCTCGACCAACCAGCGCACCGCCTCCAGCCTGGCGCCGATCACCGCCAGATCGCGTGAGGGGCTCGACAGCCGCACCTCCAGCAGCCGCGCTCCGGGTGCCGTCACCGTCCGGTCAATCGCCGCCAGAAGCGAACCCTCGCGCCCGCCCGACAGGGCCTGCGTCAGTTCCAGATTGCGCCGCGTCGCTGCATCAATCTGCACCGTCCCGCCCGAGGCTTCCCGCACCGGGGGCCGCAGCAAGGGCAGTTTCCCGCGCTGCGTCAGTTCCAGATAATCCACCAGCGCGCCCATGGCCGACACCTCGGCCCTGCCGAAGGCGCCAAAGCTCGCCAGCCCCGCCACACCATGCAAGGCCGCCACCCGCGCCTCTGCCCCCGAGGAATCAAAACTCCCCCGCGACAGCGCCGTGATCGCAGCGCCAGCTTCGTGCACCACCTCGGCCCAGACGCTTTCCCGCGTCTCGGATACCAGCACCTCGCGCGGGGCCAGCCGCGCCAGTTCGGCGGCCAACCGGGCAGGGGGGCAGGGCATCACGCGAAACTCCCCGGTCGAGATATCGGCCCAGGCCAAAGCCCCTTCATCCCGCAACTCGGCAAAGGCGCAAAGATAGTTCGACCGTCGCGCCTCCAGCAGGCTGTCCTCGGTCAGCGTGCCGGGGGTCACCAGCCGCACCACATCGCGTTTCACGACGGATTTATAGCCGCGCTTCTTGGCCTCGGCCGGGTCTTCCATCTGCTCGGCAATCGCCACGCGAAAACCCTTGCGGATCAGGCCCAGCAGATACCCTTCCGCCGCATGGACTGGCACGCCGCACATCTGGATAGGCTGGCCGCCATGCGTCCCGCGCTTGGTCAGGGCAATGTCCAAAGCCTCCGAGGCCTCGACCGCGTCCTGAAAGAACATCTCGTAAAAGTCGCCCATCCGGTAGAACAGCAAGGCGCCGGGATAGCGGCCCTTGATCTCCAGATACTGCGCCATCATCGGCGTGACTTCGTCTTGCACATCTTCCCCCGAACTCTGGCCGCAAACCCTAACCAACCCTTCCCTTCCCCGAAAGCCCCCCTTACCTTCTGCGCCAAATCGAGGGCACCAGATGACTGACAATGTTTCCACCCACCAAGCCGAGGATGACGCCCGCAACGAGGCGATCCTGATCTACGTCAACGGCAAGATCGTCCCCAAGGCCGAGGCCATGGTTTCCGTCTACGATTCCGGCTTCATGATGGGCGATGGCGTGTGGGAGGGGATCCGGCTGTACAACAACCGCTGGACCTTCATCGAAGAACACATCGACCGCCTGTTCGAGGCGGCCTTGGCCATCGACCTCGATATCGCCCTGACCAAGGCGCAGGTCATTCAGGCGGTCTATGACACCCAGGCCGCCAATGGCTTCACCACCGATGCCCACGCCCGCCTGATGGTGACGCGTGGCGTCAAAACCCGGCCCTTCCAGCATCCGAAACTCAGCCAGCGCGGACCGACCATGGTGATCATCATGGAACATTCGCGCCAGAAACTGCCGCGGCCGATCCGCCTGGCCACCGTGCCGCATATGCGCGGCCTGCCGATGACGCAGGACCCCAAGCTGAACAGCCATTCCAAGCTGAACTGCATCCTCGCCTGTATCGCGGCCGAAAAGGCCGGCGCGGACGAGGCGCTGATGCTCGACGTCCACGGCTTTGTGAACACGACCAACGCCTGCAATTTCTTCATCGTGCGCAAGGGGCAGGTTTGGACCTCGACCGGGGATTACTGCATGAACGGCATCACCCGTCAGAAGGTCATCGACCTCTGCCGGACCAAGGACATTCCGGTTTTCGAACGCAATTACTCTCTCGTTGACACCTATAGCGCCGACGAGGCCTTCCTGACCGGCACCTTCGGCGCGCAGACCCCCGTCAGCACCATCGACGGCCGCAAGATCGGCAGTGGCGAGATGGGGCCTGTAACCCAACGCATCCGGGCGCTCTACAAAGAGCTTGTTGGAGCCTGAAAATCGGGGCCTGAAAAAAGACGCGCGTAGAGACGCAAGGAAGACAGATGCAAGACGCCAACAAGACCACCCGAATCGCCATGTGGAGCGGCCCGCGCAACCTCTCCACCGCCCTGATGTATGCCTTCGCCGCCCGCGGCGATTGCGCCGTCTGGGACGAGCCCTTCTACGCCGCCTATCTGAAAGCCACCGGAATTGCCCATCCGATGGCGCCCGAGGTCATTGCGGCGGGCGAGCCGGATCCCGCAAGGGTGGCGGAAGCCTGCTTGGGTCCAATCCCGGAGGCGCAGCAACTTTTCTACCAGAAACACATGACCCTCCACATGATCAAGGAGTTCGAGCGCGGCTTCATGCTGGGCCTGACCAATGTCTTCCTGATCCGCCATCCGGCCTATGTCGTCGCCAGCTACTCCAAAAAACGCGAAAGCCCGACGCTGCACGACATCGGCTATGTCCAGCAGGCGCATCTTTACAACGAGGTCACCGATTGGCTGGGCGAGCCGCCGGTGGTGGTCGACAGCTACGATATCCGCGCCGCTCCGCGTGAAACCCTGACCCGGCTCTGTGCGGCGCTCGACATTCCCTTTACCGAAAAGATGCTGTCCTGGCCCGCCGGCCCCAAACCCTATGACGGCGCCTGGGCGCCGCATTGGTACAACGCCGTCCACCAATCCACCGGTCTGGATGCGCCCGAAGGCCCGCTGCCCAGCCTCGCGCCCGAGTTCCAGCGCCTCGCAGATGAGGCGCTGCCCTATTACGACTATCTGCGCGCCCACAAGATCTGAAGACCCGCGGCCCCGCGCTGTGGGGCCGCCTTGCCAGCCAAAAGCACCCGGACTTCCGCCGATCACGGAATTGTGTGCCCGATATTTGAAACGCGGCCGCCTTCAAGGCCGTAATGTCCTCAGAGGCGGCCCGTTGTTTCCCGGTGCCCGGCCCCATCATCCGCCTTTGGGCATGAGAGGAGATTCGAATGTCTTTCAAAACTCACCTGCGTTGGTCCGACGTGACCCCGCAATCCGTTTTCCTGAACCGCCGTCAGATCATCGCCGCCGCGGGTGCCGCCCTGCTGGCCTCGCCTGCGCTGGCCAAAAGCCAATATTCCACCGACGACAAACCCAACACCTTCGAGGAGATCTCGGGCTACAACAACTATTACGAGTTCGGCACCGGCAAGGAAGACCCCGCTGCCAATGCCGGCAGCCTGACCACGACGAACTGGAAGGTGAAGGTCGACGGCATGGTCGACAAGCCGGGCGACTACGATCTGGGCGACCTGATTTCCGGCCTGACCGTCGAAGAACGCATCTACCGCTTCCGCTGTGTCGAGGCCTGGTCGATGGTCATCCCGTGGAACGGCTTCCAGCTCTCCGCCTTGCTTGGCAAGATCGGGGTACAACCTTCGGCCAAATATGTCGCCTTCGAAACCCTGGTCCGCCCCGAGGAAATGCCCGGCCAGAAATCCGGCATCCTCGATTGGCCCTACCGCGAGGGCCTGCGCCTGGACGAGGCGATGAATCCGCTGACCCTGATGGCCACCGGCCTCTATGGCAAAGACCTGCCCAACCAGAACGGCGCGCCGATCCGTCTGGTCGTTCCGTGGAAGTATGGTTTCAAAAGCGTCAAGTCGATCGTGCGGATCAGCCTGACCGATCAGATGCCGCAAACCACCTGGAACATGATGGCCGCCAACGAATACGGCTTTTACGCCAACGTGAACCCCGAGGTCGACCACCCGCGCTGGAGCCAGGCCTCCGAACGGCGCATCGGGGCAGGGCTCTTTGCCGGCCGCCAGGACACACTGAAGTTCAACGGCTATGGTGATGAGGTGGCCAGCCTCTATGCCGGCATGGATCTGGCGAAGAACTACTGATGCTGGACAAGATCAACAAATCCCTGCGCCGGGTGCCGGTCTGGACGATCTATCTCCTGGGTCTCGCTCTGGCGGCCTGGGTGATCTTTCAGGGGCTCTCCCAGACCGACCCGGTGCGCGGCATCGAATGGGGCCTCGGCCTCTGGGCCCTGCGGCTGCTGATCGCCACGCTCTTCGTCTCCCCCCTGCGCTGGGTCGGGCTGAACCTGCTGCGGTTCCGCCGCCAGTTGGGCCTGGTGGCCTTTGCTTTCGTCGTGCTGCACTTCGCCGCCTGGCTGACCATCGACATGGGCCTGCGCTGGGGGCAGATCCTGCCCGACCTCTATAAGCGCTGGTACATCCTGATCGGGATGACGGCCTTGGTCCTGCTCATCCCGCTCGCGGTGACCTCGAACAACCTTTCAATCCGCAAGCTCGGCGCGCAAAGGTGGAACCAGCTGCACAGGTTGGCCTATCCGGCGACGATTCTGGCCGTCCTGCACTTCACGATGGTCGGAAAGGTCTACACGACAGAAATGCTGACCTACGTGGCGATCCTGGCCGCGCTTCTGCTGGTGCGTCTCGTCCGGAATGGGCCGAAAAGTCTGGTCTGGGTCTGATTCCCCGACTTTCTGGCGCAACAATCTTGCGCCAGAACCCCTGACCACTTGGTCAAAGTTTCACCAAGCCACGGATTTTGCTATAAAATCAGGATTTACGAAGAAAATGCGACGGGATGTGTTTTTTGTGCTTGCGGGTTTTGTTGTGTTTCCCTAAATACCGCCTCACCGAGACGCAGACGACGCCAGACGGTGGCGGAAGCGGGTGGGTGGCAGCGGTTTGAGGCGGAAGCTGAAGGCGGTTGTGGGAAATTCTGAAGATACGGCGGTTCGGGGAACGCTAGGAAACTGGCGCCTCGAAAAGTTTTGTCCTCACGCTCTTTGAAATGTAGATGAATGAAGGGAA